>CAZKAI010000029.1:0-37519 GCA_964550565.1 uncultured Pirellulales bacterium
GTCATGGTCATATCGGTTGAAGCGCCGTAAATCTGCGTGCCGCAGGTATCATTCATGACATAAAACCACACATTGCAGTTGTCCAGATACCACAGGCGGACATGATAGGTGTGCAAAGGTTCTGTTGAGAAAACAAACCAGTCGTGGTCATAACTGAGCGGATCGGTGTGATCCAGTGTCCCCAGGGTCTCCGGGGCGTCCACAACAATCGGGGTTGCCGAAATGCAGTCGTCCCCATAACTGTCGGCCGGAGTAGTCCCCAGCGTCTCGACTTTGACACTGTACGACCCGGCTTCGTTTTCTACCCGAAGATAACAGGGGCGGGTATATTCCATGAAGATAGTCCGCGCCGTGCTGCCCACGCCGCCTTGCCACCAGGCCATCACTTCAACCGGATCACCGAATTCATTGGCCTGATAGAGACGAATCAGCTTCCAGTTGCCTGCACCGTTGCTGAACGTAATCCTGAAACGGGTGTCGCCGGGGCTATCAAAGGTAAACCAGTCATAATCCCCGCTTTCCAGATAACCAAAGATGACGCTTCCATCAGCATCGATGGCAAATGCCGAGGTGTGTTCATTACCATAATCGGGGTCCTCAGCCAGAACAGCATGACCCAAAAACAGAAACGCAAACAGACCTGCATACAAAGCTAAAGTTTTCATCACATTACCTCCGGAAATTAATGTTCAATACACTCCATAAAACGACAGCCTAAAAGCAATTATACCTATATTAACAGGAAAATTCAAGAGAATATGTTTAAAACAAACCCTGTTGTGTTGTAAGTATATTATATATAATGGACTTACGTTCTATTTTAATAGAGGTGGCATGGGGGATTTAAGAAATAAAAAAGGCGAACTGGGTAGTTCGCCTTTTGTGTTACAGGGGTCAATATGTCCTGAATTACTGCTGGGGAGCCGGCTGTCCTGTCGCTTTCTGAGCTTCCTTGGCGGCGGCTTCTGCGACGGCTTTCATTTCAGCAAGCTGGCCTTCGAGGGTCTTAATCTGGCTGTCTTTCTGTTTGATAGTTTCACCCTGTTGTGCAATCTTGGCGTTCAGGTCTTTGGTCTTGGCGTTTTCCTTTTCCAGCATATTGCGGATGGAATTCAGGGCCTGAGTCTGGGTTTCCTGATCTTTTTTCTTCATTTCGGCCAGCTTGGTTTCCATCTGAGCCACTTTGCCTTCGGCGGCAACGGCATCAGCTTTGGCCTTTTCCGCATCCGCTTTCAACTGAGCATTCTGAGCCTGAGCATCCTTGAGCTGTTTGTTTTCACAGCCGCACAAAACCACCATTCCAACCATCAGTAACACAACCACTGTTTTCTTCATAGACAATCCTTTCGTAAGTAATCTGATAAACTATTACCATCCATGGCCGACTATTCTACAACAGGCAGGGCCTTGTCTGCAAGAGTTTGTATGACGGAAATATCGCCTTTTTGCACGGGACACAGGCGGAAGCTGTATTCATACGTCTGGTTGGCCTGAAGGGTATATTCCCGGTGCGGACGAGCACCCCAACTGTTGTCGCCGCCGACACCCGTCTGGCCATAGTCCAGATTCAGGGTAATCGTATCCCGGCTCAGCAGCTCGTAGGGGTGACGGGCTATTTCCAGGTCCTGCTGCGTATAGCCCCAGGCGCTGGCGTTCATCATCGGCTGACCCACAGCCAGGATGCCAAAACCCGTCTCATCCGTCCAGCAGGCCCAGCGGACATCGGTACGGTTGCCGTTTTCCTGCGGGCGGATATATCGATACTGGGGTTTATAGACGTCTTTGTTATAAATACCCACAGCATAGCCGGTCTTGCGGTCGGCATAGTTTTCTTCCGGACCCCGTCCATACCACTTCATAGCCTTGAAGGCCCCCGGAATCTGAGCCTGCAAGCCAAATCGCGGCACAAAAGGCAGATTCCGGGCAACCTGAATCTGGTTCTGGATCAGGATATCGCCGCTGCCGTAAACCACATACCGGATCCGCTGACTGCTGCCGCCTGCGGCCAGTTTGAGGGAAACCACAACTTCAACCGCCTGCGGGGCAATCTGCTTTGCAGTCACAGCGTCAACCGTGCCTTTGACGAATGCATTTTTCCAGATGCCGTTGTTCTGGGTCATATTATACCCATCGTCGTTATCGGTGGCGGCTCTCCAGAAATTCGGGGTCAGCGGTGCGGCCAGCATGGATTTGCCCTGAACCGTCCAGTTTTCCAGCAGGCCGGTGGTTTTGTTGAATGCCACGGCAAAGTTGTCGCCCTTGATGGAAATGGCCTTGTCATTGTTTTCCAGAACCACCTCCGTCATCGAATCCAGAACGGTTTCTTTGGGACTGGGGATTTCATACGGCATCCCAAACTGGTCCCAGGCAACCACATGGCCTTTGTCCGCCCACAGGGTGTTTTCTTTCAGGACAAAGGCGATTTTCAACTGGTAATCCGCCGCTGCCTTCGGAGTCACTTTTTTGAGCGGAATCGCCACTTCTTTGGTGGTCTGCGGGGCGATATCCAGTGAGCCGAGAGAGCCGCTTTGAATAACCACGCCGTTTTCAGTCAACTCCCAGAGGGCTTCGGTGAAATCGGTATTGATGAAGAAAT
Source organism: uncultured Pirellulales bacterium (assembly GCA_964550565.1). GTDB lineage: Bacteria > Planctomycetota > Phycisphaerae > Sedimentisphaerales > Anaerohalosphaeraceae > Anaeroglomus. The sequence goes on from CAZKAI010000029.1 coordinate 2,597, forward strand.
ATTTATTCTTGACGTTGATCTTGCCTGCGGTCAGGTCTACGCCGGTGGCCTTGATATTCTGATAGACTTTCTTGACTTCCAGAATATGCGGATTGACAGTGCGGTCCGGCTGAATCAGACCGTTGCAGCAGAAATTCCAGTCGTTGGGCACATCACCCCAGTCGCCGCCGTAAGCCATGAAGGTCTTGGCGGTTTCGGTAATCTGCACATCATCGGCCTTCATATCCAGCGACAGCACGCAGGAGCTATCGACTGCGGCGTTCAGTTGGTTCAGACGCTCGGCAGCAAGGGCTTTGTTATACACACGAACCGGACCAATCAGGCCTTTGAACAGGCGGATTGCTCCTTTAGAGTTGCGCCACATGTGTTCGTGGTCGGTGCCAATCATGGGGATATAGGCATTATATTGAATCGTTCCAGTGAAGGGTCTTGCCCCGGCCTGTTTGCCGTCGATAAAGACCTTCAGTTCCTTGCCGTCAAAGCTGCCGCCGACATGGTGCCAGGTTCCGACCCAATTGGTCGGCAGGGGCGCCGAAACGGTCTGCCAGGTGGAATCATAGATAAAGAATTCAAGGTTCTTGCCGTCGCCGCTGACCTTCAGGGCATACTGTGAATCACCCTTGCTGATAATCGGACCGTGATCGGTGGCCGGTTCCGGTTTGACCCAGGCTTCCACGGTAATCTCGGTGCCGGTGATATTCAGGCTGGGCGTGTCACCCATCGCCATAAAGCCGTTGACTGCCTTGCGGCCCTGGGGACCGTCAGCGAGGGTGCCAAAGACCCTGGCATCATTGCCCCGACCGCTGCGGTCTTTGACCACGATGACCGGGTCGGCTTTCTTGGTCAGGCCCTGGTCCACCCAGTCCCAGATGGAGCCGCCCTGAAGGTGCTTGTGGCTTTCGATGGCGTCCCAGTAGTCCTGGAGATTGCCGACGCTGTTGCCCATGGCGTGAGCGTATTCGCATTGAATCATCGGGCGTGTCTGGGCCTTTGAGGCATAGCGAACCATGTGTTCAATCGAGGCATACATCGGGCAGACGATATCGGTATGCGGGCGTTCCCCGGCCTGTTCATAGTGAATCGGGCGGGAACCGTCGCGCTGCCTGGCCCAGGCGCTGTTGGCTTCGAAGTTGGGACCGTCGCCGGCTTCGTTGCCCAGCGACCAGATGATGACGCAGGGATGATTTTTGTCGCGTTCGACCATCCGCTGCATTCGGTCCATGTGGGCCTCGGCCCAGTCGGGCTGCTTGGCCAGACTTTCCCTGCCGTACCCCATGCCATGCGATTCGATGTTGGCTTCGTCGATGATGTAAAGGCCGTATTCATCACACAGGTCATACCACTCCGGCACATCCGGGTAATGGCAGGTGCGGACGGTGTTGATATTGTGCTGTTTCATCAGTTGAATATCTTTAATCATTGATTCCCGGCTGAGAAAATGTCCTGTGTCAGGGTCGTGTTCGTGGCGGTTGACGCCTTTGAGATAGACGGGTTTGCCGTTGACCAGCAGTTGGCCGTCCTTGATTTCCGATTTGCGGAATCCGATGCGGGTGGACAGGTGCTCAAGGGCATTGTTGTTTTTGTCAAACAGGGTAATGACGACGGTGTAAAGATTCGGGCTCTCGGCGCTCCAGAGTTTGGGCTGCGGGATTTTGACGGTGGGGCCATTTAATATATTCCGACCCGCAATGACATCAATAGCTTCGGTCTTGATGGTCGTTGCGGTCTTGCCGTCGCTGGTGAGCAGTTCAATCTGGGTGACTGCGGATTTGGCGGTGTTGCCATAGTTGACCAGTTCCATCTCAACCTGCATCGTCGCATCGCGATAATTCTCGTCGAGGTCGGTGCGAACGAAGAAATCGCGGATGTGCACCGATGGGACCGAATACAGAAAGACATTGCGATAGATACCGCTGAGGCGGTAGAAATCCTGGTCTTCCAGATAGGACCCATCTGAATATTGATAGACTTCTGCGGCGAGGGTATTTTCTCCGCTTTTGAGATACGGGGTAATATCAAATTCAGCGGGGGTACGGCTATCCTGGCTGTAGCCGACTTTCTGGCCGTTGATCCACAGATAGAAGGCCGAGTCCACGCCGTCAAAGCAGATAAAGACCTGCCGGCCTTTCCAGTCGGACGGGACGGTAAAGGTGGTCCGGTAGGAGCCGACCTGATTACGCCATTTATAATTAGTGTAATTCACAGGGGGTTCGTCTGTTACTCTGGGGGGATTCTTGGCAAATGGATAGGTCACGTTGGTATAATTCGGGATGCCGTAGCCATGTAACTGCCAGTTGCTGGGTACGGGCAGTTCCTTCCAGCCTGAGATATCGAAGTCGGATTTGTAGAAATCCGCGGGGCGGCTTTCGGGATTGGGTGCCCAGTTGAATTTCCAGTTGCCGTTAAGGCTTTTGCGGTAAGGGCTTGCGGTTCGGTCGCATTGGGCGGCCATGGCTTTGTCCGCGTAGGGCATCAGGGTTGCATGGGGTTTTTGTTTGTTGATGCCGAAAACGGCCTGATTTTCCCAGTCCGGGGCGGCCTGTGAGAGGATGCTTAAGCTCATGATCAGTCCTGCCAATACGCTTGTGATTCCTTTGCTATTCATCGTCGTCTTCCTTAAACCAGTTTTATTGCTGTCGGGAAAAATACTGACACCTTTATTTCTGATCACCACGAAAACTCGCATTATATCGGTCTTTTGGGTAAATACAAGAGATCATCTTTTTGACGGGATTTACAGGATTAACAAGATAAAAGTATATAGGTATATAGGCATATAGGTATATATGTTTGGGTTTGATTTGTGTATTGGTGGTTATCATGATATCCCTCCTTTTGCTATTTCCTTTTTCCTTCTGCCTGTCCTTTCTGAGCAGGCCCTATATATATGTCGGATGGAGAGGAAAAGTTGCCAACAAAATAAAATATATTATAAAAATAAGCAGATGTAAATGGTCTTATTATGGCATGTTAAAATGGGAAGTTTTCGCAGTTGACATGAAATTGTGGATTTTGGTATAATAATTATCTCTTTTGCGACAAACGGGGATGGAGCTTTCAGCATCCCAATTATCTGTAAGAACAGAATTCGATTATTTATTTTTTGATTGAAATGAGGGACAGATTAACACCTTAGGATTGACAGGCACAGAGAGATGATGAGACATTGGGGTACGGATTTGGGGGTGGTTTTAATTTTTGCGGCAGTGGTGTTGTCGGGGGTGGTGGCGTTTCGGGTGGTGATGGGACGGAGACGAATCCTTATCAGATTATACCCTATACGACCATTCTTCCCAGCCGCCAAATCTACATCTCCTAACTTCTTTCCAAACTTACTGAACAGTATTGATTGAAAATAAGAATTAGGAAACGATACGATGCGACGGATTATATTGCTCATTTTTGTGTTACTGGCTGGCAAGAGGGGGATATGCGGCGCATATAGTGGTGGGACAGGTACGCAGAACGACCCTTATCGTATTCAAAGTGTGGATGATTATAAAGAGATTGTGTCAACTTCTGCGGATTGGGGCAAATGTTTTGTTTTGCTGGCGGATTTAGACTTTACTGCGGCCGGCGAGATTGCCTCCATTGGCACTACAGCAGCTTATTTCACAGGTACGTTTGACGGCAATTGCCGAACCATCTGCGGAATTGATGTTGACGATACACCTGACGCTGTGAATCATACCGCCATGTTCGGAGTTTGCGGCAAAGGCGCTGCGGTTAAAAATCTCACGGTTATGAACGCCGCAGTCGATGGTTCGGCGCCCAATCCAGGGCAGTGTTATACGGCTATACTGGTCGGTGAAAACGCGTACGGCTCCGTTATCGACAATTGCACTGTCAACGGAGCAGTCAATCACATCGGAATCAATAATACACACTATCTGTGTTTTGGCATGATAGCCGCGGCGAATCACGGCATTATAACAAACTGCACTGCCAGCGGAACGATGACGCTTCTGTCTGCGACCGGCGGGAATGATACCTATGCACATGTTGGTGGTCTTGTTGGATATCAAACCGGTGGAGCAGCACCCTCCCAGGCTGGATATACGGCGAATTGTTATGCAACGACAACTATCGTCGTCACTTCGCCGGCCGTGATCTGTGGTATTGGCGGCATCGTTGGCGATATTGTCGGCTCGTCCACCAATGTTAATTACGTAACTAATTGCCATTTTCGGGGGACTATCGATTATACCAACAATACCGGCGGAGGTTCTGCCTGTATCGGCGGTATTGCTGGTCAGGTTGGCGCGGCTGGATTTAGCTGCACATTGTCATACTGCTCGGCTGCTGGAATCATACGAACCATCAATACCAACGGCAGCAGTTTATATCTGGGCGGCGGAGTGGGTCAGCTCTATTGGCTGACCTCGGGCACAAATATGGTTACGTATTGCTTTGCCGATGTGGATACGACAGTGGATTGGGGCACTTTCTGTCGAGCGGGCGGATTTGTTGGTCAAACGTCACGCAACACCGTTTTGCATGATTGTTATGCAAAAGGAAGCATCAAGGATTTAGACAGTGATCCAACATCGACCATAAGATTCAATTATTATGGGGGCTTTATCGGGGTTGCCAATGGTAATATATCAAACTGTTTCTGCGCCATCGACTCATTTACTTCCGGGGCGGCTAATGTGAGAGCTTTCGGCGGCACTTTATCGGGGACAGAAACGGCTTGTTTCTGGGATTCTGCGGCATGTGGTTTTACAACAGCCAATGCAGATGCGGCGGCCAAAACAACAGTCCAGATGCAGACGCTTTCGACGTTTACGGATGCGGGATGGGATTTTGCTGGGGAGGCGGCCAATGGGACGGCGGATGTCTGGCGGATGAGCGCAGATGGGGTGGGGTACCCGCAATTGAGCTGGGAGTTTGGCCGGCGGGGAGATTTTGCATGTCCGGATGGGGTGGGGGTGGATGATCTGGAGGCGATGCAGATGGCCTGGCTGACGGTGGAAGGGCAGGCCGGATATAGCATTGCCTGCGATGCCGATAGCAATGGACGAATTGATTTAGCCGATTTTAAGGTTCTGGCGGGGCAGTGGATGGGGAATTGAGAAATGGAATTGTAGAAGATTTCGGAGTTTTTGGTTCGCACTTTGTCATAAAAGCTATAAACAAAGTCTGGAAATGCTCCCGCAGGCCTCCTTCGGGCCAGCCTATATATATGTCGGTTGTGATGGAAAAGTTGCCAACAAAATAAAATATTTTGTAAAATTAATCAGATGTAAATAATCGTATTATAGACTGTTAAAATACGTAGTTTCCACAATTGACATGGTATTGTGGATTTTGTTATAATAATTGTCTTATATTTGCAACAAAGTTTGTCGAAGGTTTTTTTAAACAGGTGATTGGAGGATAGCATGAGACATCACAGCATGTTGGGGTTGGCAGCTTTTGGGATATATTTCTGCATCAGCGGAGCTCTTTGGGCTGGGATATATGCGGGCGGGGATGGGTCTTCGGTCCGGCCTTACAAAATCAGCAGCCCTGCGGACTGGCAGACGCTGATGACTACGCCGGGCGATTGGGGCAAGCACTTTGTTTTGACTGCCGATATCGATCTGGGAGGGGAACAAACCCCGGTGGGCAATAATACGACACCGTTTGTCGGGAGATTGGATGGCAGCGGATATACAATTGGTTATATTGATATATATTTGCCGGACAGTGATTATGTGGGTCTATTTGGCCGGATTGGTGCGGCGGGGCAGGTCAAGAATTTGAAATTAATTGAAGTGGGTGTGTACGGCAAACGGTACACAGGGGGCTTATGCGGAGCTAATTTTGGTCAGATTATAGACTGTTCTGTGACAGGGGTGGTCTATGGTGGTGACTGGTATGTGGGCGGTTTGTGCGGACTGAATAATGCCGGGACCATAAGCCAGAGTTATGCTGCTGTTCAGGTTTCCGGCAGCAGTTTATATGTTGGGGGCTTATGCGGGGGAAATTATCAGGGAACGGTTGCATCCTGCTATTCATCCAGTGATGTCGTGGGCGGCGGAAATAATGTGGGGGGCCTGTGCGGGTATAATTTTTCTTCGGGACAGATTCACGACAGTTATGCCACAGGCCCCGTGGATGGCAGGGGCAATAATGTCGGCGGGCTGTGCGGGGGAAATTCCTCCGGCACGATCAGCCGATGCCATGCCAGCGGTATGGTTATGGGCGTCAGTTCGGTTGGGGGTCTGGTTGGCTACAATTTCTCCTCAGGAAGCATTTATCAGTGTTATGCCCTGGGGGCTGTGTCAGGCAGCGGCAACTCCATCGGGGGGTTGTGCGGGTATGCTGCCGCGGGGGCGATCGGCCAGTGCTATGCAGCGGGATTGGTTACGGGGAGTTCATTTGCGGGGGGATTGTGCGGGTTTAATTCCGGGACGGTCAGCGATTGTTTCTGGGATATGGAGACGACCGGCAAGTCCGCCAGTGCCGGGGGCAGCGGGGTTGCCGGCAAAACCACGGCCCAGATGAAGACATTGGAGACGTTTACGTCTGCGGGATGGATTTTTGCGGATATTCCAGGGCGAGCCCCAGAATGGCAGATGGCGGGTAATCGCTACCCGCGGCTGATGACAACCAAGGTTTACAACTACAGCGGGGGGTATGGAACGGCGGCGGAGCCTTATCATATTTCCAATGTGGAGGATCTGCTGGCGCTGTCTGAAAACTGGATGGATTATAATAAGTTTTTTATTCTGACGGCAGATATTGATTTGCAGGGATATGTATTCAATTCCGCTTTGATTGCTCCCAACTCGGCCCATGGTGCTATTGGATACGAAGAATATCTCGTTGCAGAGTTTTGGGGAGTTGCTTTTACGGGAGTATTTGATGGCTGCGGCAACAGCATCAGCAATTTAGTTGTTGAGTGCGATAATGATGATTTGAGTTATACGGCAATCGGTCTGTTTGGTTATCTTGATCCCGCTGCGGAAGTTCGTAATCTGACTGTTAAAAATGCGATGCTGCAGGGAGTGTGGTTTGCGGGGATATTGGCAGGCCATAACAGTGGACTGATATGCAACTGTACCTGCTCTGGCATGATAGAGTGGGCAGGTCATACAGGGGGTATTGTTGGTGATAATGCCGGGATTATAGAGCAGTGTGATTCAGACTGTACTGTGTCTGGTCAATCTTTCTGCGGGGGAATTGCCGGCCAGAATCGGGGTGTGATTACGCAATGTTCTGCAGAAGGAAATATCGAAGGTCTTTATGATGCGGGTGGACTTGCTGGTTATAACTCTGAGGCAGGGACCATATACGGCTGCTGCACGGACATGGTTGTATCGTACAGATATCATGGTTTAACAGAACATAGTTTTGGCGGGCTGGTTGGGAGGAATGCCGGAACCATCCGTTTATGTTATGCGACGGGTTCGGTCAGCGGAATGGAGAAGATTGGCGGGCTGGTCGGGTATAATGAAAACGGGATTATCGAGCAGTGTTATTCTGCGGGATTGGTTACGGGGAGTTCGTATGTCGGGGGATTTTGCGGGGAGGATATCGGTCAGATCACCGGCTGTTTCTGGGATATGGAGACTTCCGGCATGGCGTCCAGTGCCGGGGGCAGCGGGGTTGCGGGAAAGACAACGGCCCAGATGCAGACGCTGGAGACGTTCACGTCCGCGGGGTGGGATTTTGCCGACGATGACGGGGATGCGGCCGACTGGCAGATGGGCAGTAATCATTATCCGCAACTGGCATGGGAAATCATTGCACAATACAGCGGCGGCAGCGGGACGGAAGCGGATCCCTATCAGATTGCCAATAAGCAGGACCTGCTGAATATGGCGGCGGCCATCGAGGATTATGATAAGCATTTTATTCTTACGGCCGATATTGACCTTGCGGGGCAGACGTTTACTACGGCGGTGATTGCGAGGGATACGGATGCCAGCGATTGGGATTTCCAGGGGGCGTTCTTTCACGGAACATTTGACGGGCGCGGGCACAGCATCATGAACCTCACGATTAATAATTATAACGGGGACTATGTTGGACTGTTCGGCGACAATGGCGGGACGATTAAAAACCTGACCCTCAGCAATCCAATGGTTCGCGGGCGTTGGTATGCAGCATTATTGGCAGGGGATAATTGGGGGACGATATCCCACTGCTTTGTTTACGGCAGCATTGATGCCGACGAGTTGGTGGGCGGGATTACGGCGGTCAATTATGGACTGATTGAACGGTGTTATGCAAACTGCGATGTTTATGGGACCGATACCTGCGGGGCTGCCATCGGACAAAACTACGGGGATGTATATCGCTGCAGTGCGGAAGGCGCTGTGGGGGGGATATGGATTATTGGAGGGCTGGTTGGGGAGAATCTTGAAGGGGGCGATATCAGCGATTGTTATTCGACGGCTCTTGTTGCCTGCCGGCAGGGCGGCAGTCCTTCAAAAGGTGCCGGCGGGCTGGTGGGCAATAATGCCGGCGGTACGATCAGCAGATGCTATTCGGCCGGAAAAGTGATTTCGGAGACTGTTTTTGCATCGCTGGGCGGGCTGATGGGAATTAACATCGGCGAGTCTATCGATGCGTGTTTCTGGGATGTGCAGGCCAGTGGACGGACGTCGGGGGTTGGAGAAGGGGCCTCTGTGGGTATTTTTGGCAAAACAACCGAGCAGATGCAGACGATATCGACTTTTACCGATGCGGGGTGGGATTTTAGCAAGCCGGTGTGGATGATGAGCGGGCAGGATTATCCGAGGCTGATATGGCATCGGCCGGATATGGACGGCAGCGGCCGGATGGATTTGGCGGACTTTGCGATTCTGGCGGCGTACTGGCAGGCGGCGGACTGCGGTTTCTGCGGCGGGGCCGACCTGACCGGCGACCAGTCGGTGGATTTGCTTGATTTGCAGGTTTTCGCTGAAACATGGCTGGAAAATGATGCGATTTCCAATCATGTGTATTCGATTGAGATTGCCATAGGACGGGATTACGAGAAAGTCGAAAATGAGGATGATAATGAATACGTATTTGAACTCGAAGTGATGACGGACGAGACGGTTGTCGGGCTGGAATTTACGACCCCGGCAGGCAAGACATTCGTGATACCCAATCGGGGTATTGAGGAAGAAACCAGTGTGAACATCAATGGCCTTGTTGAAGTGCACAGAGTGATGGGCAGAGAATATAGTGATGATGAGAAGTGTTATAACTGGTTCTATGAAGGGGAATTTCTGAAAGCGAGTTCGCTTTTGGACTATGGAGATGGAGATTATATCATTACCGTGACGTATGAGGGTGGTCGGCGTGAGCAAACGACCGTCTGGTTTGGGATTCCGGGTACCAGTGATATAATCCCGCAGCCAATGCAGATGCCTGTCTTTACCAGTTTTACGAATGGAAGCATCCTGACATCGCCGGTGACATTTGCGTGGGAAGCCTGTGCTGACCCGGCGGTTCAGTTTGTCTGGATGGAATATGAGCATAAGTACCTGGATATTGGACAGGATTACATGCTGCCGATTGACCATACAGGGCTTGATACGCCGGTGGAACTGGCTGGCGGGGATTATGAAGCTTATGTTGGATTTGCGGCAGGGTACGAAACAGTTAACAGCGATGGCATTGCGATGCGCGTCAGTAAATATACTGAAAGCGATTATGAGTTCTATGTCAAAAATGATGCCTCCATTTCCAGCCATGTCTTTGGGATCGAAATTGATATATGCCGGGATTATGAATCGCCGGGACAGACTTCCGATGACACCTTTGATTTTGAATGCGAGATTGAAACCGATGATACGGTGTCGAAAATCATAGTGATGCCTCCGGGCGAGTGGTTTTCTTTTGAGATGCCAAGCGGATATGTTGAATATACCGACGAATTTGGAAACTATCATGAGATGGGCAGGGAATTTAATTCCGAGACAGGCCATTGGGAGTGGTGGTATGAGGTGGAGTGTGTCAGCAATGAATCGATGACGGTCTATGGTGATGGGGAGTATGTCGTCAAGCTCTATTACACCGATGGACGCGTAGAGCTGACAAAAGCCTGGTTCGGCGTTCCGGGTACCACGGATCCCATTTCTCAGCCGACTCAGATGCCTGTTTTTAGCAGTTTTGCGAATGGAAGCATTCTGACATCGCCTGTGACCTTTACTTGGGAAGCCTGTACGGATCCAGCAGCACAAATGATATGGCTGGATTATGAACATGAAACACTGGATATTGATGAAGATTTCATGCTGTCCATTGATAGTACCGGGTTGGCTGCGCCGGTCACTATGACCGCGGGCAGCTATGAAGTGTGTCTTGGTTTTGAGACATGGTACGGGCATACCAATGAAGACGGCATCTGGATTTCCACCGGCAAATATACTGAAAGTGATTATTGGATTACAGTTCAGTAAAAGCAAACCGACAATTGAATTCAAGGCGGTCGAAGGGGGCCGCCTTTTTTATTGGATGAGGTTCTGGCTTTGCGAGACGGGGCCGGTGATGGGCAGCGTATCCGGGGAGACGATGCCGCCGGAGATAATCATTTTGAAGGCCTCTTCGACGGTCATTCTGGTCAGCAGGACGTCGCTGGCCGGGAGCATGACAAAAAAGCCGGTAGTCGGATTGGGGCTGGTTGGAATAAATACCTTGCAATATTTTTTGCTGGCGTCTGGAGTGAAAATATCTGGGATACTTCCTGTTAGAAATCCGAGGGAATACATCCCTTTTCGCGGAAATTCGACCATGACAACCGATTTAAAGGCCTTATTGTCCGGCAGTGAGAGAGCGGTGGTGACCTGCTTGGTGGCCGAGTAGATGGTGCTGGCTAAGGGAATCCGCATGACGAGGGTTTCGCCTAAACCGAGGAGTTTCCGGCCTGCGACAAATTTGGCGACAGCTCCTATCAGGTAAATGATGAACAGGAGGCACAGGATGGTTGCCAGCGAGATGGCATATTTGATGTAGTGCTCGGGGAGCTGCTGCATCAAGTGAATCTTCAACAGAAACGCCAGGACTTTATTGACGATGGGTTCAAGAAAGCCCTTGAGGGTGTTGAAAAGCCAGAAGATAATCACAATCGTTACAGCAAACGGCACGATGACGAAGATGCCGCTGAGGAGGCGATTTCGGATATTCAACGATATATTTTTATAGAAACTCTGTTTATGTTCGTTCGACATCGTATATTGTACCTGATTGGTTCGTAAAATAGAAGTCATCGACTATATCCTGTTTTGTACGAAAAACAAGTTAGAATGGGCGTGAATATTTTGAATTGCGGAGCGGCCATGAAGCGGAATTATCAGTCGTGTTGCAAAAAAGGTGAGAAAAGCGGTGCAATTTGAGTTTTTTCTGGAAATTTCCGGGCGAGCGACTATACTGACTGCCTCATTCGAGTTCAAATGGTATCGAATGCGGGATAGAATTAACGACAAACGAATTTTGATGGTCGGGTCCCATGCAAGTACCGCGCGTGAACCGGGTCAGGCGGGGAACCGAGCAGCCCTAAACGGCCGGCGGGCTGTGCCGTGGCAAACCCGACCACTTTATTTTAAATGGATCGACTTTTATTCCAGTACGGGATAAGCACACTGCAACTGGGCAGGATAAGCAATGTCATATACGGTTTTAGCCAGACGATTTCGTTCACAGACGTTTGACGATGTGGTCGGTCAGGATGCCGTCGCACAGACGCTCAAAAACGCCATCAAGACCGGCAGAGTCGCGCATGCGTACCTGTTTTGCGGGACACGGGGTGTGGGCAAGACGACGATGGCGCGTATTCTGGCCAAGTCGCTGAACTGTCTGAAGGCCGATGGGCCCACGACCGAACCCTGCCTTGCCTGCGATAGCTGTGTGGCGGTCAATACCGGCGATGATATCGACGTGATTGAAATCGACGGCGCCAGCAACCGCGGTATTGATAATATCCGGGAACTGCGGCAGAATGCCATTTATCGGCCTGCACGGGCACGGTATAAAATCTACATCGTTGACGAAGTGCACATGCTGACGACAGAGGCCTTTAATGCCCTGTTGAAAATTCTGGAAGAGCCGCCGGTGCATGTTAAATTTATCTTTGCCACGACCGAGCCGAACAAGGTGCTGCCGACGATTCAATCGCGGTGCCAGCGATTCGATTTTTCGGCCATCAGCCCGGAGACCATCGGCAAGCAGCTTGCGGAAATTCTCGGCAAAGAGGGGGTTGCGTTTGAACAGGATTTCCTGATGCAGTTGTCGCGGCTGGCCAATGGGTCGATGCGCGACGCCCTGAGTCTGCTGGATCAACTTATCAGCTCGGGGACGCAGCCGCTGACGCTGCCGATGCTGGAGCAGTTATTGGGCAGGCCGGGGGCGGAAAATCTCAACGCCCTGATTCAAAGTATTGCCGCGGCGGATCCTGGGGCGGTTTTGAAATCGATTGAGGCTTTGTCGATGCAGGGGCAGAGTGCCTCGCAGATTGCCGAAGCGGCGGTGGAGTTGTTTCGCGATATGATGGTTATCAAAGCTGCGGGGGTCAATAGCCCCGTTTTGCTTCTGTCGGGTGTTTCGCCGGCAAAACTGATGCAGATCGGCGATAAGTTTGATATTCCGTGGCTGGTGTTTTCGATTACGGCGCTGGAGCGATTGCGTTGGACGCTTCGCAACAGCGAGACGGCCCGGGCTTTGCTGGAAGCGACATTTTTGCGGCTTGCCATGAGTGAGCATTTTATGGGGCTCGATGCGGTTTCTCAGCAGATTCGCGGTGGGGGGGCACCGGCGGCGGCTGCGGCGGACGTAAAAAAAAAATTCATAGCCCCGCCCGCTAACACCCCATCTTCCATTCCAACTGAATCTGCAGCGGCGGAACAACCGCAGGCTGCGGTGAATTCGCCTTTGTTTGACGGAGCCGTCGATTTACAGTCCATTGTGCAGCAGTGGCAGCAGATTATTGAGCGGATACGGGCGAGCAATTTCCAGATTGGGTCATTTTTATCGCAGACTCAGCCGGGGGAATTCCGCAACGGGACATTAACGATTCAATTCCATAACGACGGCAAGGGACAGCTTGCTATCGATATGTGCCGCAAGAAGACCGATGTGATTGAGGGGGTGTTGAAGGAGGCGATGGGGCAGGCTGTGACCGTTAAATTTGAGCTGGTCCAGCTACAGACTGCCAAGGCAGCGACTCCCGCGGCAACGCCCGGAGCGAGGCTGAATCGCAAGGAAGAGGAGCAGGTGATGTCCGACCCGGCGGTTCAGATGCTTTTGCAGGGACTGTCGGCCAGGCCGATCAAGATTGAGCGTCTGGAGGAGCCGGAAACCGAGCGGCAGGATTTGACTGAGGAAACCGAGCTATGAACCCCGCATATACCAAGAGCCTGAATAATCTGATTGATCAGTTTGCAAAATTACCGGGTGTCGGCCCCAAAACGGCCGAACGTCTGGCTTTTCATATCTTAAAATCCGAGTCGCCGGAGGCGCTGGCCCTGGCGGAGGCGATTTCGGATGTCAAAAAGAATATTCGCCAGTGCAAGACCTGTTTTAATCTGGCCGAGTCGGAATCGTGTCCGATTTGTTCGGATTCGCGGCGGGATAACTCGATTATTTGTGTGGTCGAGCAGCCCAAAGATGTGATAAGTCTTGAAAAAACAGGGCTTTGCAAGTGGGTGTATCATGTTCTCAACGGGCATATTGCACCGCTGGAGGGAGTCGAGCCGGCTGACCTGACGATAGATGCTTTGATGAAGCGGATTCGCACAGGAACGGTCAAGGAGATCGTGATGGCGACTAATCCGAATCTCGAGGGGGATGGTACGGCGCTGTATATTCAATCGCTGTTGTCGGGGATGAATGTCAAAGTGACCCGGCTTGCCCGCGGTTTGCCCACGGGATCAACCATCGAATTTGCCAGCGGCAATATCCTGGCGGATGCAATTCTGGGCAGAAATCCTCTTTGAAAATGGCACAGCGTTTGCTATAATCACGCCATCGTGTTATAATATTTCTTCAATGCAGATAAACCCTGCAAACAGCAGGTATTTATGAATATGATACATTGAGTATGAAACTGTCTTTGTCCAACCAGATGCGAATGGAACAGCGGATGAAGCTGGCCCCTCGAATGATTCAGTCGATGGAGGTGCTTCAACTGCCGCTGCTTGCGCTGCAGGAAAAAATTGAGGCCGAGCTCAACAGTAATCCGGTGCTGGAACTGGATGAAGAGCAGCAACTCCAGGCGGAACCGGCTGAATCCAAGTCGGCCGACGAACTGGAAGAGAAAGAACTGGTGGTTGGGGATGATTCCGACCGGGTTGAGGATTTTCAGCGGCTGGACACTATTTCCGACTATTATGGCGACTATTTCGATGGGGGTTCTTACCGGCCTGCCAGAGATGACGGCCAGCCGGACAAGAAGCTGGAGGCGATGCAGAACACCGCCGCCAACGAGGTGTCGCTGAATGATTCTCTGAAAGAGCAATGGCGGCTGGTGGATGCCCCGGAAGGGGTCAAAGCCGCTGGTGAGTTGATTATTGATTATATCGACGACAAAGGCTATCTGTCGGTACGGCTGGAGCAGCTTCATAACAAAGATAAGTATCCGTTTGGTCTGGACGAACTCAACCAGGCGCTGGTGCTGATACAAAAAATGGAGCCGTCGGGGGTTGGAGCCAGAGATCTGCGGGAATGCCTGCTGATTCAGATGAGACAGTTTCCCGAGGATATGTCGTTTGAAATGGAACTGGTCCGCAATCACTGGCAGGATTTGCTGGATAATCACCTGCCGCGGATTGCCAGGAAGATGAATGTCAGCATCGAGCGTATCGGCAGGGCTATCGAGCGGATGAGCAAGCTGGATACTTCGCCGGGATTGTCTATCGGACGCAACGAGAATCACCCCATTACCGCCGATGTGATTGTCGAACCGGACGGCAAGGGGGGCTATACGGTCAGCCTGATGGATGCCCGGCTGCAGAGCCTGCGAGTCAACGGATTTTATCAGAAAATGGCCAAGGACCGCGGTCTTGACGATAATACCCGCCAGTTTCTGCAGAAAAACATTCGTTCGGCCCAGTGGTTTATGGATGCCATCGAGCAACGCAAGCAGACACTGCTCAAGGTGGCGCGGGCGATTGTGGAATTTCAGAAAGACTTTTTCGACAAGGGCAAGCTGTTTTTAAAACCGCTGCCGATGGCGACGATTGCCGAGCAGGTGGGTGTGCATATTGCGACTATCTCGCGGGCCGTAGCAGGCAAGTATATGCAGTCGCCGCAGGGGATTCTGCCGCTGCGGAGTTTCTTTACCGGCGGGACGGAAGATGAGCAGGGACGCGAACTGAGCTATGATGCCGTCAAGGCCAAACTGCAGGAAATTGTCGATAACGAGGACAAGGCCAATCCCCTCGGGGACGACGAATTGCGGCTGAAACTGGCCGAGGCGGGAATGGGCAATATTGCCCGTCGCACCGTGGCCAAGTACCGCTCGATTTTGAATATTCCGACTGCCCGGTTTCGAAAGAAGTATTAATCCGGAATAAACGGATTTGTATTGGCATAAAATCAATACTGGTCAAAACCGTCCAAACACGGTATGATTCAGTGTCTGGATGTGAGCGTTCAGGCTGTTTGGTGTGGATGTTTTTGATGGATGATTCAAGGACGATATTTGTAGTCAGTGACCTGCACATGGGTGACGGCGGGCCGCGGGATAATTTTGCCTTCGACAACAAAGCGAGGGAGTTTTCACGTTTTCTGGACTTTGTGGGAAAGGAAAAGGGAGAGCTGTTTATTCTCGGCGACCTGTTTGAATTCTGGCAGGCCAATATCAGTCGAGTACTGATGGAGCGGATGGCGTTCCTGGATCGGCTGGCGGAGATGGGAGCGATTTATGTCATTGGCAATCATGATGCGGACTTCGAGGAGATGATCGGGACCCGGCTGCTGAATCACTCCTTCTTTGACCGGATGAGCGGGCCTTTTATGCGTCAACTCGGGAGCCGGCAATTCAAGTTCATGCACGGGCACGAACTGGACCCGTTTCATCGCGATGGGAACCCGGGCTGGGGACGCATTTTATCCATCCTGGGCGGGATTATTGAGGATCGCAAAGGCTCGCCCCTGCTGTCAGCGGGGGGGATGACCGAAAAAACACTGTTGCGGATCGGGCGGGGATTCATGTGGATCATGAATTTGTCGGTCAATCAGCTTGAAAAGAGCCAGACGCGGCAGATGGCGCCGGATTTTGAGGCCTCGCTGACGCCGACACAATACCCGGAGAAGGTCAAAGGGATCCTGGCCCTGTATCAAAAAGACCGGCTTCGAGAAGGGTATGATGTGCTGGTGACGGGGCATACGCACAAGGCCGGACGCACCGGCGACTGGTACTACAACAGCGGCTGCTGGGTCGGGCTGCGGAATAATTATCTGCGAATTGACTCGGCGGGTGCGGTGTCTGTGTGTGAATGGAAAAACGGCGGAGAAATTATAATCGAGGGTATGGAAGAACTGCCATAACATGACAGCGGCCGTACGGTCGGCATGGCGATTCAACAGGAAACAGGTATGTCCAAGAAGAAAAAGAAAATCATTCGTCCGCTGCGTCTGATACGGGGCAATCTGCGTAAGGCGGGGATGCCGCCGGGGACGGTGTTTTATGCCGGCGAAGCTCCCGCCGAGCCGGTCCGCATCAGCCTGATGGAATACGATGCCAACCTGTTTAAGGAGCAGAGCCTTTCACGGATTGAAGAGGTGCTGGATTACCAGGTCACGTCAGGCACATCGTGGATCAATATCGATGGCATCAGCGATGTGGGGCTTGTCGAAAAAATCGGCAAACGTTTCGATCTGCACCCCCTGGTCATGGAAGATATTGTTGTACCCGGCCAGCGGCCCAAGATGGAGGATTACGAGGATACCCTGTTTATCGTGGTCCGCATGCTGCGGTACGATGCAGGGCGCAGTGAAATTCTGACCGAGCAAATCAGTATGATTCTGCGGCAGAATTGCCTGATTACATTTCAGGAAACGATCGGGGATGTGTTTGACCAGATTCGGGACCGCCTGCGAAATAATAAGGGACGGGCTAGAAAAATGCCTGCCGATTACCTGGCCTATTGTCTGATCGATGCGATCGTGGACCAGTATTTTTCGATTCTGGACAGTTACGGCGAAAAGATTGAAAAGCTGGAGGATGAATTGCTGGACAAGCCGGACCAGCAGACGCTGGGGCGTATTCATGAGTTCAAGCGGGAACTGACGATGCTGCGCAAGTGCATCTGGCCGATGCGCGAACTGGCGGCGGCAATGCAGCGGTCTGAGAACGAGCTGATTCAGGAATCGACCCAGATTTATCTTCGTGATGTGTATGACCACACCATCCAGATTATTGATACGATTGAAAGTCTTCGCGACGTGGTAGCCAGTCTTCTGGAAGTGTATTTGTCCAGCCTGAACACACGCATGAATTCGGTGATGAAGGTGCTGACGCTGATTGCCACGATTTTCATGCCGTTGAGCTTTCTGGCCAGCGTGTATGGGATGAATTTCAAGCACATGCCGGAACTGGACTCGTACTGGATGTATCCGGTTGGATTCTGGTCGCTGATTGCGGTGACGGTGGGAACGATGCTGTATTATTTCAAACGTCAGAATTGGCTGTGAGCCATAGATTGCCAGCAAGGAAATAATCATGATGGAACTGTTAGTACAGACGGGACTGGCCGAGATTCAGGTCTTTTCGTGGATTGTCCTTCCGATCCTGATTTTTCTGGCCCGCATCTGCGATGTGACCATCGGGACAGTGCGTGTCATCTTTGTGACGCGGGGGTATAAATACCTGGCCGCCTGTGCCGGTTTTTTTGAAGTTTTCATCTGGATTGTGGCCATGGGACAGATTATGAAAAACCTGTCCAACCCGATTTGCTATGTGGCTTATGCGGCCGGTTTTGCGACGGGCAATTTTGTGGGGATATTGATTGTCGAAAAGATGTCCCTGGGTTTTGTTGCGGTGCGTGTGATATTCAATCAGGATATTGAACCGCTGATGGAATCGATCCGCAAGGCCGGATATGGTGTAACCTGTTTTAATGGACAGGGGGCTTACGGGCCGGTCAAAGAGCTGTTTACGGTAGTACCGCGTCGGGAGGTTGAGTCTTTTCTGCATCTTATCAAAACCTTTGACTCGGATGTCTTTTATATGATTGAAGAAATCGGAACCGTCAGCAAAGCGTATCCAACGGCTCAAAAAGCCCTTACTGACGGATCAAAAATGGGATTCAGGCCGTTTCGAAAAGGCAAATAGAAGCCCGTCTCTGGAGGATTGAACCAGCCGATATGGAAAAGACCAAAGCCAAACTTAAACAACTGTACGAGGTGATCAATCATAATGCCACCATGCTGATTGTCATGCAGGATCATCCGGATCCGGATGCGATTGCCTCGGCGGTGGCGCTGCGAAAAATTGCCAATCAGTTCGCCAATATTCAATGCTCCATTACGCATGGCGGAACCGTCGGCAGGGCGGAAAACCGGGCACTGGTAAAATATCTGAGCCTGAACCTGCGGCCGGCTGAGCAGATTGATTTTGCCTCGTTTGACCTGATTGCGATGGTGGATACTCAGCCCGGAACCGGCAACAACAGTCTGCCGCCGGATGTGGAGCCGGACATTGTCATTGATCACCATCCCTGTCATCGGAATACCCGGCAGTGTCGTTTTACCGATATCCGCAGCCATTACGGAGCGACCTCGACGATTCTGGTGGAGTACCTGTTTGCGTCAGGCATTGAAATCGATGCCTCACTTGCCACAGCGCTGTTATATGGGATTCGTTCCGATACTCAGGACCTCGGGCGGGATACGACCTGCTCGGATGTCAATGCCCTGATGGCGCTGTATCCAAAGGCCAACAAACGCATTCTCAGCCAGATTCAGCATGGTGCGGTGCAGCGGGAGTATTATAAGTACTTGGCTGAATGTCTGAACAATGCCCGGGTATTCGGCAAGGCAGCGATCAGTTCGCTGGGAACTGTGGCTAATCCGGATATGGTCGGAGAAATGGCCGACCTGCTGCTGCGCGACGAACAGATTGTCTGGGTGCTGTGTTATGGTTTTTATGAGGGTAAAATGCTGCTGTCGCTGCGGACGGATGCCGAATCCCCCCCGGCCGGTAAAGTGATTCGTCATATTGTGGCCAGAAAGGGGACTGGAGGCGGGCATGACAGTTATGCCGGCGGACAGATACCTGTCGATAAGCTTTCGAAGGCGCAGCTTGTAAAATGGATATCTCAGGTTGAGAAATCGTTTTTGAAATCCGTCGAGCAGTCAGCCGCCAATACTGCCGGACGGAAATTGATTGAATAGCCGCATGGATACCAATCTCGGCGGAAACTGGACAAAAATAGTTAAAAATTGAATAAAGATGACTTTACTTTTTTGTTAAAATGGAGTAAGATGTTTCTATGGTTAGAAACAAGGTGAAACCAGACGTCAATGGCATGGACCAGCTTTGTGCTGCGTTATGCCAGATTCGGGATGCAAAGCAAATGGAACAGTTTCTGACTGAAATCATGACCCTTGCAGAGCTGCATGATTTGACCCTTCGCTGGGAGCTGATGCGAAAACTGAGTCAGAGTGTGCCTCAGCGTCAAATTGCTTCGGAAATGGGTATTAGCCTTTGTAAAATTACCCGTGGTGCCAAGGTTCTCAAGAATAAAGATTCAATAACTCGAAAATTCTTAATTGGAAAGAAGGTATTATGAATCGAAAAATCTTGCTTCAGGAACAGGACATCCCCCGTCAATGGTACAATATCGCGGCCGATTTGCCGACTCCGCTTTTGCCGCCTTTGACTCCCGATGGCAGGCCGGTATCGCCGGACATGCTGGCGCCGGTGTTTCCCATGAATATCATCGAGCAGGAGGTCAGCACCCAGCGATGGATCGATATCCCCGAAGAGGTTCTCGATATTTTATATCGCTGGCGTCCATCGCCGCTGCGGCGGGCTGTGTATCTGGAACGTTATCTCCAGACGCCAGCCAAGATTTATTATAAAGATGAAAGCGTTTCCCCTCCGGGCAGCCACAAGCCCAATACGGCTGTGCCGCAGGCATGGTATAATAAGCAATTCGGCATCAAAAAGCTTACGACTGAAACCGGGGCCGGGCAATGGGGTTCGGCGCTGGCATTTGCCTGTCAGCTTGTCGGGCTGGAATGCAAGGTCTATATGGTGCGCATCAGCTTTGACCAGAAACCCTTCCGCAAGCTGATGATGCAGGTCTGGGGAGCCAATTGTGTTGCCAGTCCCAGCAATGAGACCAATGCCGGCAGAAAGATTCTCGCTGAATTTCCGGATACCCCCGGCAGCCTGGGGATTGCGATTTCCGAGGCAATTGAGGCCGCGGTGACGGATACGACCGGACAAACGCGGTATTCGCTGGGCAGTGTGCTGAATCATGTGCTTTTGCATCAGAGCATTATCGGGCTGGAAGCCAAGGCTCAATTGAAGAGTGCCGGGGAAAAACTGCCGGATGTCGTGGTTGGCTGTGCCGGCGGCGGCAGCAATTTTGCTGGTATTGCGATGCCGTTTACGCTCGATAAGATTAATGGCGCCAAGATTGATATTATCCCGGTCGAGCCGACGGCCTGTCCGAAGATGACGCGGGGCAAGTTCGCGTACGATTACGGCGATATCGCCTGTATGACGCCGCTGATGGCGATGCATACCCTGGGCCATGCGTTTGTCCCGGCACCGATTCACGCCGGCGGGCTTCGCTATCACGGCATGGCGCCGCTGGTGTGCCAGTGTGTCGTGGAAGGGCTGCATACGCCGCAGTCGATTGATCAAATGGAATGTTATGAAGCGGCCATGACCTGGGCAAAAACGGAAGGGTTCATCTGTGCACCCGAAACCAGTCATGCAATTGCCGGGGTCATTCGACAGGCCAAACAGGCCAAAGAAGAAGGCAAGGAAAAAGTCATCCTGTTCAGCTATAGCGGACATGGCCTGATGGATCTGATGGGGTATGATGCCTATATGTCCGGCAAGCTGAAGCCCTATTATCTGCCGGAGGAAGAAATTATTAAGTCCGAAGCGTGTCTGGCCGGACATCCGCAGGCTCCGGCCCGTAAATCCGGCAAGTGGTAAGCGATATACTGCATCTTGAAAGACTCTGAAAAGAGCCGTTTCATGATATTTCAGGCCCGGAATCAAAAAAAGGGTAATTTTTACTTGTTTTTTGACTCCGGGCCGTTAGAATATTCTCTCTTGTTTGGGTAGATGCCCGAGTGGCTAAAGGGGATGGACTGTAAATCCATTGGCTAACGCCTACGGTGGTTCGAATCCACCTCTGCCCACTGGACAAAATTTGTCTTGAATGTATATTGTTGTGTATCGGCGTGTAAGGTGTTGCAATTATAAGGGTTTATGGCAGCACCCTTTTTTTCTTGGTACACGTCAATACCTGACTGTACCGTCCCATTAAGTACCTTTTCCGGTACCTCAAGTACCTTATTCAGTACCTCGGTTTCGACCTTCTTTTCACCCTGACCCAATACCACCGACACAGCAGCTTGCTTCAAATCAGATTCTTGTAATTGTGCATAATGTTTTAATGCGATTTCCGGAGAATTTCCAATCCATGAACAAACGGCTTTAATGTTGCCATTGGTTATCCGGAATAGCTCACTTTCCCGGGTGGACCTGCAATTCTGGAAGGGCTTCTGCCAGACGGCTATTTTGGACCGCTTTAGTATTCTTTCGAATTGCTCTCTAAGATTGACCTCTTTGCCGCCTTTGTAGCGATTGACACAATAAACAGCACCTTCAGGAGCCTTGTCATAGGCATCCTGAAACAGGGGCTTTAACTCTGGGAACATCGGGACAGTTCTTTGTTCATGGCCGATATGGTGGGCAGTCTTTGGGCTATGTACGATAAACCTGCCATTGTCAAAATCCACATCCTCCCATCGCAGGGCGACGACCTCAGAAGGGCACCTCAGACCGCCCCAGCGCGCCAGACCAAAGATCAGCCGCCATGCAGCATCCGGCATCGCATCCAGCACCATCTGGGAAAGCTCTGTCGTCACATAGAAGAATCGTGACGGGTTCGGCTGTACTGTAACCGGCTGGCCTAAAAAGGGATTCTTTGCAATCAGTCCGGCGTCAATGGCGCCATTGAATATCTGCCGACATATCCCAACATGGCGACGGACGGTATTTTCTGACAGCTCGACAGTATCGGACAGATACCGCCGGAATAGTTTTGCCTGTTCGGTAGTGACGGCCGGCAGCAAATCCCCCTTAAAGAATACCTTTAGACGTTCCCCAACGTTGGATATTTTACGTCGATTGTCTGTCCCCTCCTTGGTATGCACCTTGACGAAATGGTCAACCCATGCCGGCACTGTCCACCGTTTGCGCTCTACAGCCTCCACAAGGCCGATATGCTGGAGCCGGTCGCGTAACCCATCCGGCAGGGCGTTCACCCAATCCCGCGTGTCCTGGGGCAAGTCAAGGCCTTTTTTGGACGCTATCAAGTCATCGATGTAATGTAAGACCTTATAGGCATCCTTTTCCCGCATTTCGCCTATATGTATCTTTGGACGTTTCTTGTCTTCATTCTCAGATAGCTTGATAAACCACTTTTTCCCGCTCTTGCATAGTCCGGCCATCGTTTACCTCCTTACACTGAAATTAATATCCGATAATGATCCGGCGCGTGCTGCTCATTAAATTGCTGGACCTCTGGAATTAATTCAAAGGCCCTGGATTGTTCAATCTGGCTTTCGATTATCCGACTGCCTTTGTTGTCGACTTCAATATAATTGAATTTGTTTGTCATGGTTCACCTCAAAAATCTGCCCGGATTACCCGCCGGGCACGGGGGCTAAGAGTTATTGAATCAATCCCAGCGCGCGGAGTCCGGCCTCTTGTACGACACTTTCCACAACAGGACGCAGTCCCCTTTTAACCGGTTCATCTGCATATTCAAGCCGGGCCGCTAATGATACATAATGCAGCATTTGACATTCATTGTCGGCGGGAACATCTTCATTATCGAGCTGAATAGCGGTTCTGACTCTCTGGTCGATTTTGTCTTTTCCGCAACATTCGCCGCCCATCGTGCAAACATCATCAAAGGCATTCAGTAAGAGCTTGTCACGGGGCGACAGGGTTTTGAAATACGATACGATTTGTTCATTGTTGATTGGTTTCTGTGACATGGTAATACCTCCGTTAAATAAAGTGGGCAGGGGTGTGAATACTCTAATATGCTTAGGTATAGCCGTCCTTACGGATAGACTGTCCCTGCCCATGATTTTTTTCATTAAACGGATTTTGCATACTAAAGTATTCACAACAGTATTATCGACTTTTCGCCAGCAGAGTCAATAAGAATTTTAAAAATTTAACCCCTGACCCCGGCTTTATGGTGTTACCTGATTTGTATATCCGTTGTATCTGATTTTGGAGCTCTGGACAAAATGTCCATAGCTCAGCGTATCCACTCGCGCGCGCGTATGGGGTGATACCGGAGGGAGTGGCAAAAATTGCCACTCGATTAAGCAGGTGGCCATTTTGTCCATCTGGTCTGAAACTAAAAACGCTCCAGAATGCCCCACAATCGACGATCTCCAAAATACCCTGCCCGATACCCCCTTAATGCGTTCGCGCAGGGACGGGGCAACTGGTTAGGGAACAGCCGATATTTGAAGATTGTATTGGGGTGAAACAGCAGGTTTTTGATTTGATAGGTATCTTTCAAGCAGCCTGACCATTTTTTCCTGTGTACTCAATTGCTTGCGGTTTACATCGAATGAAAACTTATCATAATCCTGCACATTGCCCGCACCCGTCAAGAATCGGGCCTCGATGGGCGATATTCCGCCGACACGATCAAGAACTCTTTTGTCCTGCATCACTGACGGCGGCAAGGCAGCATTAGAGAAATTGAAATTGATTTGCTTTTCCCATGATTGACGCATCCCCTCGGCCAGCTTCTTTTCCGTCTCTGCAATCTGCTGCATCAGGATTTTTTGAGCCTGACTGATATATTTATCTGGCTTTTCTTTGTCGGCAATTGCATCAAAATATGATTTCATCATTCCCGATACAGATGAATCCCCAGACTGCAATGATTTTTTGACGGCATCAAATATCAGGCTTTTATCATTCAGCAAATTCACATAATGGGGGATTAAATACTTAAAGGTGTATTTGAATTCATTGCCAATATCCAACAGCCTCAATTTGATTTGCTTAACCACAAGGTCCATCGATAGATTGAAATTCTGCATTGCCAAAACAGCATAATTGACGTAGTTCTGGAATATACTCGATGTCGCTATGCTCTGGCCGATCTGCTCTTTCACGTCCCCCCAGGCATTCGACAATTGTTTTAATCGTCCGGACAAGGTCTGCGTCTCAGCAGAAGCAATACCAAACTTGCCAATTCCGACATCCAGCACTCGATTGAATTTCTCCTGTGCGGTCATGCTTTCTTCAAATACGATACCGTAACGACTCATAGCCGCCGTGTTACCCTGTGCGGCTTTGGCAATCAGCGTCATCGCTGTATTCAAATCCATCCCATAGGCTTTAGATAATCCTATAGCCGCAAGTGTGGCTTTCTTTAGCGCATCGCCTGAGAGATTACCCATTGACGCGCCCAGCTTCATGATGGCAAGAGTAGTTTCATCGCCTACAGTCGTAACCCGCTGGATCTCAGAAGCAAAGTTTTGAAGATCAATCGATTCAGTCTTTTTCCCCAGCAAATCGAGTGCGGCTTCAAGACCCGCAACCGCGTTTTGCTGTTCCATAAAGGCTTGAACACTTTCACGGGCAAAGCCGATAATTGCACGGGCTGAGAAGTAACCGGCAATGCCAACAGCAGCGGTCTTTAAGATACCGGCCATACTATTAGCAGCATTGCCGACAGCCCCAAACTTCTTGCTTGCTTCGTCGCGTGCTTTAATCAATATATCAATTGCTTGTGTCGCCATAATTCACCTCGTTTTAAATGCCTGGACAGTGGCTCGACTGCCCAGGCTATCACTAAACAGGAAACCCGATTCCCTGTCTTTACCTTAATTTTTCAATGCGTCAACCAAACCGCGTTTAATTGCCAACTGCCCCGTATAGAGTTTGCCGGTCAATGCGTCCGGATGTAACCCGCGCCGCTGCTGGATTAAATTCACAAGATTCTTAGCCATGCCATCGACAACAGCACGGATACCGACAATCTGCGCATCTGTGATCTTGACTCCTGGAACGCCCATGCCCTTATGCTCTCCGCTCCGGATACAATGCACCTTTAAACCCTGTTTTTGGGCTGCCTCTGAGTAATCGTGAAATACCGTCACGATACCAACTCCGCCGACAACTGCCAGCCTGCCAGCGGTGATCTTTCGTCCCATCGCCGCCAGCACAAAAGCAGCATCCGCCCCATAATCTTTGATTTGTGACGTAACCGGCTTTGGACTATTGGCAATGGCAACCGCAGTTTCATACAAACCAGCAACGGACCCGCCGGGGCTGTCAATGTCAAGCAATATCGATTTTACTTTTGAATCTTCATTAGCCCGCCGGATCTCGGCTTCAATGTCCCTGTATCCAGTGGCTTTAATCTCGAACGTGGAGAATATCGCTGGAACAGACCGCAGCAAAACACCTTGAATTGGAATAACAGCAACTCCATTTTCAACCCGCATCCGCTCCGGCTGCTGTTTGTTGTTTAAGCCGTACTTTTGAATACTGGCAATCTGCGCCTCAAAAGCCGCAAGTTTATCTTGCGACAAGCTCCAAAATCCGAATTGCTGTTCGATAATCATTTTTTTGCTTTCAAAAAATGGGTCCGGGGGAAACCAAAAAAGCCCGGACCCCGAAAGGATACCACCCGGACACGATCCGGGGTCTCAAGAAACTAAGCATTTTCTTTTACGGGCCTAAGGCTCGCAATGTAATTTTTGTATAGTTCCGGCTGCCGTCTCGATACCTCGGACATCGCCTGGGCCAGCTTGATATTTTTGGCCTTTGCAAGCACTTTCGATTCCTCGATAAAATCACCGCCGCCGCTGCTGCTGGTATTTTGCTGGGGCTTGCGGCAAAATTGCCGGTATTCTTCTGGGTTCACCCGGCTAATGTGGCTCATCGCCGCCGCAAGTGTGCAGTTGTGCAGCTTGCTATAGTTTCGTGACAACATAATAAAATTACTCATGTGATACCCCGCTTTCTATAGGCTTCTGAGATTCAATGAACTGATCGACTTGATGAACAGCATCCACCGCCGGAATATTGGTAATATGCATACAAAACCGTTCTGTGTGCTGGACCTGCAAAAACTCACCAGCAACCCCGACAAACTCAGAATTATCGATTGTAAATGGCCGTTGGCATCGTTTGCATTGCTTGCCAGAAATCACATTTAAAAGTGATTGTTCGTGTTCTGTTAGCGATTCCATGATTGGGCCTCCTGACATTTTGCGCTGATAGTGTTTAACCGTGTGAATACTCGACGTGTTCCAAGAAGTTTGTCCGCCGTGGCTTTCATTTCCTTTTCAAAAAACCGCCAATAACAATTTTTTGCAGGGTCTAAAAGCGGTTCGGCCTGCTCAGATAGGCGGTTTTGTTCGGCCTGCAAATCGACGTATTTTCCAGATACAAACTCCGTGATTGCTTGCTTGATGTCTTGGGCCTTGGCGTCGCCTTTGTGGATTTGTGCGGCCAGGTCCGCAGCATAAGCCCGATTGCGTCCGGCCAGGGCAAGAATGACATGGTTTCGAATCGACTCTCTTTTTGCGGGCCATGTCCGCAAGACATGAAGGTCTTGATCAAGTTTGTTTTCGATTTTCTCGACGGCCTCAGACAGCAGCCAGCATTGATTGGCCAAGACATCCATAGCGGCGAACCGGGACGGGAAATCATACAGCGGTATATCGATGTTACTGGTTTTGAGTTTTACAGTTGACATTGTACCTCCGGGGAAGTTTGAACAGTTTCAAGATATTGCTGAAACGATGTTTTATGGACCAACTGAGAAAGCCGGTCAAGGTCGGCAGGACTCCACATATACCGGCCATTGTGCATATCAGGCTTTGGAGAAATTTTGCCGACGGATAACAGGCTTAACAGATAGGTGTAAGAGATTTGCAGGGCTTGTGCTGCCTCTGGCGTACTTAAAAACTTAACTTCCATATTTCAACCTTTCTAAACTAACTTATAATATTATACGATAAGAGCCTGACAAATGCCTAATAATTTCCGTATTTTTTCCATACAATCAAAAATATTTTTCAAGTCGTGGGCGCAGTGCTTTGCGTTCGTCCTGGGTCATCCGCTGGATGATTGCAATGACATCCTCGCCGCTGTCATCCAAAAGCCGCTGGCCTGCGAACACCTCAAGACAATAATAAACCTCTTTGCGAACAATCGAGATCATATCAGTCATTGACCGACCGCGCAGCAATGGCGGCAACTTGCGGACCAACGACAACAGCACCCGCCGGACCTCCATCACCCGCTGAAGCCCCCTGGCCTCGACATCCTCGCGGCGTAATAGCTCGCCTTTTTTGACGGCAAGCTGCATACGCATCAATTCACTGCGCGCCTGTTTAAACTTCAAATCAGACTCCATTAATCGTCTTTTAAGTGGATTTTTTGGGTCTGAATTGTGGTCTTGCCGATCTGCTGCCAACTCCGCCAGCATCTGAACATTAAAACTACCGTCTGGATACCGAATGTCGTATTCTTTGCACCACCGTCCAATAGTCCGGACAGACACACCCGCGAACTCAGAAGCCTGTTTTTGAGTCAATATCGCTGTTTCTTGTTTGATTTCCATATAACATATCCTTAAGTATTTAAATAGTGACAGGAACCTGATTTTTTTAGTCCAAAATTAGTGGGGAAACGCGCCGCGTGCCGCTTTCTTTGCCCTATGCTGGGAAGGACCCGTGACATCATAGGTTATATTCCCGCTCAAAAGCCTCTACGTCGTCGCTCTGCTGCTGTCCGGCACACTCACGACAAAGGGGCTTGCCATTGACGACTGTCACCTGTTCAGGCTGCACGTATGAGCCGCACTGACTACAAAACGAGAAGTTTAATTGACCTTGCTTGTCCATTATTTATCCTCTTTGGGTTTGTCTTGCTCGGCCTTTGCTTGCTCGGCTTGCCTCAATAAGCAATCTTCACAAGGTTGTTGGTTTGGTCCGCGCCCGCGTATCAACCTACCTTGCATCGGGTCACCACATACAGGACAATATGACGCTTGATATGTACGCATAGATATTCTCCAAAAATATTATCTGAATCCGTTCTTGCGGTTCTGTGTGGGTTTAGGCTGCTGATAGTCTAAATCAGACCGATAATCAAATGTCTTCTTCACCTCTGCAAAGAATGCACCGATAGGATTTTTAACGTTGATAGACCCTATCTTGTCTCGTGCTATTTGTATCACTTCATCGAATATGGTGGGTCGTGATCGTGACGCTATTTCCAGCCAGTCAGCCAGATTGACGAATGACTGACGGTCAGCTTCTTTGAGCCTGAAGATACTATCGATCTTTAGTGCAAACGTAGCTTTATTGGTTTTTCCCGAAGCCGATACCGAATCCGAAAAAGAAGAAAAATTATTTTTCTCCGAATCCTTCAATTCAAGAGTTGTTTCATCTTCTGTATTCTCTGGGTATTCACTGTGATTAGAAGACTCATTGGGTTGTCTTTCGGTTTCGGTTGATTTGAATTGTGTTGTATTCGGTTTCGGTTTCGGTTCTGAAGCGTCCCGCATTCCCCCGGGATTTCCCGGGATTTCCGGGGAGTCAAGCTCTTTTTGCTCAATCCATCCCAGCTTTTCCAGTATGGTTAAGGCATTTCCGACTTGCTCGTCGCTGGCACCCAGCATAAAAGCAATATCTTCAATGGTGGCAGGGCAGTTCCGTTCGTTCAATATCTGCCCGCGCAGTTCCCGCGGCAAGTCTCCAGCCAATTCAAGAAGCTTGGTATATATCCCGAACACTTCCATTCCGCGATTGCCCGCAAGCTGAAGCATCCGTCTATAGCCTGCCCCCTGGCTATGCCCGTGTACCTTTAGTCGAATGTAAGATAATGGGCCGGCGCGTAGTTCATCGCCATTCTTTGCCTTATGCCCTTTTTCTGAAACTTCAAACCGATCTGACCATTCACAAATGCACCATACTTTCACGATTGCGCCCCCTTCATTCTCTGGATGAATCGCTCCAGATCAGCGATGTCATACCTGACAGCCCGGCCAATCCTTACGGGTGTGAGCTTGCCGGATTCAGTGAGATTATACAGGCTTTTGCGGCAGAGACAGAGGTATCGGGCAGCATCATCAACGGATAATAGACGGGGCTGGATTGCAGATTCTGTCATCGTTCACCTCGAATCTGAATCCCGTACAAACCGGCCTTAATGATGTCGATTTGTGCTTTGTCAAATAGCCGGATGATCCCTATCCGGCGTATTGGTTTAACCCTCTTTTTATTAATGATGTACTGTACCCGTGGCAAGGGTTCATTCAGCAAATCCGCGATTTCGCTGGCCGTAAAAAAAACATCTTCTGTCATATTTTCACCTCAATAAAAAAAACTGTATTCATCTTTGAGGTGAATTATATTTGTTGCGTTGTTGCATTTAAGATATGCAACAAATTTACAAAAAAAATTTTCAGGAATGCTGTTGAAATGCCGCTTTTTATAGGCGTAAGGCGTGACAAATATTTTTATAAAGCTGATTTTATTCTTGCAAGAGAAAATGATGCAACATTATTTGTCTTTGCAAATCTTTGTGCGTACAGCACCATCAGTGAATTCTTTGCCGTGGTTTCGAGTCAATATTTCGGCTATAACTTTAGATGGGGTCTGATTGGCATGAAGCCTTTTTGCTTCACATATTATCTCTGGAGTCCATTTAGTATTCGATTTTGGGTTTTTGGCAATTAAAAAATGTTCCTCGAATATTTCAAGCTGTGCCAGTAAATCAAAAAGCTGCTGTTTCGGATTCTGCTTTTGAATGTTATCAAAGTACTCATAAAATTTGTCAAGAATATACCTGTGGTCTTTATCTGTCGGCTGCTGATCAGAATCATACAGTTTAAGCGCAATCGGGCCAAAATGCTTTTCTACGTCATTTCTGCTAAAATTCTTGTAATGCGTATATTTGCAATAAATGGATTTTATATCTTTGCACGTATCGCAGAAATTTTTCAAAACACCAAGAATATTTAAAATAATCGCGAAAGCCTCAGTGCCCTTGAATAGCTGTTGGATGTTTTTTTGGAATATCGGTAAATCCCTGAAAAAAGTAAGTGTATCGTTTATCAATGTGATTTCTGAATTATAAAGCTCCGTCACCAATGTCTTGACAATCTCTTCCTCGGATTGATCGGGGTGTTCGATTTGTTCCATTTCCAAATAATTCTTGACGGTCTGTGAAGTGATTTTGTCGGATATATGAACAGCTATTCCATAGACCCGGCTGGTAAAGGTGTCAAAATTGGATTCCGGCGTATTGACCGCGCTGATATGACAAGTCTTTTTAGATTTCATTGCATCGCCTTTGCAATCGCCAGGGTTAAAGTCGCGGGCAGGTGGTGGCGTACCACTTTTCGGGAGCTAACCTATCCCGCGACATTTATCAAAAAGTATTTTCTCTTATTGTCAATATCATTTTATTTCCGGACTCAGATAGTCGAGTACCACATTCGGTACCTCGTTACCCTCGAAAACTGCATTATTGGCCGAATAATAAGGTTCGTTCGAATCCACCTCTGCCCATTTCTTAAACTCTGTTGTATTATTCATAACATCTTGTCTTTAAACAAGTTATTTTTTGACCATTCGGCCTGCAAAGCCGCCGCCTGAGACCAGTTTGATTTCCAGTTTGTCTTGTCGGGTGATGGTTTTTGTGATTTTCTTGTAATCCTCGGCAAACTTGTCGGCATTGGTGCCATCCTGGAAGAGAGTCAACTCAAACTGGCCTTCGGGCAGGAAAGAGCAATCCACCGTGCAGGTCATTGCTTTTTCGCCGTTCATGCCGCCGATATACCAGTCGCTGCCGTACTGACGGGCCATGACGGCATATTCGGCGATTTTGGCATCAAGAGCGATGGTATTGTGCCAGACGGCCGGGACGGCGGCGAGAAACTCCATGCACTCCACCTCGCGGAGGTAGTTCGACGGGCTGTCGCAGAGCATCTGCAGGGGGCTGTCATACAGGACATACATGGCCAATTGACGGCAGCGTGTGCCGATGCTCATGGGCCGTTCGTTGATATAATTAAAGTGTGCTTTGCCGGCGTTGCGCATTGCTCCGGGGGTAAAATCCATCGGTCCGGCTACCATGCGGGTAAATGGCAGGGTGATGGTATGCTGAATGGAGCAGGAATCGGACCATTTGTTCCATTCGTTGCCGCGGACGCCTTCCTGGGTGATGTAGTTGGGATAAGTTCGTCGCAGGCCGGTGGGCTTGTAGGCGCCGTGGAAATCAACGAGCATCTTGTATTTGGCGGCTTCGGCCAGGATGCGTTCGTAATAGTTGACCATCCACTGGTCGTCGCGCTGCATGAAATCGACTTTCAGGCCGACGACACCCCATTTGGCGAATTGCTCGAGGGCGGGCTGCAATTGCCGGTCCAGAACCACCCAACTCATCCAGAGAATGACGCCAACATTTTTCTGCTTGCCGTAGTTGACGATTTCCGGGATGTTCATGCCGGGTTTGGTGGTCAGCAGATCATCCTGCGGTGACCAGCCATCATCGATGATGATGTATTCGATGCCGTATTTGGAGGCAAAATCGATGTAGTATTTGTACGTTTCGGTGTTAATGCCGGATTTGAAATCGACCCCATAAATATTATTGGCATTCCACCAATCCCAGGCGACTTTACCGGGCTTAATCCATGCTGGGTCTTTGAGCTTGCACGGTTCGGCCAGTTTATAGACCATCTGATTGGTCAGCAGGTCTTTGTCGGCGGCAGCAATAATGACTGCTCGCCAGGGGAATGCACGGGTGCCCTCGGTTTTGGCCAGATAGTCGGCTCGGGTTTTGACTTTGACATCCAGCGGTGAGGTGTTTTCGGTTTCCAGAGCGGCTTTGGGCAGAATCCCGGTAAGGCTACTGCCGGCAGTACCCTGCAGATACAGGCCTGGGTAGTCCCGCAGGTCGGATTCGACGATGGCCACTTTGGGACCGCCGGCGATATCGGCCACAACGGGCAGGGGAGCGAATTGCTTGTCGGTAATGGCTTCCAGCTTCATGGGCAGGTATTCCCGTTCAGAATGGCTGTAGAAGCTGTCTTCCAGGCCGAAATAAACAGTGGGATTGCCGGTCAAGGTGAATTTCACCTGTTCATCTACTACCTGAATGGTGCCCGGCAGTGAGGTTGTGAAGCGATAGGCGATGCCGTCGTTATAGGCCCGGATAATCAGGCCAAACGAATCGAAATGAAGGGTCAGTTCATTGTAAACATCCGGCACGATGCTGAATTTTTCAGGGACAACCACCTGAATCTGCTCATCGACCGAGCGCGTGCCCGTGTTTTTGATGGAGGCATCCGGACCCAGCTTGCGGTTGCCATCGAGGGTCAGGCCTATCGGACCGATTGTGACCAGGTCGGCCTGCTGGTACTGAACGGACAAGCTGAGCTGCTTATCCGCTGAAACAGTAATCTGAATTTTCTGGTCGGGGCTTTGTATTCGCAGAGGATTTCCCTGCGCATACAGAATCGAACCGGTGACGGCGACAACGACCATAAACCACTCCTTTTTGCACATGATTCATCAAATCCTTTCTGTAAGTTATTCTGGACGCATACGGTAATAGGGAATAATAGTACGGGCCATGGTACTGGGATTTTCTGATAACAAGAAAATCCTGGCCCATATATCCAAATGAAGCAATTTCAGTTTTAATGAGATCGGACTCTGTTCAAAAAAGCATGCCAGTGCATTTTGTGAGAGGCCCAGTGTTTGTTGTATCCATGAATCCTTAAAATAAGAAGAATCAATCTTTGCCCTCCATGCAGAGCTGGAGGTAAACCCCTGTTTGTTTCTTTTGCTTAATGCGGCAGGAATATGTCTGGATGCAACCTGTCTTAATATCCATTTGTCGATGAAGAATATATGTTCAGGATTCCGTCCTGCACACGAAAAGCGGACTTTGCATGAATACGGCAGGTTTACAGCGAACCGCACGAAATTGAAATCGAGAAAGGGAAACCGTGCTTCGATTCCAAACGCCATGCCCAGTGCATCATTGCGGTGCAGCAGCGTGCGCAGATGGTAGCCAAGCATCTGGAATGTGATGAAGTCCTTATGCTCGATTCTCTTTCCTGTTTTTGCGACAAGCGAATTATGGATGCTTTGTTCTTCGGTCTCTTTTTCCATGCGATTCAGGAGGCTGCAGCCCGGATTCAATGATGGCAGCAAGGTTGTTCCTTTTTTGCGATTCAAGAGGGACTTGATATGGCGATATGGATTCGTCAGAAAATCTTTGCACCATGTTTTTATATTCAACAGATGCCATGGGTATCCGTAAAAGCATTCATCTGCACCTTCCCCGGAGAGGATCGCTTTGACATGATGCTGCCGGACCAGCCTGGAGACCAGGAAAAAGGGAATGGAGTTTGGATGATAAGTGAAAGGGTGGCCGTAATGATAAAGGGTTTCCGGCAAATACTCAATAAAGTCCTGATCGCTGACATCGACTTTGAGCAGGTCAAGCTTGAGATGGCGAGCCAGCATCTCGGCATGGGGCAATTCACTGTATTTTCCCTGAACATTGGCATGAAAGATAGCAAGATTCTGATGTTGTTTTGCAGCCAGGGCCATAATGACGGAAGAATCCAGCCCACCGCTGCACAAAGCCCCCACGGGGGCATCGGCAACCAGCATCTTATTTACATTTTCTGTCAATAATTCTTCACATTGATCAATCAGTTTTTTGGAACCCAGTGCCTGAAAATCCCGGCGAAGGGACGGCTCCCACAGGTCGCTCAGTGAAAAGAAGCGATGAAAATGAGGCGATGCCCCTTTTTTCAGGGTCACGACTGTTCCCGGCGGGAGGATTTTAATATCCTTAAAAAAGGTAAAACCTGCTGCCGGTCCTCCGGATCCGCTAAGATAGGAGGCGATGCTGAAAAAGTCCGGTTCGAATTTTACCCAGGGTTTCATGCCCTTGATTTCAGACGCAAAGACAAAGGTTCCATCCTTGTCGGCATAATACAGAGGTTTAATTCCGAATGGATCCCGCACTATCGTGAGAGACTGCTCGATTTTATCATAAAAGGCAAACGCATACATTCCCTCAATTTTATGAAGTGCGGCTGTTGTTCCCCAGCAAATCAGGGCATTGAGGAGAACTTCGGTATCGCTGCTGGTATGAGAAGATACACCTTGCCGCTCCAGTTCATTTTTAATGCCTGAAAAGTTGTAAATCTCTCCGTTATAGATAATTCCGTATCGCCGGGAAGGATCCCAAAAAGGCTGATTGCTCCTGGGATTCAGGTCCAGCAGGGAAAGCCGGGTATGAACCAATCCTGCAAGATCGTCCATGTAAAAATCATGGTTATCCGGACCGCGATGACTCAGCAGTTCGATGGATTGCCTCATGCATTCGGGAGTCAATTGATTTTGCGAATGGTACTTGAATAATCCTGCAATTCCACACATAGAATATGATATCCGAATAATTTCAAAACGAGTTTATGGTCTGATACAGGTACGTGATTGCGCCCAGATAACCAATGGGTTCTTCAATTCGTCCCACTCGGACTTCCGGAGGGGTATCCGTTTTAACCTGGCGTATATACCGGATGCACTGGTCCGTATTAAAATAACTTTTGAGGGCGGGATAAGACAGCAGGACATCTTCGATTGTCCGGGTGAATTCGGGATCCTGCTGAATCAGCGCCAATTCAAAGCTTTTGGTTTTCTGTGTATAATGAGCAG
>CAZKAI010000029.1:37619-40978 GCA_964550565.1 uncultured Pirellulales bacterium
TCCTGCTGAATCAGCGCCAATTCAAAGCTTTTGGTTTTCTGTGTATAATGAGCAGATAGTGTTTTCCATGCCGCAAGGAGCCTGCGTCTGAGGCTGTACAATTTAAAAAACCACTCCGGCCTGGATGACGGTCCTATTTTTCCGGATAGCGGATGGTTTGTATTGGCATAAACGACCTTCTGGAGTCGAGGCAGTGCATGATAAATCATGTACTTATAAAATTGTTTTTGATACAGCCAGAGTGCCGGCAGCTTCAATATTAAATCGTTATAAGCATATCCGAGGTGGGGACGAATCTGCGACATATAAGGATGACAGTGATGTGCATTGGTAAATGTGAATCCAGGCTGCCGATAGGTCATGCACCAGGCACAAATTTTATGAGCGGCCGTCGGGCTTCGGATGCCGTCAAATGAGTGCTCCATGAGTGTCTGATATTCCTGCAGATGACTGTTGAACATCTCGCTGGACATAAAATACAAGAAAGGTGCAGGATTCGTTATGTGGGTATACTGGTTAATAAAGAATGGAGTCTGGGATTCCAGGGCCGCGTGAATGGATGGAACATAAGAGCCGATGAGATTGTCCCCCGGGCCGCCGGCCATATACAGGTCATAGCCCAATTCGGCCGGTGGAAGGGACTTGAATGAATTATTCATGGAGACTAATCCGCCAACCAGCAGAGTCAGGTCTTTTGCTGAGGCAGAGAATACGCCGGGCAATAGGGGCTTTGTCAGATGGCGGCGGTGCAGGATTGCGGCAATTTGTTTTGCCACGTCAACATCCCTTGAGGGGCTGCCCTCCGAAAAGAAGGTGTAAAATGAAAAATCAACATCGTCCGGCAGCGAGGCGGCAATGAGGCGGCTGTCCAATCCGCCGCTGAGGGCCAGAAGCCCTCGATTCATCAACTGGGCCCGGCGAGCAGCGGCTTCACGAAATGCCGCGTAAACCCGGGAACTGAAATCGGCAGGATCTAAATTGATCTGAGGATCGTAGTCAAGGTTCCAGTATTTGCGTTGACTCACGTTTTTGGTTGAGACGGTCAGATGGCTTGCTGCAAGCACACGTTCAACGCCGACAATATGGGTGGTTTGTCCGACGGTGTGTCCGAATCGAAACATCTGCATTAAGCCGGCCGGATTGAGATTGACGCAATGGCGACACAGGCGAAGCAATAAAACAATATTGGAGCAGAAAAATACACCTTTGTCGGTCTTGATATAAAATAAAGGGCGGCTTCCAAAACGATCATTAATGACATGCAGTGTATCGGTTTGCGCTTCAAAATACAAGGCCGTATATTCCCCCTCCATGTCAATCAGCTTGTCCGGAAATGAGGGCGAAAATACATCCGGTAATGCAAGACGGCCTTCGGCGACATTCCAGGCCTTCCAGTCATCAAGATTACTGTACCCCAGCATGACAAAGGCATTGCCAAGGGAATCTTGGCCTGAGGTAATCAGAGAGCGGATGTTATGTTTGCCTTTGGAAAACAGATAGCCATGGGCATATTTGATAATCCCGACCTGGTCCTGATCTTTGGATTCCGAGGATAAACCATGGAAATGATTCAGACAATCACAAATATCATGCTGGTCTGGTATCGTCTCAAAATAAAAGAAGCCGCCGATAATGCTCATATCATCATGTCCCGTGTCATCGCAACGATCTGATGCTTATTCCCTTGCCATCTCTATTTGAGAGGTTATCTCTATCGTTTTGCCGCGTAATTGATAATATGACCACCTGCAGATACCTTTGTTTTGCAGCCGCAGCAAACCGCATTTTACGTTCCCGATACTTTAAGCCCAAAACGTCAGAAATGCAACGGAATTATTCAGGATGTATCTGGTCTGTATATTGTTTATTTTTCGCTTTCGTGGGATCGTTCTGTCAATTTTAATTTTATCTATACTTATGCAGCTTCTTGTATGGACTTGCTTGAGTGCAGGATGCAATATTACAAAAGAGGGGAAAGCGATTCGGATTTGTTTCGGAAAAAAAAGCCGAACAGAGCTGCGGGCTCTATTCGGCTTTGTCTTAGTTCCAGTGAATACAGAGAGATTACAGGCTGCGACGGCGACGCAGGAGGGCTAAGCCGCCCAATCCCAGCAGGCAAACCGTGGTCGGTTCGGGAACGCCGTAGAACTGGATTTCAGCGATCTGCAGCGAGTTGGTCGCATCGGCATTCTTCAGGGTCGGGAACAGCATCTTATACGATTTGAAGAAGGTGCTGTTGTCCACGGCAACCAGGGAGCCCAGGGTGTTGCGTTCGCCGGGCAGTGACAGGTCGCCGGAATCGATCAGGACCCAGTTTTCGAGCAGGCCGTCACTGTTATCGACACTGGCAATATCATCGTTGGTGCCATAGAGGACCCACGAAGCCGGGTCGCGTTCGGCCCAGTCATTGGCGGTGGTGATCTCAAATCCCTGAACAAGCGAGACGCCTTTGGCCGGGGTGACGATGAATCCGGCGTTTGCTTTGCCGAAATTCAGATATTTGCCCAGTGTGCCGTCAATCAGTTTGCCGGGGTTTTCGCCGCCGGGATAACGGCTGTCCCAGTCCCGGTGAACGGCCAGAATTGAATCGCTCAGTGACAGGAAGCTGGAGCCTGTTGCATCGGCGGATTCATAAAAGGACACATCGGCAACCTGCATGATGGTGTTGTTGTCTTTCAGAGTTGTGTACATCATCTTATAGGATGAATATACCGTGGTGTTGTTGACCGAGACAGTCGGGCCTGCGGTTTGCCGTGCATCCGGCAGAGCGACTGTGCCAGCGTCGATCTGGGTCCAGTTTTCCGATACGCCCATGCTATTGTCAGCGCTGGTGATGGCATCATTTGTACCATAGAGCACCCAGGATACCGGATCCCGCCCCGCGGCATCATTGGCTGTGGTAATTACGAAGCTCTTGACGGCTCCGGCTGCACCGGGGGTAACGATGAAACCGCTGTTCTTTCCGGCAAAATTCAGGTATTTGGTACCTGTATTGGCATCCAGCACCTTGTTCGGTGATTCGGCGGCAGGATATGAGCTGCGTGACACCATGCCGGTAGCATCGACGGCAAGGATTTGATCGCCGGGAGCAAGAATGGATTCGGCATAACTGCAAACCGATAATACTAAAACACAGACAGACAATACCGCTTTGATGTTTTTCATTGTACCCTACCTCCGAAATTTAAGTAATTTGTTTCGGACACTCCTTGTCCGCTTCCAAGACTGGAATAAACAAAATCCCTTTCACTCCGACAGCACCCTCGTACTGTCTAACACAATAATAATACAAATGCCCGGCAGTTGTCAAGCCTGAGCCAATAAAATATGACCTGAAATACCCTGTTTACCCTGTTTAT
>CAZKAI010000030.1:0-38341 GCA_964550565.1 uncultured Pirellulales bacterium
CGCTGGCACTGGCGAACTCTCCCAATGTGCTGATCCTGGGCGGTTCCGTGAAGGAAGATTACAGTCCCCTTGCCGTCAAATGGGAGGCCTTCGAGGTTGCTCTGGGTGGCGGTTTGACAACGAAAGTGGTCTTTGCTGACGCGACGGATCCACACACGGCGGTCACCATCAGGGAAGCGGGGACATATATCCTGAAGTTGACATCGACAGACAGTAATGGCTCGTTTTCGGATCAGATGGAGATTGTCGTATTTGAAGATGCCTGCGAGGCGAAAAAAGCCTCAGGCACATGGGTTGCCAATTATTACGACCGCAATAGGGATTGTATTGTGGATCTGCAAGACTTTGCGATCTTTGCGGAGGAGTGGCTGGTTTCGACAGCACTGGCCGAGAGTTTTGCTATTGGTCGTTAGTGAGAAGCAAAGATATGTGAGGTTTGGGCGTAACTCACCATCACGATAGCTGTTTCCCTATGCAAAAATTTATATGACGGCTCAAACAGGCGTTTTGCGGCTGATTGCGTTGGGGCCGGGACTGATTGAATCAAAACACGCCGGGACAGTCAACCGAACATCTTTTATGGCGGCAATCGATCTGGGGCCATCCTTGCTGGTTATTGCCGGGATTATGTGCCGAAGAATGTTCAGTTTGATGGGCAGTTGCTGGAGGATGTACTGACGGGTCGCTCGGAGCGGTCACGGAAGGAGCCGCTATTTTTCCGGCGGCCGCCGGATCGAGATGCGAACTCTGGAGTCAAACTTGGTATTAACATTTCTTGGGCGGCACCCTACGTGTAAACGGACAATAGGTTGATTTGATCTGCATAGGCCTGCCCCATTTGATCCGCTGATCAAAATCACTACCCTCATCATCATAATGGCCATGTTTCTTAATAATTAGCTGGACTGCGGCGTTCAGAAAGTCTTTGATTCTGGTATTATATGTTTTGTAAGTCTTTATGTATAATTGTATTATGAGATTTGAAGAAATGTCTCATATTTTATATAAACATAAAGTAATGTGTGATACTGAGGCAAAGCAGCATGTTTTCTTGTTCAATTGACAAGTTCTTTTAAGAAAAAGACTTAAAGCACGAAAAGCGGAATGATATGTGGCTTTATTATGTCCGCTTATATCAAAATTGTTGGTTAAGAGCAAAAATATATATTTTTTTCATCCAATATGCCAGAATAACAGATCTATATACTTATGAATGATATTGATTGTTATACAGATACTTTGCAGCAAGTAGAAGAATTGGTTTTATGTCCAGAACTGACAAGACGCTTTTTATAGAATTATATTCAAGAGAACAAAAAAAGATATTTTTGTATGTTCTCAGTATGGTGCATCATTGGTCTGATGCTGAAGACATTATGCAGCAAACGGCCGCCGAGATGTGGAGGATGTTTGATCAGTTTGAGGAAGGAACCAATTTTGCCTCCTGGGGTATTGCAATTGCCAGATACCGGATACTTGACTATCGAAAAAAACAACAGAACAAAGGGCTTTTTCTGAGTCTTGAAGTGTATGAAAAAGTTCAACAAATGATGTCTGAAAATGAACGACATTATGAGCAAAGGAAGAATGCCCTGCAGGGGTGTCTGAGCAAATTAAAAGAGGCCGATCGCAGAAAGCTGTCGATGCATTATGATGCCGGATTGCATTACAATCAAATTGCCGTACAATTGAATATCTCTAAAACAGGCATTTATAAAATCATGGCACGAATTCATGCGAATCTCCAGAAATGCATCAGGCAAACTCTTTTAGTGTGGGAAACCAATGCGTGACAATAATGACCAATTGGATTTTACGGAATTGTTTTTATTGGCTTTGCAGGGAGAGATTACTCCCGAGCAGATGAAACAGTTTGACCTGATGCTGAAGACTGATCCGACAAAGATTCGGGATTATGCTGAACTGATGGAAATCTATACCGAACTGTCTTCAGCAGGCAGCATTGAAGTATTCAATAAAACCAGCGATAGCCGTGAAAAGCATGATACATTACTGCAACTTCTTGCAAGTGAGGAAAACAGGTCGCCGGCCATCGACATCCCTGTTCCTGAAAAACCCAAAGAGGTGATTCAAAAGGTCCAGAAGGAAAAGATCCGGTACAGCATAAACCGCAATTCGCTGGCAACCCTCTGTGCAACGGCTGCGGCGACCCTGTTATTGCTTGTGTTTGTCTATTTTGTTCCGAGAACAGATTATGAAGTCGCTGTTTTGTCGGACAGCATCAATGCCAAATGGGGACACGTGGACGGGGAAATGGAAAGGGGAGTTTCCATTTTTAACGGTCGAAAAGATATTGAGCTGCTGGAAGGTTGTGCTCAATTTCAATTTGATAATCATACGCTGGTCACGATTGAGGGGCCGGCATCGTTTCACATTCCCGGCAGAGACCAGGTTACACTTCGATATGGCAAGCTCTATGCCGTTGTACCCCATCAGGCAATTGGATTTTCTGTACATACGGAAAATGCGAAAATTATCGATTTGGGTACTGAATTTGGAGTGCAGGCGGATATTCATGGAGGGACCTCTGTGTATGTGATGCAAGGCAAAACAAAACTGGTTGCCGGAAAAAAATCACTGCAGGAAGGCGTGGAAGTAGGCAGGGGGATTGCCAAAAGGATTTCAAGCGGCACATCGGAGATTTCCGATATTGCATTCAATGATACCGTATTCATTCGAAACATTAATTCACAAAATCAAATCATCTGGAATGGACGCCTGAATCTTGACCTGGCGGATATGGTCCAAAAAGGCAATGGCCTGGGGACCGGCAGTTCCGAAGAGCGCTTGAATTACGAGAAGGGCTTTACCACTGAGATACGGTGGGGGCATACCTCTATTTTTGAGACCTATCTGCCCATTGAGGACGCACCATTTATTGACGGCATTTTTATACCGAACGGCAGCACAATCATCAGCAGCCGCGGTGATGTTTTTGAAGGATTCCCGTTTACCAACGGGGTTTATTGTGCGGATTTAATTGCCAATCCGAAACCGGGAGCATTTGTTATCGATGGACAGCCCCTTACGATTCAGTTTGGCGGACAGGAGTACAGCGATCTCGGAAAATCCTGCATTGTCATGCAGAATTCAAATCATGGGATAACCTTTGATCTGGATGCCATTCGAAGCTGCTATAACATAAAGATTGAGCGATTTGAATCCGAGGTCGGGCTTGTCGATTTTGACGGGAAACGGTGCAATGCGAACTTTTATGTGCTGGTGGACGGCCAACTGCGTTATTCCCTCCCCGGGTATAACCAGAAGGGGATCCTGAACCGTGTTTTGGTCAACCTCAGGGATACGGACCGTTTTCTGACATTAGCGACATCAGAAAATGTTGATCAGGCAGATTATATGGCCAACAGTACACTTCATGAGAACTGGTGCGTTTTTGCCGAACCCGTTCTGGTGCTGGAATCAGGCGATCAGGGGATTTGATTTGAAACAAAAACAATGATGCGTTTTTAAAGCCGGGTCTAATGTATACACTGTGGTGGTAAAGCGGCTGCCGGAAGCCGAGAGCTGAAAGGTTTTTTTGCCGTGTCAAAACAGAATATTTCGAGCAGCATTGGCATAATCGCTTGGAAGGTTTACACGGATAATGCTTGGGATTGCCGTGAGTATCAAAGAGTGTACCATTTAAATAATGTTTTTGTGGAGGATTTACAATGACTAAGACAAGGTTTGCTGCGGTAGTTATGTTTGTGGTGTGGGTATTGTCGCCCCTGGCCCTGGGCGACGTCAAGGTGGACGATCACTTTGACGATGGTGTGATTGGAACCAATCCCACGGGCGTGGGTACCGGATTTAATTACTGGGACGGTCAATGGAGCGCCACCGTCACAGAAGCGGACTCAAAAGTACTTCTGAATAACCCGGTTCATGGCGGGTCCCGATGTTCGATTGCCTCCAAGGATGGGGCTGCTCTGGGCAATGGCCTTTCTCGTTTCGAGTTTCAAGGTGTCAGCTTTGCCGTGGCCAATAACACCACCAGCGGATCGACCGCTCGGAATATTATCGGTGTCGAAGGAAGTTCTCTGGCCTTTGACTATGATAATGGATTGCCGACCGGGTTCTGGGTTCAGTTTGAAAACAATTCCCTCACGGCAGCGGGCGGCGGCGGCGGATGGAACGGGACTTCTGTGTTGTTTTATGAGGCCAATGACGATACCAAAAAAGTGTTGGCGACCTGGACCTTTGACACGCTGAACTGGAATACCGGAACGCGGGACTTTACACCGGTACTGGATATTACGCTGGATATCAGTCCGGACGGATACGAACTGACGATTGAAGGCGATACCATTACCCTGCTGTCGGGTTCACTGGCCGGGTCATTTGCGACTGCCGGCTTTACGAACGAATTGACTGAGGGCTATGCAGCCTCATTCATCCAATCGGAAAATCCCAATGTCAATATTTCAATCGATCGTGTTATTATCACCGAAGATGTTTCGACAAAGATTGCTGTTGATAAACCGGCAAATGGCGAGCCTTATGCGCCAATCAACCAGGATTTAAGCTGGATCGTAATGGACCCTGCAGTTACACACATTGATCTGTATTTCGGACCT
The DNA here is from genome assembly GCA_964550565.1 of uncultured Pirellulales bacterium. Lineage (GTDB taxonomy): Bacteria > Planctomycetota > Phycisphaerae > Sedimentisphaerales > Anaerohalosphaeraceae > Anaeroglomus. The sequence goes on from CAZKAI010000030.1 coordinate 4,599, forward strand.
GAAAATGATCCGAATCTGAGCATGAAGCCGGTGTATAAGAAGCTGTCCATGGCGCCGGCCGCGACGACGACATGGGATACGGGCACCCTGGCGTACAGCACGACGTACTACTGGAGAGTGGATGCTTATGAACCCAATACCCTCGGCGGACCTGCTATCAAGACAGTCGGGTCGGTCTGGAAATTCACAACGGTCGGCCAGTCAGCCACGGTCAGTGCGGTAAGTCCTGCCAAGAGTGTCGTGGATGCGGGAACGGCCAGTATTGCCCTGTCGGTGACGGGTGTCAATACGACCTCGTATCAGTGGTACAAAGTGGGCACACCGGATGCGGCATTGTCTGACGGGGCTGAATATTCGGGGACTAAAACCAACACCCTGACTATCTATGATGTCCAGATGGCCGATGAAGGGCAGTACTATTGTCAGGTTGACAACGAGATGTCCGGAACCGAACCGGTTAACAGTGTGTCGGGTTTGGTGATGACCAAGCGTCTGATTATTCATTACCCGCTGGATGAGGTCATAGGCGGTGTTTCTCCGGATGTGGTTGGCGGATTTGGCATGACGCTGATGACCACCGGGGCGGATTATCCCAGTCTGGTTGAGGGTGTGCCTCAACTGGGTACGGGTTCGGCCCTGTCTTTCAATAACCTCAATCCGGCCGACCCGAACGTATGGGGTCAATATGCCAGCGCCGGCGATGTGGATATGGAAGCCCTGGGCAACGGTCTGACGGTTGCTTTCTGGGTCCAGTGGACTGAGAATAATACCAACTGGCAGGGTATCATCAATCGCCGAGGTTCCTGGAGCGGTGCGAATATGATGTGGCGCATCGACAAAAATCCGGGTACGGGCGAAATCAGCTTCGAACGGGAAGGTGCCGGCGGCAGAGTGGCTGCCAGCCTGATGCAGAAGAATTGGCACTATATTGTGGCCACCTACGATATCGCCTCCGGGACAACCAAGATGTATAATGACGGCCTACGAATTTCGACGGCGACCGGATTTACTTATGGCACCGGGGCCAATTCGGGATTCAAGCTGGGTTGCAATAACGACAATGCCAGCGAATTCTTCTGTGGCAAGATAGACGATGTCAGGATTTATAACTACGCCCGCAGCGCTGCTCAGATTGCGCAGGACTATGCGGATGTCATGAACGTGTCGGTATGCAACAGAGAAGGTACCGATAACATGCGGTTTGATACCAATGGTGACTGCAGGGTGGATATCACCGACTTTGCAGAACTGGCCAAGGATTGGCTTAATGACAACCGGATTTACCCGCAGCAGTAACGTTTGAATGACTCTGGTTTGAGGGCGTTCTGGCAATGCCCTCAAACCATTTTTTGGAATCCGGCACCAGGATTATGTCGGCGCAGCCCCAAAGGATTGCAATCGCATAATATCTTTAGCGATAAGAAGCGACATTATGATCAAAAAGAATCCACATCAAACGTATTGCGTTTACCATCTGGTTGCGCTGATGGTTTTAGCATGGACCGGCAGCGTATATGGCTATCAGGGGATGGCAACACCGAAACTTCATGTTTCGGGACGATTCCTTCAGGATCCCAGCGGCAAGAACGTGCTTCTGCATGGATGGATGCAGCCGACAGAGACCTGGTTTAACGGTGGAGGACGGTGGTACAGCAATCCGTCCGACTGGACTAATCCGAGCAATGTTGCCGGCTTTTTGAACTATATGAAGGCCGCCGCGACCGTGATGAGCGATACCACCCCCAAGTATGGCCGGGATTATGGATGGTATTGCAGCTTTGTGCGCGTCAATACCGATGCGGTCGGCGGCTGGACGCAACAGGACGGCCTGGTCAATCCCACCCAGTTTAACGGCTGGATCCAGAACTTCATAGTTCCCTATGCCGATCATCTCAGGCTGCGCGGATTGTACCTGGTGTTAAGCGCCACGGGGCCGATTAACACCCCCAATAACGGCTCCCGTAACGCCGGTGTTGTGGAACAGCAGCGTTTGATTACCTTCTGGCAGACGGTTGCCGGCGCTCCGGGCGTCAAGAGTGCCGACAATATTATGTTTGAGCTTATGAACGAGCCGGTTGACATCGAATCGTCGCCGGGCAACGGCGACTGGGGCAATCATCAGCCCAAATATTTTGAGGCTTTTAGAAACTGGATACAGCCTGTCATTAATACGATTCGGGATACGGGTGCGGACAATGTGATCTGGGTTCCGACCCTGGAATGGCAGGGTTCGCCTTACCAGCACGCCCAATACCCCTTCACCGGCTCCAATTGCGGTATCGCGTGCCATTTTTATCCGGCGTATGGCGGCGTGTTCGACGATCCCACGCGGGTGCAGAACCTGTGGAACTCGCAATACAAACCTGCTGCGGATTTGTGGCCGATGTTGATTACGGAATGTTTCTGGTTTCCGATGCCGGATGACCCCTGGAACCTGTGTAATGGGACCACGGCGGGTTTCGGCAATGCGATCAAAAAAGCCATGGACAACCAGGGCAACGTCTCATATCTTGTCGGTTTTCTTGGGGATCTTCTCGACAATCTGAACAATAATCTTCCGGCGGATTGCAGCCTGAGTTCAAGGGAGGGGGCGCAAGCCTATTTCGACTGGCTTCCGACATATACCTGGGCCGCACCGACCAATCGTCCGATGGGATTGAGCGCGACGATGATTCTGGACACCCAGGTCAACCTGACCTGGACGGCTGTACCCAATGCGGCAAGCTATCATATTAAACGTTCAACCGTCAGCGGCGGTCCCTATGCGACCTTGTCGTCGGGTATCACTGCGACCGGCTTCATCGATACCAGTGTAACTGCGGGCCAGATCTACTATTATGTCGTCAGTGCCAACATGGCTGGCGGTGAAAGTCCCAACAGCAATGAAGCGATTCCGGCCATGGTTCGCAGCTATCTGAAATTTAACGAATCCAGCGGCACAACCGCCTTCGATGCCACCGGATATAACTGGAACGGCACGCTGTTCAACGGTCCGCTCTGGGCGGCAGGAAAATTCAGCCATGCCGTCGATCTGGACGGAACCAATGACTATGTATCTGTGCCGACAGGCGTGGTTAACGGTCTGACGAGCTGCACAATCGCGGCCTGGGTTTATCTGGATGCGGTCAGTAACTGGTCCCGCCTATTTGATTTTGGGACCGGGCCATCGGCCAATATGTTTCTGACGCCGCGCAGCGGAACATCCGGTCCGGTACGTTTTGCCATCACCACAGGCGGGTCTGCCGCCGAGCAGCGAATCAATGGCATCTCTGCTCTGCCTGCAGGCGCCTGGACGCATGTGGCCGTAACGCTAAACGGCAGCCTGGGGATTCTGTATGTCAACGGTACGGAAGTCGGACGCAACAGTGCGATGACGCTTACGCCATCCTCCCTGGGCGTTACGACACAAAACTATGTCGGCAGGTCGCAGTACTCCTCTGATCCATATCTTAATGGACGGGTCGATGAGTTCCGCATCTACGCCAATGCATTGAGTGCACCTGAGGTGTCGATGTTGTATGCCCAACAGATTCCTGCTTCAATTCCTTCGGCGCCGACGGACTTGAGTGCAGCGGCGATCTCTGCCGGTCGGGTCGATCTGATTTGGAATGACTCTGCTGATGCAGTGACCTATAACATCAAACGTGCAACCGTCTCCGGCGGGCCATATATGCTGATTGCCAGTGTATCAGGAACCGACTATAGTGATATGGCCCTGTCCGAATCGACGACTTATTATTATGTGATCAGCACTGCCAACAGTGTCGGCCAAAGCGGCGACTCTGCTCAGGCTGCTGTCACAACCCTGGCTGCTCCGCCGGCGACTCCGTCCGGGCTTGCGGCCATAGCCGGTGACGGTTCTGTGAGCCTGACTTGGAATGCCAATTCCGAAAGTGACCTGGCCGGGTATCATGTTTACCGATCCACAATACCGGGAAGCGGATATACACGCCAGAACAACGTGTTGCTCAATAGTCCGGCATTTACGGATAACTATGTCAGTTACTACACGACCTATTATTATGTGGTGACTGCTGTGGATAGGGACTCTCTGGAAAGCCCTGTCTCCAGCCAGGTCTCGGCCGTGCCGATGGATCCCCGCGCGGCGGTGCTCAGCGCAGCGGATTTTGAGAGCGGATTTGGAGACTGGGTTAACATTTCCGGCGAGGATTCTCACAACTGGAATCGTAATCAGAGCAGCACACTGACCCCCAATACCGGCCCAAGCGGCGGCGCCAACGGAAGCACCTGGTATGTCTATCTGGAAACGTCTCCGGGCGGCGCAAATGCAGCGGGCAATATGGCCATCCTGCAAGGCCCGATGATCGACGGCTATAATCGTGTGCTGACGTTCTATTACCATCTGTATGGCGCAACCACCGGCACACTGAATGTGGATATCTTTCATGACGGTACATGGCATAACAGCATCTGGAGCCGCAGTGGTCAGCAGCACACCTCAATGTCGCAGGCCTACACCCCGTGCCTTGTGAACCTGACGAATTACACTGGCCCGATTCGGATTCGTTTCCGGGCGGTGGCCGCAGGGGGGCCCACGGGCGATATGGCCATCGACAGCATTGCGGTCACAGGCAGAAGCCTTTACGGCGATATCAATGAAGATAATTATGTGGATATGGATGATCTTATTAGCCTTGTTCCTTACTGGCTGCAGACCAATTGCAGTCTGGATTTGGATGGCAACTGCCTGATCGATTTGTATGAATTTGCGGCATTGGCAGGAAACTGGCTGGAAGATTAATCCCCGAATTATATACTGACTTGGATGGAAATTTCTGTCTGAGACGCGGTTATGGTCTGTTTCAATAGGTTCTTTTGTTATCTTCACGGCAAAATGATGCTTGTTGTATAAATCCGACAATGTGGGTCCATATAATATCAGAATTATGTCCGTAAGAGTTTGGTCCTGAATTTTTGGTCGGCAATCGGGGTGGGTCCTCTGTTGGTGATATCGGGTTTTGGTCTGTAACAACAGCACGATGGGATCTGGCTGTTCAAAAAGTGTTATTGGTGAAAAACAAACTTGTTCTTATTCCATTTCTGGTTACTTTATTATATGGATGCTCTTTTGCAAAAATGAGCCATAGTTTGCGGAAAAATAAGCAAAACTATGCCCGATCGATATGATTATTCCGCGACGGTCACAGGCTGTTTTATGCCGCGCGTATCCACTGGGAAACGTGACCCCGCATCATTGCGATGATTGTGCTGCTGAAAGCTCTTTGGCCGCGCTTAAACGGAATATTCCAAGCAGGATCAGTATATTTAAGGATTTAACTATGAGACAGGGACGGATGCTGAAAAATGGAAATATAATGGCTTACAGCTTACGTGGTATTGCTTTGATAAAAAAATTTCCATTATTGATGATGCTTGCTGTTCTTGTTATTCTGGCCGCTCCTGTTCAGGCGGGATTGGGCCTTGCACAAAGCATTGTCAGTGACATTTCGCAGTCGGGCAGCTTTCCTGTTGTGGCTTCCGGTCAGGCAACTCCGATTTGTTACGACCCTGACGATTACAAGGGTGTGATACGTGCGATTGGGGACCTGCAGGCCGACATTGAGCGTGTTACCGGCCGGAAACCGGAGCTTATGACGGACCGTTCCGGCTCCGGGTATTCCATTATTATTGGCACACTGGGCAAGAGTAAGCTGATTGATGGGATTGCCGCTTCCGGCAAACTGGATACTGCGGACCTCAAGGGAAAGTGGGAATGTTTTGTCATTGCCGCGGTTGATAAGCCCGCCCCCGATATCGACCAGGCCTTGGTGATTGCCGGCAGTGATAAACGCGGCACGATTTATGGGATCTATGAGCTTTGCGAACAGCTTGGCGTTTCACCGTGGTACTGGTGGGCCGATGTCCCGTCGAAAAAACGCAGCGAGGCCTATATTCTTTCAGGCCGGTACGCTTCAGGTGAACCTGCTGTAAAATATCGCGGTATATTCATCAATGATGAGGAACCATGTTTCGGGCCGTGGGCTCGGGAGAAGTTCGACGGCGTCAACTCTAAGATGTATGCCCACCTGTTTGAGTTGATTTTGCGTCTGCGCGGCAATTACCTCTGGCCTGCCATGTGGGGTAAGGCTTTCAACGAAGATGACCCCGGAAATCCACGTCTGGCCGATGAATATGGAATCGTTATGGGCACGTCTCACCATGAGCCCATGATACGAGCCCAGGCGGAATGGACAAAACACAGGGCCCGTTTCGGTAATGGTGCATGGAACTATGCCGCAAATGAGGAGGGGCTCAGGGCGTTCTGGGAAGAGGGGATCAGACGGAATAAGGACTACGAGAGTCTTGTTACTATTGGAATGCGAGGTGATGGCGATGAGCCGATGATCAAAGGGGGCGACATGGATTCCAATGTCAAGCTCTTGGAACGCATTGTCGCTGATCAGAGGAAGCTGCTTGCGGAAATCATCAACCCGGACGTTACCCGGGTACCTCAGCTCTGGGCGCTCTATAAGGAAGTTGCAGATTACTATGCCCATGGCTTGAAAGTGCCGGACGATGTGACGCTGCTGTGGTGTGATGACAACTGGGGCAATATTCGCCGCCTGCCCACTCCGCAGGAACGAAGTCGTTCCGGCCGGGCCGGCATCTATTACCACTTTGACTATGTGGGTTCTCCGCGTTCCTACAAATGGATGAATACCAATCCGCTTCCCAAGATTTGGGAGCAGATGAACATGGCCTATGAATACGGTGCCGACAGAGTTTGGGTTGTCAATGTCGGCGACCTTAAGCCCATGGAGCTTCCCATCGAGTTCTTTCTGCGTATGGCGTGGGATCCCAAATCTATCTCAAAAGATAAAATCAGCGAGTTTACTAGGGAATGGGCCAAACGCGAATTCGGGTCAAAGTATGCCGATTCGATTGCGGATATTGTTTCGAAATATGCCAAATATAATAGCTGGCGGAAACCGGAGTTGCTGGAACCGACCACATTCAGTCTGATCAACTTTCAGGAAGCCGAGCGCGTTCTGGCGGGCTGGCAGACCATTACTGTGGAAGCGGAAAAGATCAATACCCAGTTGTCGCCGGAATTTCGCGACGCCTTCTATCAGTTGGTGCTCTATCCGACCAAAGCATCGGCCACGGTTACTGAAATGTATATCGCGGCCGGACGTAACCGGCTTTACGCTGCCCAGGGGCGCGTCAGCGCAAATGCACAAGCTCAACGTGTTCGCGAGTTGTTCCAGCGCGACAAGGAACTCACCGAGGCCTACCATCGACTTGGCGGCGGCAGGTGGAACCACATGATGTCTCAGACCCGGATTGGCTACACAAGCTGGAACGAACCAAGAAACAACATAATGCCGAAGGTCACAGAATTAAATCCGGAGGCGTCTGAATTGATGGGGGTTGCGATCGAAGGGTCCGAAAGTGCCTGGCCGGGTGAATCGAACACTGCGGTACTGCCCGCATTCGATTCGCTCAATCGCCAGAGCCGCTGGTTTGAAGTGTTCAAACGCGGCAGCAAGAACTTTGCGTTCTCGGTGTCGGCGGATCAGCTGTGGATTCGGTTTAGCGCCGCCTCCGGTACCGTGGATCAGGATCAGCGTATCTGGGTGAGTATCGATTGGGATAAGATGCCTGTGGGTGAATACCCGGCTGTGATTACGGTGTCCCGTACAGATGGGGAACGCGTGCAAATTCATCTGAATGCAGTTCGTTCGGACAAATATACCCGTCAGAATGTCGTCGCCTTTGGCGGCTTAACCGGGCCGATTGCAATTGCGGCCGAAAGAGCGACGAAAATTGTTGATGCAGGCGATGTAAAATGGGAAAAAATCCCGGACTATGGCCGCGGCTTGTCAGGGATGGCCATTTTTCCGGTTACGGCCAGGAGTGTAACACCGCCGGAGGATTCACCGCGGATGGAATATCCTGTATTGATTGCCAGGGCGGGAGAAATCCATGTTGATTTGGTAACGGGGCCGACTCTGAATGTTCAGCCGGACAGGGGGGTACGAATTGCCGTATCATTCGATGATCAGCCGCCGCAGATTATCGACGCATTCAAAGAGCAATCGTATGCAGATCCTTCCCGGCGTGGAGATCTCTCGGCACCGGCGATTCGTGACTGGTACACCTGGGTTAAAGACAATGCCAGAACGTTGAAGTCAACGCATCAGATTCCCGAGCCGGGTGTGCATACGCTCAAGGTGTGGATGGTGGACCCGGGCGTAGTCCTGGAAACATTGATTGTGTACAGCAAAACTCCGCCTAAATCGTACCTGGGTCCAATCGAAAGCCCACGGTATTAGAATGTGTCATGGATAGGAACAAAACGTATCATTGACAAAAGGCTGCATTATGAAATCAAAAAAAACAGATCGAAATTGGGTATTGTTTTACGTCATCGTGCTGGCTGTTTGGGGATGTACTTCTGCAGCAAGTCTCAAACCAGGCACGGATTATCGATGGGTGGGGACCTGGGCTTCATCGGCTCAGGAAGTGGAGGCGAAATTGATGCCATCCGAATTTCAGAAACTGGACGACACGACCCTGCGGCAGGTAGTGCGTGTATCCATCGGCGGCGGGAAATTGCGTGTTCGATTTTCCAATGCTTTTGCGGACTGGCAGGACAGCCTGAAAATCAGCGAAGTGTCTATCGCAGAATCTGCCGGCGGAAATGCCGTCAAACCAGAGACGGTCAAACTGCTGACTTTTAGCGGAAATACCTCGGTTGTCATTCCTTACGGCACGCTGTTTGTTTCGGATCCGGTTGAATTCGAGCTGAAGCCGGGTTCCGATCTTGCGGTCACGATGCATATTACAAAGGCTCCGAAAAAAACCACTGGGCATCGCAGCGCCAGAGGCGAAGCGGTCTTTATCCAATCGGGAAATGCCGTAAGCGAGAAAGCACTTGCGACCTCCGTCGCAAATACGTGCTGGTATTATCTGTGCGGCGTGGAGGTACTGGCCAGCCGTTCCGCTGCCGCAGTGGTTTGCCTGGGCGATTCGATTACGGATGGAAAAGGCTCCACTGAGGGACAAAACCGGCGCTGGCCTGATTATCTTGCACGCCGAATGCTTGCCAATCCTGAAACGGCCGCTATCGGTGTACTCAATCAGGGAATCGGGGGCAATTGTCTGTGGAGCGGAGGCATCGGCCAGCCCGTAATTGGGCGGCTGGATCGGGATGTGCTTGCCCAACCGGGGGCTCGCTGGGTCATTTTGCTTGAAGGCATCAATGACCTTGGCGGGGGGCGTACTGCCCCCGAGGAGATAATCACTGCGATGGAGCAAATCGCAGTACGATTGCAGGCCTGCGGTCTGCATGTTTATGGTTCGACGATTCTTCCCTGCGGCGAATCCTTTTACTATAGCAATGAACTGGAGGCCAAACGCCTGAAAATCAACGATTGGATCAGAAACAGCGGTGTCTTTGATGCGGTGATTGACTGGGATGCGGTTGTCCGTGATCCCCTGAATCCCTCCAGACTGCGGCAGGAAGCGGACTGCGGCGATCATCTTCATCTGAGCGATGAAGGATATCGAATGATGGCTGAGGCGGTGGATTTAAAGCTGTTGTTGAATTAATACCTGATTTTGAAATAAAGGTAACCGGAGAAACGAATGAATAACCGAATAAAAACGACAGTGTTGTTTTCTTTGATGATAGCTGCTTTGTCCATTGCGGCTCCTCTAAAACCGCGTCTGGTTGTACTGACAGACATTGCACCTGACAACGTGGAACCCGATGACATGCAATCCATCATTCGGCTCCTTGTCCATGCCGACCTGTTTGAAATCGAAGCCCTGATTCACTCAACCGGCTGGAATACGGACACCACGAACGACAGTTATTATCAACTGATTCACGAGGCGATTGGCCTGTATGAAAAGGATTTGCCCAATCTGATGAAGCGTTCCAGCCAGACTGGACATGTGCACGATAATGAACGTCAGGAGACAGGGTACTGGCCAAGTGCGAAATATTTAAGAGACCGTGCCATATATGGCAGCCCTAATAGAGGCTTCCAGTCTATTGGAGCGAATAATGTGTCTGATGGAAGCCGCAGGATTATTGCTTTGGCTGATGAAGAGGATAATCGCCCCATTTGGGTCACAATCTGGGGCGGCGGCAACACCCTGGCCCAAGCATGCTGGCAGGTAAAGCAAGAGCGGACACCGGAACAATTGCAGGCATTTCTAAGCAGGATTCGTGCCTACGCAATCACGGATCAGGATGGGGCCCAAAAACCGGGCAATATTATCCATTGGCCCGAAAGTTCTCATCAATGGATGCGCCGTGAGTTTGAAAAGGCTCTTCTGTTTATCTGGGATGAAAGTGCCTGGCTTTACCAGGCTGGTACCGGCAGAAGCAAATGGAATGACTATCAAACCCATATCCTGGGCCATGGCCATCTGGGCGGCAGGTACCCTAAATATAAGTATGGCGTTGAAGGTGACACGCCTGCTTTTCTGCATGTGATGCCTGTCGGACTCAATGATCCGGATGTTCCCAATCAAGTCGGCTGGGGCGGCTATTTCGAGTTTGGAAACTGCAAAGACAACGCAACTCGTGCGTATCAAAACCATGGTGGTCATGCAAAAGACATTTCCTCAAAATATCAACAGTATTTTTATCCGGCAACTTTTAACAATTTTGCGGCCCGCATGGACTGGGCCAAGGACGGCAAGGGAAACCGAAACCCGGTTGTTGTTATCGATGGTGACAAAGACATTGATATACTAATCCGCACTCCCAACCAAGGCACAAAGATCACCCTCGACGCATCTCAATCGTATGATCCGGATGGGGATAAGCTGATATTCAAATGGTGGATATTACCTGAAGCGGGCACCTATGCCGGGAATGTGATTATCTCAAACAGCAGTTCAAGTATCGCCTCAATCGACATCCCGTCAGACTCGGCTGGAAAGCATTTTCACGTGATCTGTGAGGTTGTTGATGACGGGGTGCATAACCTGTCGGCTTACCGAAGAATTATCTTCAAACCCACAGACTAAGGATCATATTAGGTTCAGTAATAATCAGGAGTCGAAATGATGTCTAAAACTATCGTTGGTGCTGTGATCATATTCATATTAGCCCCCATGGTCCTTGCCGCAGACACCCCGGATACTTCCGCCTGGGTGCAATTTTCATCGTTTGCTTACACAGGCAATGCTGCTGCAGAGCCAGCGGCGGATGAATATCTGAACCCCATCATCGCCGGCTTCTATCCGGACCCTTCCATTTGCCGGGTTGGTGAGGATTATTATCTGGTCAATTCCTCCTTCAATTATTTCCCCGGCATCCCCATCTGGCACTCCAGGGATCTGGTCAATTGGACACAGATCGGCAATGTTATCGACCGGCCGTCCCAGTTCGCCATGCGTGGGGGGCAGGTCTCTGCCGGAACGTTTGCGCCCACGATCCGCCATCACAACGGCACCTTTTATATGGTCAATACCCTCGTTGGCGGAATCGGCAATTACTATGTCACCGCTACCGATCCCAAAGGTCCCTGGTCGGAGCCGGTCCGTTTGCCGGATGTCGGCGGTATAGATCCGGATATCTTCTTCGATGACGATGGCACGTGCTATATCCTCAGTTGTGATGAGCCTGTGGGACAGCCCAAATACAACGGCCATCGCACCATCCGGATCCAGGAATTCGATCTCAATCAGAAAAAATCTGTTGGCGAAAAGACCGTGCTTGTTGATGGCGGTACTGACATCTCCAAACACCCCATCTGGTGCGAAGGCCCCCATCTTTACAAAATCAACAACAGGTACTACCTGATGTGTGCCCAGGGAGGCACCGGGCCGGCCCATACGGAAGTCATCTTCAGGTCGGATTCGCTTCGCGGACCGTATGTTCCCTGGGACAAAAATCCCATCCTTGCTTCTCAGGATCTGCTGTCTGACCGACCCAATCCAATCACCTGCACCGGCCACGCCGACCTCGTCCAGACACAAAACGGCGACTGGGTCGCGGTGTTTCTTGCATGCCAGCCCTATCAGGCCGGTTTCTATAACACCGGCCGCCAGACATTCATGCTGCCGGTCTCCTGGACCGATGGCTGGCCCGTTATTCTGCCGCCGAACACGCCGGTTCCGTTGACTGTAAAAAAGCCGAATCTGCCTGCGGGAAAGGCCCCGGCGGTACCTTCCACCGGCAATATCCGTTTCACCGACAACTTTGATTCGGACACGCTGGGTTTTCGATGGATTGGCCTGCGGACTCCAGCTTCAAAATGGTATGTTATATCCAAAACAGACAAGGCCCTTTACCTTGAACCCCGCAGCGATCTTCTCTCGGGACAGGGCAATCCCTCTTATCTGGCTGTGCGCCAGCAAAACAACGGCTTTGCCTGTACTGTGACCCTGAAGGCCCAGCCTGGAACAACAAATTGTATAGCCGGATTAGCCGCATTTCAGAATGAAGGCCATTATTACGCTATGAACGCTAAAATAGACTCCGGCCGCCTCACCGAAATCTCTGTCGAGCAGTCCGCTGGAGCAGCAGGCCGCGGATTCCGTCAAGACGGCCAACGGCCGCAGCCTAAGACTTTGACCTCTCAGATACTGCCTGACAATACAGTTTCTATCGACCTCAAGATCGAAGGGCAAGGTCCCAATATCCGCTTTTTCTACAAGACCGGCAGCGATTTCACACAGCTTGGCCAGGATTTTCAGTCTTCTTTCTTAAGTACCGATACCGCCGGTGGATTCCAGGGAGTGACGCTGGGCATCTTCACACACAAATAAGCAAAAGATTTCTATGAAGAAAAACAAATTAAGGGTATGATGTGATATCAATAAAGTAATTATGGATAGGAGATCGAGTATGAAACGATTTGTCTGCTGCGCAATGATCACTGCCTTCTACTGGATTGGGTTGAAAGAAGGATTTGCGGATAATCCTTTGATTCTCGATCAATTTTCAGCCGATCCGACGGCCCGTGTATTTGAAGGCAAAATATATGTTTATCCTTCGCATGATATTCCCGCCAGTCCAGGCCGGGGACGCGCCGGGTGGTTTGTCATGGAAGACTACCATGTTTTCTCATCCGAGAATCTGATGGACTGGACGGATCATGGCGTTATTTTGGATCAGACCGATGTTCCCTGGCTTGAGCGAAAATCATTCGATATGTGGGCGCCGGACTGCGTTTTCAAAGATGGAAAGTATTATTTTTATTTTCCCGCTTCAGGCCGAATCGGTGTGGCTGTAGCAGAAAAACCCGAGGGACCCTATAAGCCGGCGGATAAACCCATTAACGGTGTGCGAGGGATTGATCCCTGTGTTTTTATTGATAACGATGGAAAGGCTTATCTGTATTATTCGATGAATCGCATATTCGCAGCCCGGCTCAAAGATAATATGCTGGAACTGGATTCAGAACCTCTGGTAATCGCCAATCTCCCCCAGAAAGGACTTATTGAAGGCCCCTTTGTGTTTGAGCGGAACGGTATTTATTATTTGACCTATCCGCATGTGCAGAATAAAACAGAACGACTCGAATATGCAATCAGCACCAGTCCGATGGGGCCTTTTGAACATAAAGGAGTCATTATGGATGAATCGCCCAGCGGCTGCTGGACCAATCATCATTCCATCGTGGAATACAAAGGGCAATGGTATTTGTTCTATCACGACAAAGATTTATCCCCGGACTTTGATAAAAACAGGGCGATCAGGGCGGATTATCTTTCCTTCAATGAAGATGGCACCATCCGGAAAGTCACTCCGACCCTGCGCGGTGTGGGCATTGCTGATGCGTCCAAAGAAATACAGATTGACAGGTATAGCGCCGTGAGTCCCGATGGAGTAACAGTTGATTTTGTGGATTCAAACCAAAAACAAAAGGGCTGGAAGGCCGTTCTGGCCGCGCAGAATGCCTGGGTGCAGTACAACGACGTTGATTTTGGCGAGCACAAATGGATTTCGGTCCAGGTCAAAGCCGCATCACAGACAGGCGGTATGGTTGAGATTCGGATGGACAACGTCGATGGACCGTTGGCAGCTAAGGTCGAGATTCCGGAAAACAGGGATTGGTCAGTCGTCAAGTCCGAGCTTTTGAAGATTCCTTCCGGCGTTCACAACCTGGTTGTGAAACTGAACGATACGAAAAATGTCGAGATAGATTGGATACAATTTAAATAACAGGGTCGGGTCAATATGGCTCATATACAGGTCAAAGTATGCGGCATAAATGTGTAGGGTTACTGCACAAATCAATAAAATGGATTGGTCTTGAGGATTATAAAACAAAAGGACGTTTCTGTGACCGAGGCCAATCATCAACTGCGAGCAGAACTTGAAAGCCGTATCCGGTTTGAAACACTGATTACGGACATATCTGCCCGATTTATAAGCCTGCCTTTCGGGGTGGTTGACACTGAGATAGAACGTGCACTCAAGCAGATTCTGGACTATTTTGAGGGAGATCGATGCGGCATCATGGAGGTTCAACAGGACAAGCGGTTTGTCCGGGTTACGCATGTCTGTTATGCCGAGGGTGTTGAGCCTGTATCAAAAGATATCAATCTGGCGGACCTTTTCCCCTGGTGTTATGAAAAGCTTATTCATGGACAGCCTGTTATTGTTGAGCGGATGGCGGACTTGCCGCCCGAAGCCCGGCAGGACCAGATTTCCTGGGCGGCGATGGCCACTCAATCGAATCTGGCAATCCCTCTTTTCAGGTCACAGGGCATCCCGTATTTGTTTGCCATTCAAACGATTCATCATGAACGCACCTGGCCTAAGGAATTTATCCCGAGGCTTAATCTGCTGGGTGAAATGTTTATCAATTCGCTGGAACGCAGAAATGCCGATCAGGCTCTTAGAGAAAGTGAGTCGCGGCTGAATTTGGCCGCAGAATCCGTGGGTGTGGGCTTGTGGACTCTTGATACGATGACTGGAATTTTCTGGTTAACCAGGAAAACAAGACAATTATTTGGTTTTCCGCCGGAAGGGGAGATTACTTTTGAACAATTTCTTACTGTTGTACATCCCGAGGACCATGCGCTGATCCATCAAACTGTTGATCGGGCGCTGCATTCCAAAGAAAACAGCCGTGTTCAGTATCGGATTATTTTCCCTGATGGAGGCATACGCTGGATTGCATCGAGCGCAAGCATTCATGCGGATGCTACCCAGGAAATGAATTGTTTAATGGGTGTATCTGTCGATATAACCGAGCGAATACTTACCGAAAAAGTACTGCTTTCCACCCAGGTCAGGCTGGAAGCGGGTGCTGATTTAACCGGTATTGGGTGCTACGAGGTGGATTTTGAAGAACCATCCAGTTTTGTCGATGCACGATTCGGGGCCATCTGCGGAATTCCTTCCGGCAGGCAGGTGGGACTTGAGACGGTTCAGTATTGGATGGACCATCTCCATCCGGATGATCGCCATAAGGTTCTTGAGGAGCGTATCAGATTACACGAAGGAGGCGTAGATCGGGTCGATCTTGAGTATCGGTACCTGCACCCGACCGCAGGCCTGAAATGGATTCATCATTTAGCCCGTGTTGCTGCTCGTAATGCGGCGGGGCGTATGATTCGCTCATACGGGGTGATTCAGGATATCACAGAAAGAAAGCAGATGCTGGAACATATCCAGGCTTCGGCTGAGGAATGGCAGACGACCTTTGATGCGATCCGGGATTTAATCCTGGTTTTGGATCGAGACTTCAGGATTTTGCATATCAACAAATCCACCGAGGCCTTTTTTGGCCATCCCCGTGAACAATTGACAGGACGGCATTGTTATGACCCGGTTTTATGGGGAAAAATGCCTTTTCAGGACTGCCCCCTCAGGAAAGCGTATGATTCCAAACATCATGAAGAATTTGAGTTTTTTCATTCACCCAAAGGCATCTGGTTTCTGGTGACGGCGGATCCCATGTTTGATTCAGAAGGCAATATGATCGGTGCAATCAATATTTATAAAGATATTACGGATCGCAAGCGATATGAAAAAGAACTAATTGATAACAGGGCGGCCCAGCATCTGTTTGCACGACGGCTGCTGACCATTCAGGAAGAAGAACGCCGCCGTCTGGCCCGAGAACTGCATGATGATTTCAGCCAGCGTCTGGCAGTGCTGGCAATGGAATTATCAGTGATGGAGAATTCGCCGCAATCAGGAAAAACAATGGAATCCGCACTGCACACGATTCGAGATCAGATAGTCAAGTTGTCCACGGATATTCATGATATTTCGCGGCAGCTTCATCCCTCGATTATTGATGATCTCGGACTTGGCCGGGCAATCCAGTCGGAGTGTACGGGTTTTGCCAGGCGGACGGGACTTCGCATTCATTATCAGCAGATGGATCTGCCGCGGACTCTGAATCGTGAAGTTGCGGTCGTTCTATACAGAATTACACAGGAAGCGCTTCGTAACATTCTCAAGCATGCCCGGGTTGACGAGGCAAAAGTGCATCTTGTCGGCAAAGATAATCAAGTGATTCTTATAATACAAGATCAGGGAGCGGGCTTTGACCCGGAAAATAATCAGTCATCGCATGGTTTGGGATTGTTCAGTATGCAGGAACGAGTCCAATTGATTCGTGGTCAATTATCGATTCATTCGGCACCGGGGAAGGGAACCGAGATACGGGTTGTTGTTCCCTTAAAAAAAGAGGAATAAAAGATGGCAAAGGCAAGGATAGTACTGGCGGATGATCATCGCATTGTACTGGAAGGATTGAAAAATCTGCTGGAAGCGGAATATGAGATCGCCGGCATGGTCCAGGACGGGCATGAGCTCATTCACGAGGCCCTGCGTCTCAAACCGGATGTGATCATCGCGGATATCAGTATGCCATCCTTAAATGGAATCGATGCCATCCGGCAGATTCATAAACAGGGATTGACCCCCAAAGTTGTTTTTCTGACGATGCACAATGACGCAATGTATGCCAGGGAAGTGCTGGACATGGGAGCGTCAGGATTTGTTCTGAAGCATTCAGCGGCATCGGAGCTGATTAGTGCCATCCATGAAATTCTCCGGGGTAATATGTACATCAGTCCGGCGATCTCTCAGGAATTACTGAAGCTCTATAAAGAGGACAAATCCGGTCGAGAAGGTGTTCTTGCGGCGCTTTCTCTGCGTCAGCGTGAAGTACTGCAATTGCTGGCCGAGGGGAAGTCTGCCAAAGAAATTGCGACTTTGTTAGCCATTTCAACACGGACAGTGGAATTTCATAAATATAATATTATGCAGCAGTTAGGTCTTAAGAGCAGTGCCGAGCTGGTCCATTATGCCATCAAGCACGGAATTGTTTCCATTTAAATCCACCTGTCAAAAATTCATTGCATACCTCGTAATTTTACCAGTTGTGTAAATACGCCGATGGTCTATCATTTGAGCCATATAAAAGGCGTATCTTCACCAAATTAAAGGCGGCTGTCATGAAAAACAATTGTATTGTTCTTGCCGACAAACATCAGAACGTCCTTGAAGGACTCCGGGGCTTGCTTGAAACGACGTTTGGGGGGGTAGTGATGGTTGCTGATCAGCCGTCGCTGATTGAGGCGTTGAGCAAAATAAAACCCCAATTTGCCATAGTGGATTTATCATTACTGATTCATGATGATTTGAATGCGGTATGCGCACTGAACAGTCATTGTGGAGTCAAGCTTATCATTTTGAGCGATTATGATGATCCGGATATCGCTGCGGAAGTCCTGTCGGCGGGAGCTTGCGGAATTGTTCTGAAGCGGTGTGCCGGGACGGATTTACTGGATGCAGTGGACAGCATCAGTGAAGGTAAGACATATATTTCGCCTGCACTGAAAAAAGACGGCTAATACATGAGATCTGTACGAAAATGCCCGATAGTGCGAAAGTGAGGAGTAGTCCAATGTCCAAAAACAAAACAGAAGACACAAAAGGCAAAATGAAACGCAGGGACTATGAAAAACAGCTCCGGAAGCTCCAGACGGAATTATGCCGGCTGCAGAAATGGGTGGTGCACAAAGGGCTTCGCGTGATTGTGGTATTTGAGGGGCGCGATGCGGCCGGCAAGGGCGGCACCATCAAGGCCATCACCGAACGGGTCAGTCCGCGTGTATTTCGTGTGGCGGCACTGCCTGCACCCTCGGACCGGGAAAAGACCCAGATGTACGGCCAGCGCTACATGCAGCACTTTCCCGCCGCCGGCGAAGTGGTTATTTTCGACCGAAGCTGGTATAATCGCGCCGGGGTGGAACATGTCATGGGATTCTGCTCCAAGGCCCAGTATGAAGGATTTCTTGAAAACTGCCCCAAGTTTGAATCCTTTTTCATACGCGGAGGCATTATTCTGATCAAGTTCTGGCTTGAAGTCGGCCAGAAGGAACAGCAGCGGCGGTTTGAGGCCCGGATTAAGGATCCCCTGCGGCAGTGGAAACTCAGCCCGATGGACGTTGAATCCTATGCCCGCTGGTACGCCTATTCCAGGGCACGTGACCGGATGCTGGATGCAACCGATACAAAGGATGCTCCCTGGTACATTGTCCGCTCGGATGATAAGCGGCGTGCCCGCCTGAACTGTATTTCGCACCTGCTGAGTATGGTTCCTTACAAGAAGATAAAGCATAAGCAAGTGAAACTCCCGTCACGATCCCCAAAGGGCAAGTACGATGATCAGACAACCCTGGCAAAACGGCGTTTTGTTGCGGAAAAATTTTAACGTAATTTTATGAAGGCGTGATAAATGCGGTTGATGTGTACTATCAAATGGATTGGTCTCGAAAGGAATAGTATATGAAATATGGCTTTGGGATTCTTGTCTTGATTACGATGATGATCATTTGCGGTTGTGCTGCGAACAAACAAGCCACTGCGCCGAGCACTTTATCAAATGTGGGTGTAAGAACGTCTTTCAGTCCTGCCGCGCAATTTCCCAGGGGCAGTCACTATGCTTTTGTGCAGTTTGCATCGGCCAGTGACCGCAGTGAGGAGGAGGCCAGGATTGAGCAGCGGCTTCGGACATCACTGTCAAACGAATTAAAGAACAAGGGGTATAAGCCGGGCGAATATTCGGACATTGATTTCTTTGTGGTCTATACCCTTGGGCTCCAGCATGAAATTGAGGTCTTGATTGGCAAGAGCAAAGTGCAGGGCAATGAATGGATTACTGCCCTGGTGGCTCCCAACGATTATGTCAGCGGCGCGCTGCTGGTACAGATGATCGATGCCAAAAAGATGGAACCGGTGTGGCTGGGTGTGTTTAATGCAGATGTGGCCCTTGTATCCATCAGCGAGCGTGACAAGCAGGAAAGAGCGGATTTTGCCGTACGTGAATTGCTCAAACAATTTCCGCCGAAGTAAGCCAGGCATTGATAAGCCCTGCGAAAATAAAAGTGCTTGGAAAACGGAACTGGTGTATGCTGAAATTGCTGCTGGTGAGTTTGATTTTGACGGGCATGACCGTGCTGATTCATGGCATCGGCACGCTATATGCTGTTTTGCATATCGTCAGACTCTGGGCCAAGCGGCGTAATGGTCAAAAAGTCCTGGATGTGGAAATGCTGATTATTCGGCTGGTTAGCTGCCTGCTTTTACTGCATCTAATCGAGGCCGGAATCTGGGCTTCTTTTTATTATTTCAGCGGCACGATCGCAAGCTTTGAAACAGCAGCTTATTATTCGCTGACCAGCTATACGACCGTGGGATATGGCGACGTGGTTTTGACCGGACACTGGCGATTGTTGGGTCCGATTGAGGCTTCGGTGGGTGTCCTGATGCTGGGATGGTCAACCGGTATTATTGTGACAGCTATTATGAAGGCATATAACAGCCGATTGAAATTGACTTTGACCGACCCGGAGCAATCCTGAGTTAATGATGAAGGTACGTGAATTCTAAAAAAAGGTGATTTATGAAAATGAACTGGAACCAGGTTAAGAACATCAATTTTATGCTGTTGTTCACTGTGGTGCTGCTGGCCGGATGCAAAGTCGGGCCGGATTATAAGACACCTGAAGTGATTATGCCGGACGCCTGGCATCAGCAGGCAACACAGGGATTGGCACAGGGGCAGGCGGATTACCAGACCTGGTGGCTGCAGCTTGAAGATCCGGTGTTGACAGACCTGATTGACCAGGCAACCGAGGGCAACCTGGATGTCAAGACAGCCGTTTCACGCATCCAGCAGGCTCGGGCGCTGCTTGGCATTGCCACGGGAGAGTATTACCCGCAGGTCGATGCATCCGGTTTTTATTCCCGGGACCGGGAAAGTAAAAACGGCTTAAATGCGCCGGCTGTCGGTGATCCTGACCAGACGAATCTTCACAACATTGGGGCGGGTGCGACCTGGGAGGCCGATGTCTTCGGCAGAATCAGCCGGTCGGTCGAGTCTTCACAGGCAACCCTGGAAGCATCGGTAGAAAATTATCGCGATGTCCTGGTCGTTTTATATTCCGATATTGCACAGAATTATATCGAACTGCGGGCATTGCAGGCTCGCATCCAGTATGCCCTGGATAATATCAAATTGCAGCAGGAAACGCTGAAACTGACACAGGACCGATTCGATGCGGAACTGGTGCCGGAACTGGACGTCCAGCAGGCCCGATTCAATCTGGCTAATACGGAATCGCTGGTGCCGGATTTGCGGTCTCTGCAGGTGCAGGCCATCAATCGCCTGAATGTTCTGCTGGGTCAGCCGGCCGGACAGCTCAATGCCGAATTGCTGAAAACAGCAGCAGTGCCTTCAATGCCCAAAGAGGTGCTCGTAGGGCTGCCGGCCGAACTCCTCCGACAGCGTCCGGATATCCGAAAAGCGGAGCGGGCGTTGGCGGCTCAAACGGCTCAAATCGGTGTTGCGACGGCGGATTTATATCCGAGTTTCTCCCTGTCGGGCACTCTGGCTCTGGAAGCTCAGCAAATTGGTGATGTGGGGGAATGGAACAGCCGAGCCTGGGGATTCGGTCCGGCCTTTCGATGGAATCTTTTTGATGGAGGACGGATTCGCAATAATATCCTGTTTGAAGAGGCCAAGGCACAGGAGACGCTGAATCAGTACAAGCAGACCATTTTGCTGGCGGTGGAAGAGGTCGAAAACGCAATGGTTTCCTATCAGGAAGAACAGGTCAAGTATGAGGCGCTGGACCGTTCGGTTATTGCATCTCAAAAATCGGTTGAATTGGTTAGCGATTTGTATCGGAACGGCCTGACCGATTTTCAGAATGTTCTGGATATGCAGAGGTTTCTTTCACAGCAGCAGGATAAACTGGCGCTGAGCCAGGGAACCGTGGTTAAAAATCTGGTCCGGATCTATAAGGCGTTAGGCGGCGGCTGGTCCGACCAAAAACATAATCTGGCAATTCTCGATAATCAGGAGATGTATCATGGCACAAAATAAATTCGGTCTTATTCGGATTCTGGTTGGTCTGCTCCTCATTGGCGGCGGTATCTATGCGGTCTTTTTTATGGATTGGAATAAAAAGGAGACCGAACCGATCCAGGTTGTTCGGCCCCTCAAGATGTTTACTGTGGGGCAGGACATCTCCAATCCGGTCAGAAAATATCCCGGAAAAGTGTCTGCGATTGAAAAGGTGACGCTGGGTTTTCAGGTGGATGGCCCCCTGATCGAACTGCCGCTTCGAAAAGGTCAGAAAGTGAAACAGGGTGAACTGCTGGCCAAAATTGACCCCAGAGACTTCAAGAACCGGCTGGATTCGACAAAAGCGGAACTGGACCAGACCTCCACACAATTGGATCGCATCAAAAAAGCCGCTGCGACAGGGGCTGTCTCCAAAACCGACCTGACCAATGCCCAGGCAGCGTTTGAACAGGCGGAGGCCAATTATAAAATCGCTCAGAAAGCCATGCAGGATACTGAGCTGTTGTCTCCCTTTGATGGATTGATTGCCAATATCTTTGTCGATAATTACCAGAATATCAAGGCGAAAGAAGAAATCGTTACGGTCCAAAAAGATGCTGAAATCCTGATTGTGGTGAATGTTCCTGAAGAACGTATTATTCGGTCTAAGGTCGAAAAAGAAAAATATCGATTTGTTGCGATATTTGATTCGCTGGCCGGACAGGAATTCGAGGTCAAGCTGCATGAATATGCTCTGGAGGCTGATCCGGTGACGCAGACCTATCTGATCACCTTTGCCATGACTCCCCCCGAAACCATTGCTATTTTGCCCGGGATGACGGCGACAATCTGGGAATATCCCAAGCAGGACCAGGTTGAGAAAAAGTTATTCCTGGTTCCCATCGATGCCGCACCTGTTGACGGCACCGGACAATATTATGTCTGGAAGATTAATAAGGAATCGGATAATCTCTACTCTGTACAGAGACAAAATATCAAGGTGGGAAAGATCGAAGCTGACAAAATCCAGATTCTGGAAGGTTTGTCCGCAGGGGATAGAATCGCCGCAAATGGCGCTCACATGCTTCAGGAAGGACAGAAAGTCACCGAATTTCTGCCTGAAACCAGGGAGGCCAAACCATGAACGTTGCAGAACTGGCAATTCAAAAGAAAACAATCTCCTGGGTCTTTACCGTCCTGATTCTAGTGGGGGGCTTATTTGCGTATCTGAAGATGGGACGGCTTGAAGATCCGGAATTTACGATCAAGGCGGCAACCGTAATTACCTATTATCCGGGTGCAACCGCGATGGAAGTGGCTGAAGAAGTCACTGACGAAATCGAAACGGCCATTCAGAAATTGGGCCAGGTCGATTATGTCAAGAGTCTGTCCATGCCGGGCTTTTCGTATATTCACGTCGAGTTGAAAAAAGAAACGCCCAAGGATACCATCCCGCAGGTCTGGGATGAACTGAGACGCAAAGTCGGCGATATGCAAAGCAAGCTGCCGCCGGGAACCTCCACCTCTGTAGTCAATGACGATTATGGCGATGTGTATGGTGTATTCTATGCGGTCTATGGCGACGGCTATTCCTATGCCGAATTAAAAGAGCATGCAGATATGCTTCGCCGGGAACTTCTGCTGGTGCAGGATGTGGCCAATGTCGCCCTGTTTGGCGTCCAGCAGGAAGTGGTTTATATTGAAATGAGCCGGGCGCGTCTGGCTCAGTTGGGGATTTCCCTGCAAACGCTGTTGACAACCCTGACAGGCCAGAATATGGCTGTGGACGCCGGCAGCATTCAGGTAGGCAGCCAATACATTCGTATTCAGCCGACCGGAGAGCTCAAATCCGTTCAGGAAATCGGAAATATTCTGATTGCAGGGGGAAGCGGCGAAAGCAAGCTGTATCTCAGAGATATCGCCACAATCAGCCGGGGATACCAGGAGCCGCCGACTGCCATGATGAGTTTCAATGGCAAACCTGCGATTGGGGTGGGTATTTCAACCGTAGAAGGCGGCAATGTGGTCGTCATGGGTAATGCGGTCGAAAAACGGCTCAAAGAGCTCCAGGCCCAAACCCCTATTGGTATCGAAATCGGTACGATTGTCCAGCAGGCTCAAAGCGTCACCGCGGCCATTAGCGGATTTGTGATTAATCTGATTGAGGCGGTGATTATTGTTATTGGTGTATTGATTTTTGCCATGGGCCTTCGCAGCGGTATCATTATTGGCGCAATCCTGCTGCTGACGGTCTGTGCTTCATTCATCATCATGCAGTCCAAAGGTGTCATGCTCGAACGCATCAGCCTGGGGGCCTTAATTATCGCCCTGGGAATGCTGGTGGATAATGCCATCGTGATTGTGGAAGGTATTCTGGTCAATGGCCAGATGGGCATGGATAAAACCAAAGCAGCTGCCGCCATCGTCAAGCAGACCATGTGGCCTCTGTTCGGTGCAACTGTGGTGGCCATTCTGGCGTTTGCTGCGATTGGTGCTTCCAATGATTCCACCGGCGAATACTGCCGTTCGCTGTATCAAGTCATTATGTACTCGATGATGTGGAGCTGGGTGCTTGCCATCACCTTGTGTCCCCTGTTTGGCGTTCAGTTTCTCAAAACACAAAAGCAGCAGGGCGGAGATGCAGATCCTTACAAAGGCTCATTCTTCCAGGCATATAAGAAGTTCCTTGTATTCTGCATACGGAACCGGTATTTTACCCTGATTCTGCTGGCTGCCATGCTGGTTTTCGCTATTTACGGATTTGGATTCGTCGATAAAAGTTTCTTCCCTGATTCGACCCAGCCGCAATTTATGGTCCATTACTGGCTGCCGCAGGGTACCTATATTACCCAGACTGAAAAAGATTTAAAGCAGATAGCCGACCACGTGAAAACTTTCGAAGGTGTCAGCAGTACGGCATCCTGTGCGGGCCAGGGTTTTCTGCGGTTCCAGTTGACCTACACCCCCGAAGAACCCAACCCGGCCTACGGTATGATTCTGGTTACCGTCGAGAATTATAAAGCCATCCCGGATTTGATGACCAGGATTAATGAGTATATTGCTCAAACCTATCCTCAGTCACAGGGGTATTGCCGGCGATTTGTCCTGGGGCCGGGCGATCCATTTAAGATTCAAGCTCGGCTGCGCGGACCGGACCCGGTCGTTTTGCGGCAATTATCCCTGAAAGTGGAGCAGATCATGCGGGATAATCCCAACACAGCCGATATCAATACCGACTGGCGTCAGCCGGTTCCGCTGATTCGTCCTGTGGTAGCCGATACACAGGCTCGCAATGCCGGGATTGCCCGAGCCGATATTGCACAAGCCCTTCTGTATGCTACCGAAGGCAGGACGGTTGGATACTATCGAGAACAGGATGAACTGCTGCCGATTGTTGCCCGAAGCCCGCAGGCCGAGCGGAATAACCCGGCGGACCTGGCCAACATCGAGATATTCAGCCCTGCCGCACAGCGATTTATTCCATTGCAGCAGGTCGTTGTGGATTTCAAGACTGTGTCGGAAAATCAGATTATACGCCGTCGTGACCGGCTTCCCACGCTGATTGTCCGCTGTGATCCCAAAGACGGCCCGGCCAGTATCGTGTTTAATCAGCTTCGGCCGCTGATTGAAGCGGTATCTCTGCCGGCTGGTTATACGCTGGAATGGGGGGGCGAATACGAAAATTCCGGCGACGCCCAGAAAGCCCTGGCGGCCAATATCCCGGTGATTACCGTGCTGGTTGTTCTGATCGTCATCATGCTGTTTGATTCCATCAAAAAACCGCTGATTATTTTCCTGACGGTTCCGCTGGCAGTCATAGGCGTCACCGCCGGTCTTTTGCTGATGAAACAGCCTTTTGGATTTATGGCCCTATTAGGATTCATGAGTCTGGCGGGAATGCTGATCAAAAATTCCGTAGTTCTGATTGACGAGATAAATGCTCAACTGGCTTCCGGGAAAGATCCCTACCTTGCCGTTGTGGATTCGGGCGTCAGCCGTGTCCGGCCTGTGTCCATGGCAGCTCTGACGACGGTCATGGGTATGGCACCGCTGCTGGTCGATGCGTTTTTTGTGTCGATGGCGGTGACCATTATGTTTGGTCTGACATTTGCCACCATATTAACGCTGGTCGTCGTGCCTGTACTCTTTGCAGCGATGTTTAATATCCGAGAAAAATCATGACCCGTTCATTATAAAACAAGGAGATGCGATATGGGTATAAGACTTCTGGAACAAAATGGAAATGTATACGTTATCGAAATTGCCGGGCTGCTTAAAAAATCGGAATGGGATGCCGGACAGGCGATCGCAGCGCAAAAATGGGAATCGGCATCCGATATCAAGCTGCTGATTATTTTAAACGATTTCAAAGGCTGGGAAAAAGATGAAGGCTGGGGCGATATGACGTTCTATGCTGCCCATCGCGAGAAAATTACAAAAATCGCATTCGTTGGCGATCCCAAACATGAAACCGATATGCTGATGTTTTCAGGGGCCGGTTTCCGGCCGGCGCCGGTCAAGTATTTTCCGCTAAACCAGATCGACTTGGCCCGGAAATGGCTGGTATAGTCCAT
The DNA here is from genome assembly GCA_964550565.1 of uncultured Pirellulales bacterium. Taxonomy (GTDB): domain Bacteria; phylum Planctomycetota; class Phycisphaerae; order Sedimentisphaerales; family Anaerohalosphaeraceae; genus Anaeroglomus. The sequence goes on from CAZKAI010000030.1 coordinate 30,484, forward strand.
GGATCGACCGTCCGGATGCCGGATGGCGGCAAGCGAATGTAATCAGGTTCGACAAAGGGATATAGAATAAAGTTTAGCTTAATTTGGGGACAAGACTATGAAAACACAGAATGTTGTAATTGCAGTGGTGGTTACTAATATTGTATCCATTCTGGCCACAGCGTTGATCGTTGGTGGAAAACAGCCTGAAAAATCACAGCTTTCGCCGGAACCTATGGCTCCAACAACCGCGGCTGCGCCTGTTCCTGCTGCTCCCGTGGTTTCCGTCCAGCCGGCTGTAGATAAAGACAAAGTTCTGGCTTTTTTTGACAGCATTAAAAACAGCCGCCGCAAAGAAGCTGTTGCAGAATTTAAAAAGCTCATGCAGGATGTGCCGCCGTACGCCAGTCTGGGTACGGTGACCTACGGATACAGGCTGGCTCTGGAAGGCGAGTATCAAAAAGCCATCGAGGCGACCCAGAAAGACATCAACCGTGCACCGGAACGGGTTGACTCCGTCTATACACTGGCCTGGATCTATGCAAAAGTCAGCGATTATGATAAGGCATTACAGGTATGCAGCGATGCCCTGAAGGGGGGGGCGCAATTCAGCAAGCTGAATTACATTATGGGATGGGTTTATGCCAAACAGGGTAAATACGAAGATGCACTAAAGGCCTGTGATGCGGCACTCAGCGCCGAGCCTTATTCGCCGGGTCTGTATTATGCAAAAGGGCGGATTGAAGATATCTTCGGCAATCAGGATAAAGCCATTGAATATTATCTGAAGGCGATCAGCCTGAAGGATGATTTTTACAGTGCCTATGTTTATCTCGGATTTTTGTACACCGAGCTGGGGCGTTACGATGAAGCGATAAAGACACAGAAAGAGGCTGTTGCTCTGGATAAATACGGGGCAGCGGGCTATTTGGGACTGGGGCTTGCCTATGACGAGATGGGCAATTATCAGGCCGCTTTACCGCAATATCAGAATGCCATGACACTTGGAAACTTCGGAGCCGAGGCCAGTACTGTCAAGAAGCCGCTGTCGCTGAGCCTGAGTATTGATGATTCGGTCATTTACAACCGAATTGGCATTTTAAATATTCGGCTTGGTGCTTATGAAGAAGCCCTGGCGGCATTCAATCAATCGCTGAAGGCCCGACTCGAATTTCATGATGCCTACCGTGGTTTGATAATGAGTTATTTGCTCAAAGGCGACAAGGAATCAGCCATTCAGTATTATGAGAAGCTCAAACAGGCCAACCCTGAAATGGCCAAAACGATGGCTGCTTTTGTCGAGATCAAAGAATAAAGGAAATACATTGTATGGACACTGTTGTGAGGCTGGATAGCATCCCCTTATGGGGTATATTTATTTTTGCCGTTATAGCAGTTCTGGCGTCAATCGGGATTGGAGCGCTTCTGGGCAGGCGCAGGAGGTCCTTGCCTGACCATGAGAGCGAATCGTCTCTGGGTACCATTATCGGTGCGATGCTGGGATTGCTGGCATTCATGCTTGCCTTTACATTTGGTATGGCAGCCGACCGGTTTCAGACGCGAAAACAGCTCCTTCTGGATGACGTAAACACCATCGGAACCACGTATCTTCGTGCCGGGCTGCTGCAGGAGCCGCATTGCAGCGAAGTCCAGGCGCTGATTCGGCAGTACATCGATTTTCGTGTGGACCTGGTCAGCCGGCCTCCGGCAGACCAGTTGAAGGGATTAAAAGAGCTTTTTTTGCAATCAGAGGAACTACAGTCTCAGATGTGGCTGCATGCGGTTGCCTTAGCCAAAGCGGATCGCAGTTCCGAAATTGATGCTTTATTCATCAGTTCCCTGAATGAATTGATGGAGATTCATAACAGCCGGGCGACAACAATCAACTATCGCATTCCCCCGGCTATCTGGTATGTCCTGTCCTGTATCACGATTCTGTCCATGGTGACGGTTGGCTATCAGGAAGGACTGTCGGGCAAGCGAAGTGTTAAAATGGGTATTGTACTGGCATTCACTTTCTCGACGGTGGTATTTCTTATTGCCGACTTGGATCGCGCAACCGGCACCTTGCGGGTCAATCAGAAGCCGTTGTTTGATTTGCAGAGACGAATTCAGGAGGCGGCCGAGCCGGCCGGGACCGCCGAGAAAGCAATGCTGTTGATTGATCCTGTTGCTGATATGCTCAATGATCACCAGGCCGCACAAGTCCGGCAATAAAGAGGTGATGGAACATGACGGCGGAACATGAACGATTAAACGAAGATCGACTCCACCCGGGGATGTGGAAGAGGTGGGGCCCGTATTTGTCCGAACGGCAGTGGGGCACGGTGCGGGAAGATTACAGCAGCGATGGCAATTCATGGGATTATTTCTCACATGATCAGGCCCGCTCGCGGGCCTATCGCTGGGGGGAGGATGGTCTGGCAGGCATATCCGATGACAAGCAGCGGCTTTGTTTTGCCCTGGCTTTATGGAATGGCAGGGATCCCATTATCAAAGAGCGGCTTTTCGGACTGACCAACCGGGAAGGCAATCACGGCGAGGACGTTAAAGAGTATTATTATTACCTCGACAATACACCGACACATTCCTATATGAAATACCTGTATAAATACCCCCAGCAGGCATTTCCCTACGACGATCTTGTAAAGACCAATTCCAAACGGCCGCAATCAGAGCCGGAATACGATTTGATAGACACAGGGATATTTAATGACAATCGATATTTTGATATCCTTATCGAATATGCCAAGGCCGGTCCAAATGATATTCTGATTCAAATATCCGCCCATAATCGAGGCCCGGAGGAAGCCCAACTGCACATCCTTCCAACCTGGTGGTTTCGTAATGACTGGTCGGTTCGGTTTCACAAAAACTATGCCAGAAAACCGACATTGAGAAAACTACCTGCTCCGGCGGGCATGGAACTGATGGAAGCCTCACATTCTGAGCTGGGGAAATGGTGGCTGTATTGTCAGGACCAGCCGTTTCTTTTATTTACAGAAAATAATACCAATATGGAGCGTACCTTTGGCAAGTCGAATAAGAGTCTCTATGTCAAAGACGGGATTAATAATCATCTGATTCACCATCAACAGGGTACTGTAAACCCCCGACAAACGGGCACTAAGGCCGCGGCTCATTACCGATTTAATATTGGGGCAGGTCAATCGGCAGCGATCCGATTGCGTCTTGTCGAACAGCATTCTTCCGGCAGAGGTAAAAAAACGACAAATGAGATCGCCCCCTTTGGTGCAGGTTTTGATGAAATCCTGTCGGCCCGACTGCGAGAGGCCGATGAATTCTATGCCGCTGTAATTCCGCCTTCGGTTTCTTCAGACGCGGCCAATGTCATGCGTCAGGCTCTGGCCGGGATGCTGTGGTCCAAGCAATTTTATGATTACAATGTCAGTGAATGGCTTAAGGAACATAAGGCACACCCCCTGGACGCCGGCAGTCGTCCCTGTCGCAATCGGGACTGGTACCACATGATCAATGCCGATATTATCTCCATGCCGGATAAATGGGAATATCCCTGGTATGCAGCATGGGATCTGGCGTTTCACACGCTGCCGCTTTCCATTGTGGATTCCGATTTTGCAAAGCAGCAAATGGAATTATTGCTCCATGGATTTTATCTGCACCCGAACGGCCAGCTTCCTGCGTATGAATGGAATTTCAGTGATGTCAATCCCCCAGTCCATGCCTGGGCAACCTTGTTTCTGTATCGTCTTGAGCAGAATCTTCACGGAACCACAGACCTGAACTTTTTGAAATCCGCGTTCAATAAACTGGTAGTCAATTTTACCTGGTGGGTCAACCGCAAGGACCGGTTCGGCAAAAATGTCTTCGAGGGCGGTTTCCTCGGATTGGATAATATCGGCGTTTTTGACCGAAGTTCATCACTGCCGACGGGAGGCTATCTTGAACAGGCCGATGGTACCGCATGGATGGCACTATTCGCGCAGAATATGGTGGAAATGTCTGTCGAGCTGGCCGGCAGTGATCCCTGTTATGATGATATGGCGTTCAAGTTTCTGGAGCATTTCTATTTTATCGCTCATGCCATCAATCACCCCGGTCATGACAGTATGTGGGATGAGCAGGATGGCTTTTATTATGATGTCCTGGTCTGTCCCGATGGCAGTGCCACACGGCTCAAAGTTCGCTCGATGGTGGGCCTTTTGCCGCTTTGCGCAACCACGGTTGTTGAAAAATGGCAGCGTGAACGAATTCCCAAAACATTGGCGGCTGCTGAAATCCGCATGCGGCAGTCGCCGGGGCTCTTCGAGTCGATTCATCCGACAGGACCCCAGCATCTGGGAGTGGCTGATCGTGGAATATTTGCTCTGCTCACCCCGGACCGCCTTCGCCGAATCCTTGCAAAAATGCTGGATGAAAACGAATTCCTGAGTCCTTACGGTATTCGCTCCCTGTCTAAATTCCATGAGAAAAATCCATATCTATTCCATGTCGGAAAACAGGAGTATCGAGTATCCTATCTGCCGGCCGAGTCGGACACCGGCATGTTTGGCGGGAATTCCAACTGGAGGGGACCTGTCTGGATGCCTGTCAATATTTTATTGATCAGGGGATTACTTCAATTCTACCTGTATTATGGAGATAATTTCAAGGTAGAATGCCCAACAGGCTCAGGCAGGATGATGAATCTTTTTGAGGTTGCCAAAGAAATTGGAGAACGTCTGACGCGTATCTTTCTTCGAAATGAGAAAGGCCAGCGTCCGGTCTATGGAAGTACGGATAAGTTCCAGAACGATCCTTATTGGCGGGATTACCTCCTATTTTATGAATATTTCCACGGCGATAATGGTGCCGGAATTGGCGCAAGCCATCAAACTGGATGGACTGGAGTGATTGCCAAGATCATTCAGATTGTCAGTGCAGTGGATCCGAAAAAAGTGCTGGAAGCAGGTAAAAAAGGGTCAATTCATGGGCAATAAAATCATGGACGAAACAAATATGACTCTGAAATCTATGTATTTAGGAATGGTCAAAGTCACAAGAATATGTCTGCTGATGACGGCGATTGCCGTGCCCCTGCTGGCGGCCGAAACTTCACAGCCGTTTTCGAAACTGGACAGTCCGGATACGCCAAGCGGCTATCTCGCCCGCTTGCTGATTAACGAAGTTCCTTTTCCCGGCGAACGTGCCTATGAGAGTGAAACAGCGACCAAAGAAGCGATGGTTCAGATTCTCTGGGTGCTGCATTGCCGGATTCATCTGATTCCGACAGGCTATACCCAGCAGCAGGTCGCAGGCGTTCGATCCGAAAATATGATTGATGTCATCACCGGTACGGGTGAAAAAAGACAATGCGAAGGCTTTTACCGTAATACGAACGGAAAGTTTGTCATGGATGACCGGGTCGAGGAACGGATTGACTACCTTCTCAAGATTGCCAATCAAGGCGGCAAACCAGGCCGGTTCAGTTCCCTGCTGAATTTTGCACAAAATCTTGCACGAACGTATTTTAAGGAAGGTATCGAAGGTGTGGACCGCTATGCCAGCCTGGAAAAAATTGGGCCGGTTAAGGTGACAGGCCATGCCTATTCCTGGATGACAGATGTCAACAATTATCATCCTGGCGGCAATTATGTCTTTATCCCCTCGGAATACAAGGGGTCCCTGGGCGGCAATCGCTTCTTTACTTTGCGAAAGGATCCCAAATGACATTCTATCGGCTTAATCATCTTGTATTCATTGTCATCGTCGTGTCGTTATTATGCTCCTGTAAGACGCCGCTGCCGGCAACACAGGCGGGTATTTCCGAAATCCCGACAGAAGTGGTGCAGCAGCCCTATCTCTATGAGGTAGTCAGGCATCTCTATCGCTGGTACCTTGATGAATCCGAGATAGAACGTGTCATTGAATCCAAGGAGTTTACTTTCTGGGTTCGTCGCCTTGCGCCCAGGCTGGATCCCGGAGATCAAAGCGTTCTGGCCGACATTTATCTGCCTCAGGTCAATATCACGGTGAAAGTCAAAAAAGCCGACTATGTCATCGAGGAAATGGGAACTGCGGTCAAAAACAAGACCTTTAAGATAATTCAGATTATGCGGGGTACCGTTCCGGCACGCTGCCCCCGAACCTGTCAACAGGTTGCAGTTAACGTTGGGGACATGAAAGACTACCTGTTCCGTACGCGGAATCAGCAGGATTTTCCCGACCAAGCCATGATAGAGCACCTGCGGCAGGCGCTGCGCAAAGAGATTGCCAAAGAAGGAATTTCCGTAAGCGGGGTGCCCCAGGGAGACCGAATCATTCATCTGGCACCGTTATCACCGATTGCCAATGAAAGCTGGGTGTTCTGGGAAGATGGCCGCAAGTTGTTCTTTTTTGCATCGGATATTGAACTGGCCAATCCCGCCGTTTGGGAACATGAGACCCTGATGGCGCGTGTGTTTGATTTGGATCAGCAGGTGGTGGTGTCGCCCTCGGAAGCCCCCGGCAGCAATCGATTTTTAACCCGTTATCAGGTGAGCCGGGCTTTATTTAACTGTGTGGTGCTGGGAAGCCGGGTATCTTTACCGCCTCCGGCTGCTTCGGAAATTGGAGATAACTGAGCATAAATACCTTATTGGCAGTATAAACAGTTGAAACAGAATACATGGTTATGAAAAATCAAGATTAAGGAGAACGAAAAATGAAAAAGACGAGTATGTGGGTGGTTGTGATGACTGTGGGATTGGCCGGCATTTGCGGCTGCGGAAAAGAAATGGCCAAAGCGGGGTTTTTGAGCGATTACTCCAAATTGCAGAAAGAGTCTGATTCAAGCCTGCGATATGTAGATCAAAAGGCGGTCGCCGGATACTCCGCATTTATGATCGACCCGGTAAAAGTAGTCTATCGCAGCGATGCCAAATCCAAGGATAAGCTGACCGACGAGCAGATTACAGACCTGACCAGTTATATGAATACCAAAATTCGTGAGGCGATCCAGGGCGCAGGCAAGAAAATTGCATATCAGCCTGCCGCCGGTGTGGCTCGTGTGAGAGTTGCTCTGACAGACATCGAGAGAACCGGTGCGATTAATATGCTTCCCCAGGCCAGCTTGTTAGGCGTTGGAATCGGCGGTGCATCCATGGAGGCGGAGATCGTTGATTCGGTCACCGGCCAGCAGGTCGGGGCGGTCGTTGAGTCTGGAAAGGGCGGACGGATTCCATTTACCAATCTGGGTGACTGGTCGGCAGCAAAAAATGTGATCAATGGCTGGACGGAACGGTTTCAGAAGCGCCTCGAGGAATTGAAATAAGTCAGAGATTTGCGTTATAATGCTGCACAAGGTATAACCGATTGAATACATCAGAAGAAAGACTTTACTTTAAGAAAGGAAACAAAATGAAACAGGGTATAATTATCATAATAATGGCTGCGGCGGCTTTAAATAGTGCATTTGCTGCCGAGCCGGTCTTGCAGAAACCCCAGATCGATGAAAGTGCGGATGTTGTTGAAATCAAGATTCCTCCCAAAGAGAGTTCAGAATACTGGGCCGTGCGTGCCGAGGCCATGTCAAAACTGCTTCCGTTGCTGACGCAAAAGCGTACAGAGGCGAAAAAGCAGGTCCAGTTGCTTGCGGATTACCTGCTGAGCATCGGCAAGGCGACGGAGTTTGCCGAGAAAAACGTTCCGGTTCCAAGCGACCCCAATGTCTTTCTGGAAGTGCTTCAAATGGGACAGCGGCTTGAGGAGATGAATATTCCAGTGCCCAAAAAACGTCCTTCCTGGGATGAACTAGTGGAAATCGCCATGGAGTACGTCATCTATGATGGATACTTGCCGGTGGAAATTGAGGAAGGCGAGGACCGTTTGCAATTTGTACAAGCCTGTGTCAAAAAAGAGGAATACGGCCAGAAGGTCC
>CAZKAI010000030.1:38441-40828 GCA_964550565.1 uncultured Pirellulales bacterium
CGTTTGCAATTTGTACAAGCCTGTGTCAAAAAAGAGGAATACGGCCAGAAGGTCCGCAAGGATCTGCGAACGTCTCTGGATCAGTGCGCCAGGATGTGGGTTTATCTGGATTCCATCAATAAAAAGAATGACTATAAAGTCTATCTTGCCGACCTCAAGCTCAAGGATAAAGAACAACGGGATCAGCAAAAAGCTGCATATCTGGACGCACGTCGTGATAAAGCGGTTGCACAGGCCGAGAGGGAAGCTCAGATGAAGCAGCAGGCGGCCATGGATCGTTATCAGTTCGAGTCCAGCAAAAAAGAACGGATTTATGAGGACCGTCAAAACCGCCTCGAATACCAGCAAAGTCTGCTGAATAATCGCCTGGTCAATGGCGGATATTGAGCTGCATCAATCGATGAAGCAAGATCTGGGACACCCGCATGGTATTCAGGAGAAGAACCATGTGGTTTCCGGCGGAATGGCCCAAAAAGTCAGCGGCGGGCAGATGAGATATCTCCAGCCGCTGGCTTTTATCTGCTGGAAGGATTGCAGTTGATCGCCCACTGAAAATATCCAGTTATACCGCAGCCCGGTGCTTCGGACGTCGGAATATGATTTGAAAAAAGGATCGAACCATGCATAAGTTATTATTTGTGATATGTGTGTCTGCCTTACTCCTGGTTTCTTCCGGATGCGCAAAGTATTGGTATCAGGAAGGCAAAAGTTTTAATGAATGCAAACAGGCTCGCGCCCTGTGTTTTGAAGAGTTGAAAAAGCGGACGGATTTTGCCGGTGTGACATCGGAGTATGAAATCAAATATATGACGGAGTGCATGCAGGCGCAGGGCTATCGTGAAGTCTCTGCCGGTGAACTGCCGATGAATGCAAAACGAGAAGAGCCTGCCAGCACATTTCATTGGCGGGCGAGAGGTATTGCAGGGTCGCTGGAGCCTTGAAGCAGGATTGAAAATCATTAGCTATAAAAACCTGTACGGATGCGACATACTGTACTTTGATGATTTACTATCCTGCAGGTAATAAAACAATGTGTGCAGTTAAGCAGAGGTTCGATATGATTAGATACAATGGCTCCATATCCAAACGATGGCAAAATTGGATGTGCTTGTTTGCAATGATTTGCTGCCTGACCTGGATGGTCGGCTGCGGCAGCCCTTACAAGGCGGTTCGTCTTAATCCAGTCAAATTGTTTGAAACCAAGGGCCAGAATGCCGTCAATTCATCGCAGCCAAGCTGGGAAACCCGGCAGTATTTACGGTTGATGTTCCTGGATAAGGCATACACCAGAGATTCTTCGCAGGCTATTGCGTTGCTGGAAGACAACATCGAGAAAGAGCAGACGCTTCCATTGCGAATGGCTCTTGCCGAGTTGTCGCTGCTGGAAGCACAGAAACGGCGGGATTCCGATCCCCAGAAAAAAATCTATTATATTCGTGCGGCCAGGCATGCGTATGACTATCTGTTTTTCGACATGCACCCCATGGATTCAAGCTCGCTGGTCCCCTCGTTTCGATTTATGGCTGATATTTACAATCTTGCGGTGGCCGAACTGATCAGCATGAGGGCAACCCGCGAAAATCCGTGGGAATCGAGTGATCTGGATTATCGAGGCATTCACTATCACTTTGAGGTTGTCAAACAGGGGGCAGGGATATGGGATCCGTCATGGTTTGATTATCTTCATAATGCCTACGAAATCAGGGTAACCGGATTGGCCAATGAATATACCACGAAGGGGCTGGGAGCACCGCTGGTGGGGATTGTGGAAAAACCCGCTCAAAAACCGCATTTTGGACGGTTTTTTCCGCCTCGCCTCGTCGCCTATCCGATCTCTGCGGTCCTGCTGTTTGATCCGATCCAGAAAGGCCAGACCACATCACGAAATATCCGTCTTGTTTTTTATGACTCACTCGTCACCGATTCGATTACGATTCAAAATCGACAGGTGCCCCTGGAAGCGGATTTTACGACGCCCCTGGGACTTCAATTGCGAAAGACAAATCCTTTCCAGACAGGGCTTCACAATCTGATCTCCAGCGATGTCGAACTTAAAAATGCCGGTATTTATATGCTGGAGCCGTATCGGCCCGATAAAATTCCGGTATTGATGGTGCATGGATTAATGTCTTCTCCGTCCACATGGGCGGGGATATTTAATGATTTGCGAGGCGATCCTCAGCTTCGAAAAAGATACCAGTTCTGGTTTTTTATGTATCCGACAGGCCTGCCAATCGGCTACTCGACATCGATACTCCGAGATCAGTTGAAAACCATCCGTGCTTTATATGACCCAAACGGCGTCAACCCGAATTTCAATCAGATGGTAATAATGGGCCATAGTATGGGCGGGCTTCTGACACGGGGCATGGTGCAGGATAGCGGGA
>CAZKAI010000031.1:0-40197 GCA_964550565.1 uncultured Pirellulales bacterium
TGGCAGTGGCATCTTTCCCAGATGAATGTCCAGGATAATTACCTCTCCAAACCTGTCCCATCCTATCATCCCGATAATACCTTATGGAATCCTCTGGATAATACGGACCAATCTACCTTGCTGGAACCTTTTTTGACCACCTCTTCCAGTATCGTCGGCGTTGGGATTGCGATGACGAAAAATGAATATGATATCTCCGAACTCCAGACAGAAAACCAAATCCCGGTTCGTCTGAGTACCTTTTCAACAGCATTTGTTTCCGTCGATTACAGCATCAGTACCCATGAAGGCATCATCGATGGCGGCACGCTGAATTTTATCCCCGGCCAAACAGTCCAGATAATCCATTTTACCCGGCCCTTATTGGAAGACCTTCGACTGGTCCGCGTTTCATTAAGTAATCCAGTCAATGCCGAACTGACCGGCTATTCTTATGTCCTCTATCAAAAACCATATATCCTCAATAAAACGCTGGCTGCCACAGGAGACCTCTGGCAGTATTTCAAGGGAACCAGCGAGCCGGATGCGGACTGGAATCAGTTGACATTTACTCTGGGTGCTGCATGGTTAACAGGGGCATCCGGTTTCGGCTATGAGACTGGAACAGGGTACGGAGACTGCATCACCACCAAATTAACCGACATGAAGGGTAAATACATCAGCGTTTATGCCAGAATAGGGTTCTGGATTGACGACCCGCAGCGAGTCAAGATGCTGACTCTTGGCATGCTCTGGGATGACGGCTTTATTGCATATATCAACGGCCAGCGAGTTGTAAGTCAGTATGGACCGACCGTTCCCGCTTATGATCAGCCGGCCAGCACCAGCGATCATGAAACCTGCTGCTCCTGCAAGCCGGATCAATTCGATTTATCATCCTTTATCGATATCCTGACACCGGGGTATAATGTTCTCGCTTTACAGGTCCACAATACCAGCTTAAGCAGTTCTGACTTTCTTTTCATTCCCGAACTGTTCAGCGCCGAGTTGCCGATACCCGGCGATGTGGAGCCGGATGGCGATATTGATCTGGATGACTTGAAGGCATTTGCCGAGGCCTGGTTGGCTGGAGCAGGAGAAAATCGCTATATTCCTGCCTGCGATATCGACAGCGTCCCGGATGGAATCATCAATTTAATTGATTTGGCCGTGTTCTCCGGAAATTGGCCGGCAGGCCTTTGATTCAAGCCAGGACTATTGCGATGGGATTTTGGTTAACACCGATTTTTTATTTGAACAAAATCAACGCCATACTATAATTGTATTGATTTCATTGATAAAATGAATTTGAAGCGAGGTTCATTAACCCGGTAAATTCAGTTTTCGGTACTATTTGCATTAAAGAGGATTAGGAGTGATTATGGGTTACAGATTTATCTGGAGCATCATTCTGGCGGAATTCATTATCGTATCATCCGGCGTGTGCGACACCTCGGTATTTACGCCGGCACTGGGCAAAAGAAAATTAAAGGTCGTTCGCACGTACGAGATTCTGTCCGCGCCGGGACTGCCGTTGACGGCGGAAATTCCGGCCATGTTCAGTTTTCAGGGTGCAACCAATGAACAACTGATCGACTCTTCCTCATTCACGTTTTCTCAGAAACCGGACACCATCGAGGTTTCCTCCCACGAATACGGTTGGGCCCGGAAGGTTTATCGGATGGGCTGGAAAAAAACAGAAGGTATTTCCGTCACTGTCAGGCAGGAATTGATTATAACCCTGATTGCACGGAATAAACTGTGCACGGCCGCCAAACTGCCGTATCCGGATTCGGTCGGGGAAAAGTTTAAGGATTATCTCGGCCTGGGCCGTAAAGGTGATATTAATCCGGAAAATCCGGCGCTGCCTGTCATTTGTGAAGAGATCGCTCAAAAAAGCCGTTATGCCGAAGAAGCCGTGGCCGGGGTGTGCGACTGGATCGCCGACCAGATTCAATGGGTCAAAGGGGCTGGAACCAGTTCCGACAAAGCCCTGTCGGCGCGATCCGGCAACAGTTATGCAATGTCCTGTCTGGCTTGTGCGATGCTGCGCAAGATGAAAATCCCCTGTGATGTTGTGATGAGCAAGTATCTGGGCGGCGAATCCTCATACTATTTCATTGAAGTCTATTTTCCGGATGCCGGATGGGTTTTCTATGACCTGGCCTGCCCGGAACGCGGCGTCAAAACTCTGGATTGTGTGGCCGGCTCGGGCTGGTCTTTTCTGTCCTATAATCCCAGCGACACAAAACGAAGCTGGACCGAAGGGTATTTCTTTGACGAATGGGATATTGCCAAATACAAAGAGCCTCAGCCCGCCGGGAATAAGCCACTGCGGGAAACACCACTCAAAAAGAAAGCTTTAAGCGTCATGATCGCCCATGCCGCAATCCCGGCCAACCTTCCCGTGCGGCAGGAACCGCTGCGTGCAATGCTGCTTAATAAGGAGATTCAGCCGCCGGCAGTGGAAGAAAAGGGAAAGGATGCAGATAATGCAATCCCCCTGGAAAAAGTCAAAAACAACAAGAATAAAGAGTAGGCATTGATTTTCAGGATTGGCTTTTTTACGCAGCAATAAAGAACACTGTTACTCGTCCCGATGCGCGGACCGCACCGTACATATCATTTTATCGAGTCCCGCAACCAGCAGTCCAAACAGAAATCCTCCAATATGGGCCAGCCAGGCAACACCGGAAGTCCCGCCGGCGGCATCGAGGACACCGTTGATGCATTGAAGCACCATCCAGAAGCCCAGGTAAAACCAGGCTGGGATGTCGAAGATGCGAAAAAACATCAGGGTCTTGATCCGTGCGGCAGGGAAATAAACCAGGTACGCTCCCATCACTCCGGCAATGGCTCCGCTGGCACCCACCAGCGGAATCGAAGAATGCAAATTAAATACAGCATAAAACAGGTTGGCACAGATTCCGGCGGCCAGATAGAAAAAAATAAACTTGAACCAGCCCAGACGGTCTTCGATATTGTCGGCAAACAGCCACATGAAAAACATATTGCCGATCAGATGCAGCCACCCGCCGTGAAGAAACAACGATGTGACCAGGCCGATACTGAAAAGATTGAGCGGTACAAATGCAAACTGCTCCAGACAGGCCTGACTGGAACAGACTTCAAACACCATCAGCGAAAAGAATACCGTACACAGGACAATCAGGCCCAGCGTCACAAAAGGAATCCGCTGACGGGGCGTATCATCATACAGCGGCAGAATAATACGCGGCGCCAGAAAGAAGTACGGCATAGGGCTGTTGAGCGCCTCCGAAAGACCGTCGATATCCTGAAATTGCCTGCTCTTAACCAGGGACTCGCCAATGGCCTGAACGCGGGGGTCTTTTTTCAAATGAGACGCAACCCGCTGGATTTCGCCGGCATCGGTCCAAACCCCGCCGCATTGCTGACAGCGATCCAGAAAGATATTGGAATCATACGCATAATTGAATTGCTTCATCGTCACATTGCAGCGGGGACAGCTTCGAGTCGAGGGCAATTCTTTTTCCCCCACAGCTTTACGCGGCTTATACAATGTCAGTTTATCGACGGACTCCACGTCGTTTTCGAGTGCTTTGGCAAATCCAATCAGCTCCCCGTCGTCAAACCATATCCCCTTGCACTTGAGACAGACATCCAGAGTAAATCCTCTGGATTTGACTGTTCGCAGCATATTTCGGCAGACCGGGCAGTACATCGCATATTCTCAACACTTAAAACCGATCTTTTCGCCGGCGCAGTTCAGCAAAGACCTGTTCATCCGCAGCATCGGGAAGTTTCAGAGTGCGGCGAATTTCCGGCGACTGAGTCCGCAGAAACGGATTGGCCTGTTTTTCAAATCCCATCGAGGATGGAATCGCGGCAAGCGAACCTTCTTTGTTCAGCACGTCCAATTGCCGGCGAATCGCCATATTATCCGGCTCGACCGTCAGAGCAAACCGCATATTTTCCACCGTATAATCATGACCGGGAAACAGGAGTGTATCGTCGGGCAATGCCGCCAGGCGTTTGATTGAATCAAACATCTGCTGCGCGGTGCATTCAAACAGCCTGCCGCAGCCGCAGATAAACAGGGTGTCGCCGGTAAAGACCGCTCCCTTGCCGTCGCCGTCAGGCTCGAGATAATAACACACACTGGACAAGGTATGCCCCGGTGCTGCAATCACGCGAATTCGGAAACCGCACATGTCAACAAGCTGATCATCCTGCACGACGATGTCAATTTCAGGGGTTCGCCGCAAATCGCTCCCCAACACGCTGCATCCGGTCTTCTTTTTCAGGCGGGTCACGCCGCCGGTATGGTCGGAATGACCATGGGTCAGCAGAACATGCGTCAGAGTCAGTTTCGCTTGTTCCAATAAGGTCAAAACCATCTCCGCCTCACCGGGGTCAATCACTGCGCAGCACGAATTTGTTCCAGGCAGCAGGTAAATCAAATTATCCTGCATGGCGGGAATAATACCGATAGGATATTCTGCATCGCTACTGGCAGCCAAGCAATTCTCCGTAAAAGTTACGCCGGATTATACCCATAGCCAGGGGATGTTTTTAGAAAAAAATAGTGAAAATCAGGCAGGATTTAAAATTCTATGCCTTTTCGGGCCTCCACACCCTTTTCAAACGGATGCTTGATCGGCTTCATCTCAGTCACCAAATCAGCCAATTCAATGAGTTCCGGGGTGGCCCCGCGACCCGTGAGGATAATCTCCACACCCTTTTCACGGTTTGTAATGATATGTTTGATATCATCAATCGTGACCAGTCCGCGTGCAAAACAAAATACAATTTCATCCAGGATAATCACATCATAATATTTTTCATGAGCGGCAGTTTCGATTTCCCGCAACGACCTGGCAATGGCTTTTTTGACCCGCTCCAGCGCAGGCGTATTGCCCATGGATTCAAACATATCCCAGGGTTCATCCATGGCACGGACGGTAATTCCTTCGATGCCCTTTTTCAGGGCCCCACGTTCGCCGAGGTCCAGCGAGCTGGGTTTGAGAAATTGAAAGATTAAGACCCGTGACCCATGCCCGGCCGCACGCAGCGCCAAACCAAACGCCGCTGTCGTCTTGCCTTTGCCGTCGCCTGTATAAATATGTACATAACCTTTTTCCATACTATTAATATCGTAATTATTCAGCCGATAAATGCAAGAATTTTCCCATAAAAACAATTCAGGCAGATGATTTTAGCACAATCAGGATACAATTTCTGTTTGAAACAAACCTCAGTTAAAGCCTTTTTCGTAATTGAGTTACGAGCTGATGAGCAAGGCGGGCAGGCTCCGGAAGCCGATAGCGGGTACAGCAGGACAAGACGATTTCAATCGATTGAGCCAGCGTAATTTTATGACCGGGGGAAATAAACAGCGGTTTAACTCGGTCTCTCGTACACAATACCGAACCAATCGTGACGCCTTTGTCTTTCAAGGGACCATATTCCCCTTTTTTGACAGGAATTAATTTATATTGGCCAATTAATCGACTTTTGGCACATCCGATGGTCGGGCAATCCAGCCACAATCCAAGATGACTGGCCAATCCCAGCCTGCGAGGATGGGCAATGCCCTGACCATCAACCAAAACCACATCCGGAATATCGTGTAATTTTCGCATCGCCTCCACACAGGCCGGTGCCTCACGGAATGAAAGAAGACCCGTAACATACGGAAATGTCACTTCCAGAATTGCTTCGGTCGTTTCAATGATTTCCAATTCCGGCATTTTCATAAATACAGCAACGGCAGCAATCTGTGTTTGGTCCGAACTAAAGGAGCAGTCCAGGGCAGCAATTGTTTGCGGCCTGCGAGTAAGAGGGGCCAGCCGGACACAGCCAGCCAGATGTTTTTGCAGTCCTCTGGCTTCTGACGGCGTGACTTTCCAGGAATGTAAGTCGTGTATATCCATCATCTTAAACTATAATCCGTAAACTTTTTATTGGACTTTATAGACAAATTGAACTAAAATTGCAAGTTTGGTTTATTCTTTCTATTCTGAACTATACTATAGTCAAGTAACGAAAGGCAGAAAAAGTGCCCAGCGACACCAAATATATACGGATTACTGGCGCGGCTGAACACAACCTCAAGACGATCAACATCGACATCCCCCGCGACCAGTTTGTTGTGATTACCGGCATTTCCGGGTCCGGCAAAAGCAGCCTGGCGTTTGACACCATTTACGCCGAAGGACAGCGTAAATATGTCGAATCGCTCAGCGCCTATGCCCGGCAGTTCCTGGAGCAGATGCAAAAACCGCATGTCGAGCATATCGAAGGTCTGCCCCCGACCATTGCCATCGAGCAGCGCAGCGCCGGCAACAATCCTCGTTCAACCGTCGCAACCACAACGGAAATCTATGATTATCTGCGTCTGCTGTTTGCCCGGGTAGGCACGCCGCACTGCTGGATTTGCGGAAGCCCGATTTCCAGCCAGCACGCAACCCAGATTGTTGATTCCCTGCTAAGTCACCCCGAGGGGACCAAATTGCAGTTGTGTGCCCCCCTGATTCGCGGGCAGAAAGGCGAGCACAAAGACATCTTTGCCCGCATCGTCCGCGAAGGCTTTGTCCGCGTCCGGGTGGACGGTGAGGTGTATGATGTCCGGTCGGTTCCGCCGCTGGATAAAAATAAAAAACATGAAATTGCCGCAGTCATCGACCGGCTGATTATCCGGCCGTCCATTCGCGTTCGTCTGGCCGATTCGGTTGAGACCGCACTCAAAGTCGGTGAAGGTCTGCTGGTCGCCATGCTGCAGGCGCCGGACCCCAATCACCCGACCGATAACACCAACGGTTCCGGCGGCACTTGGCAGGATATCATTTACAGCGAAAAATTCGCCTGCACGAAACACCCGGAAGCCTCCCTGTCGGAATTATCGCCGAGGCTGTTCAGCTTCAACAATCCATACGGCGCGTGCCTGTCGTGTGACGGGCTGGGGACAATCCTGGAGTTCGATGCGGACCTGATTGTGCCGGATAAATCCGTGTCGCTGGAAAATGGGGCCATCGATGCCTGGCGCAAAGGCGGCAAACGGATGAATATTTTCTACAACCGTCTGATTCGTCGTTTCTGCCGCAATTTCAGCATTAATCCCTCAACACCCTACAATGAAATTCCCGCTGAGATTCGCAACATCCTGCTCTACGGAACCAGCGGCGATGATGAGCAGCAATACCGGACCGAATTCGAAGGTGTGATTCCTAATCTCAAACGCAGATGGCAAAATACCGACAGTGAATTCGTCAAGGCCCGCCTGCATGGCTACCTGTCCGAACAGCCCTGCAAAAGCTGCAAAGGCGCCCGGCTCCGTCCGGAGGCCCTGGCAGTCACCATCCAGGATAAAAATATCCGCGACGTTACCCGCATAAGCGTGGAACAGGCACAGGAATTTTTTAACACACTGACATTTGACGAAGAACAAACCCTGATTGCCGCCCAGCCGCTCAAAGAAGTTCGGGCGCGAATTAAATTTCTGATGGATGTGGGGTTGGGCTATCTGACCCTGGACCGCACCAGCCGCACCCTGTCCGGCGGCGAAGCCCAGCGTATTCGCCTGGCCACCCAGGTCGGCTCTGGCCTGGTGGGCTGCTGTTATGTGCTGGACGAACCGACTATCGGGCTGCATCGGCGCGACAATGACCGCCTGCTCGAAATTCTTAAGGAGCTTCGTAAAATCGGCAACACCGTGCTGGTGGTTGAGCATGACGAAGACGTAATTGCCCAGGCGGACCATATTATCGACATCGGCCCTGGGGCGGGTGAAAACGGCGGCAGGCTGATTGCCCAGGGTACACTGCAGGACATCTGCAATGCACCTGAATCCATTACGGGACAATATCTGTCGGGTCAGAAATATATTGAAATCCCTGAAAAACGCAAAAAGGTCAGCCTTTCGTCCTGTATCGAGGTCAAGGGAGCCGTCGAAAATAACCTCAAAAATGTCAATGTCAAATTCCCGGTCGGCGTGTTCACCTGTGTGACGGGCGTGTCCGGTTCAGGCAAAAGCACGCTGGTCACCGAGATTCTGCTCAAAGGACTCAAACGCCGGCTGCATAATTCCGGCGACAAGCCCGGCAGACATAAGAATATCATCGGGCTGTCCAACATTGACAAAGTCATTGAAATCGACCAGTCTCCGATTGGCCGAACACCACGGAGTAATCCATCGACCTACACCGGCGTATTTGACCTGATTCGGTCGCTGTTTGCATTAACCCGTGAAGCCAAAATCCGTGGCTACAAGCCCGGACGGTTCAGCTTTAATGTCAAGGGCGGCCGGTGTGAACACTGCCAGGGACAGGGAACCCGGAAAATTGAAATGCATTTCCTGCCGGATGTCTATGTCGTCTGCCAGGAATGCAAAGGGACCCGGTATAATCCCGAAACGCTGCAAATCACCTACAAAGGCAAAAATATCGCCGACGTGCTGGATATGCGGATTGAGGAAGCCCGGGATTTCTTCTCTAATTTCCCGAAAATTGTGCGTCTGCTCAAGGCCCTCTGTGACGTCGGCCTGGGCTATATGACGCTGGGGCAATCCAGCACCACCATGTCCGGCGGCGAGGCTCAGCGCGTCAAGCTGGCCGCGGAACTGGGCCGACCGGGAACGGGACACACGATGTACATTCTCGATGAACCCACGACCGGATTGCACTTTGCTGACATTCACAACCTGCTCAATGTCCTCAAACGGCTGACGGATATGGGCAATACCGTTGTGGTTATTGAACACAACCTCGATGTGATAAAAACCGCTGATTATATCATCGACCTCGGGCCTGAAGGCGGCGAGGCCGGCGGCCAGATTATCGCCACGGGCAGTCCCGAACAGATCATCAAAAATGCCAAAAGCCACACTGCCCGCTATCTGAAAGAAAAATTGGAGCAGGAAAAAGGCAGAGTCAATCAGGCTTCTTAGAGTGTCCGACCGCCAATAAAAAAAGCCCTGGCTTATCCAGCCAGGGCTTCTTATGTACCGCTAATTCATCACTTCCGCCGCCTAAATGATAAACAAACCAAATCCTGTTTATCATGTCATTGTTCAATGGCTATGCTTATCTTCTGCCGGGAACATAAGCCTGCCTCATGTAAAGGATATCTTCACCTTTTTCGCCAGCCTTCGGTGTCTGATTTTTTACACCGCCGGCAGCATATACCGCATTTTCAATGGTTGACGGATCCACCCATAGGTGCATTTCAGCATGACCATCCGCAAATCCAAGCGAGCCGCGATCTTTGTGCCAGATTGCAATGGGGTCCGTCCATGAAGGAGTTGTACCATAGTTCATCAGCCATGACCCCATAATCCAGCCTCTTGGGTCGGAATTTTCGAGGAAAATAATTTTATTGCCGGGATTGACAATATCACTTACCTTATTGACCACTTTGGGATCACTCCAGAAAGTGGCTTCTCCATTCATCAAACCGGGAATAGAATAGCTGTTCCACCAGGGTTTATTGGGATATTGGTCTGCAAACTGAAACTTGCTTTTATCCCCTGGGCAATGATAGGCATCGAATGAATTAATATAAGGAAATAAAGCCCCTTTTTGAATACCATTCTGCTCGTATTGAAGTGTCACATCGCCTGGGTTGCCCTTGTAATTTCCCTGGTCGTCCTGGGGGAAACTGACCCAATACTGCTGCTTGGAATCATACCGGCCGGGATTGGGAGCATGCCCGTAAACCAGACGTTCCTTGTTCTCCATGGCATAGGTATGCCAGCAGGTTGCCAACCCTTTCATATTCGCCAGACAAGCGGCGCCGGATGCCTGCTGCTTGACACGCCTGAGAGCGGGTACTAATACTGCCATTAACATTGCAATAATCGCCACCACCACCAGAAGCTCAATTAAGGTAAATGCTTTTTTGTTTGTCGCCATAATCGTATCTTTCATATCCCTTTAGTCACTTTTATAAGGTCGGACAATCCGGCAGGGTAAACACAGATTGCCTGTTTTTCAAATTGAAGCGAAACATCTCGTGATTTGACAGTGTGTAATTATGCTCCGCATTGCGGACAGACGAAATGGCAGGCCAATTCTGACAATCAGCAATGATATTACCACATTGTATTAGTTGTACCCTCATATCTGCAGTATGCCAAATTAGCACCCCAGAATCCATAGGAAAGAAAAACCAAATATAGTATTATTGTAACATGACAAATCTTGCTATTTTAATACAGGAGTTTATAAATGTATCATAAACCCTTTTTTTATAATATATTAACTGAACTCTATCCGCTCTATTTCGAATACCATTATTCGTGTTGCATTTTTGTCACATTATGACCTATCAACACTATAACTACATACCTTATCCATTTACGCTTAATACAAACATAAATACTGTAAATACAAAGAAAAACATGCCTGCCAGTTTATTCCGCGATAATCACATCGAATTCAGTGAAAAAAGTCCCCTGAGCCTCCCGATCCGCAACCCACATCAGATGTCGATATTGTCTATCCGCAGGAAAAGTTACTGAGGACACATGAACCCCGCCCTCACCCAGCAATTCGGTCTCCACACGGGCAATCAGCGTCCATCCCGAGCCATCGGCTGCATACAGATCAGCTTCCGGAGCCGCGTCTGAGGAACTGGCCCACAGACTGAACATCTGAGGAGCGCGGTCGGACTTATGCCACGAAAACGTGTTGACTTTTGAAATCGTCACCTGCTTCTGCAAATCAGCGACAATCCGAGCCTCGCCGCCGTCAAAATAGGTCGCCTCATTCGTATCATCACTATTTTGCCCGCCTTGCCCATTATTAACTCGATACAGAATTCCCTTCGATAATCCCCTCGAAGGCGATGCAAAAAGTCCGTTTGTCGTACAGAAAAACCGGACATTGTTTTTGCTGTTTTGGTCGGCATAATCATCCGCCAGCGGCTTTGCCAGGGTCAACTGTTCATAGCTGTCGGCCCGCTCCACAGCCGCTTTGCCAACGGCCTGCTTGCCAGCGGTGTAGTCGCCAGGCCGCCTGCGAAGCTCAATATCCTGACGTCCATCAAAGTTATCATATAAATCACAGGCATTGACAGCCAGATTCATATCATTAGCAACCGTGACCGCAAAGACCTTGATCACAGGATTATCCGGCAGCGTAATCGTCGCTGTTCCCTTCGGCAAATCATAGCTATATTTAAAGATATAACTGAACTGGTATGACTCATTTTTGCCTTCCGCCGTATGACGGTGCGTACTGAACCAGGCAATCGGGTCACGCTTGATGTATCCCTTCTGAATCTCCATTAGCCGCCCCGCCCCAACATAATCCTCAACACCAAACTCCCGATCCCAGACCCGGCGGTCATACTGCCCCACAAACCCCGTCCATGCCTGCACCCTGAACTCGCACGGCTTTTCGTCCATTTTTATCGTATCCACAGCGTCCTGATCTGCACTGGCCAGGATATAAACGCGATTAAATTCCCCTTCCGGCAGCCGGAGCGTCTGTCCCTGACAAGCTACCGCAGTCTTTTCAGAACCGCCTGCCAAATCAAAACGAATCCCGTTGACTGTCAAAGGATAACGTTCCTCGGCAGGCATCGACTGTTTTTGCGCCCCGAATGCTCCCTCTGCGGCAGCACCATCCGGACTGAAAGCCGCCGCATTATACGGCAATTGGACGCTCGCATAATTCGGCTTATTGATGCGGCTGGCCGAATCCGCAGGCTTCACGGCAAAGCTGCGAATTGCATTTTTGGTCATCGATACCCTCAGCTTGCCATTCTGAATATCGGCCGGGCCTATCTTGCGTTCCTGTCCGTCGATTTCATATCCGGATACAATACCCTTGCCGAGGGTCAATTCCACACCGTCGGCATTGCGGCCCAGAAGTTCCTGCAGGCGGACCACAATCATCTGGCCGTCTTCGGCCTTTTTGATAGCCCGGACATCCACCTGGCTGGTATTGACCTGCAGCATGGACAGGGATTTGCCTTCGGTACCCGGATGCGGCTGGACCTGGAATGTTTGCAGCGGCTGATTCAGACGTCGGCCCTGGCGTTCCGAAAGGCCTTTCTGCCAGTTGCCCTCGTGTCCATATACCGCATACGTAAATTCGTGCCGGCCCCAATCCTGCGAAAGCTGATCCTGATAACTGCCGTGCATCGCGCCCGGCGTATATAACAACGTCAGCCGAATTACATCATCGGCAGGCTTATCCGAACCGAACTTGCAGTCTTCAAGAATCGACACGCCATACTCGCCGGATGTATCCGTCAGGTCAAACCACTCATGCGAGAGCATCTCAAACTGCCGCGGATTATTATTAGTTCGCTGAATCGTCCCCAGCCCCTGCGTGTAGGTCGCAGTCTGGTTGGATACCGTCAGCGGGAAACTGGCCTTAAGCACACACGCCATCGACTGCCATTCGACCTCATTTTGCACCTCAACGCGTCTGCCGCCATCACCGGCACTCAGACAGAACCGCTGGACAAACACGGAATTGGCCGCTTGACGTTTCACTTCGATGGCAACACGGGCAGGACCATTTTCAGCAATGCGGATATCCGCCGGACCATCCACATACCCAATCGCCGGCAGCGCCCGTTCCCGCCAGTCCATATTCCAGGCCGGCCAGGCCTTCGGTGTGCCGCGATGGAATTCCAGTCGGGCTGGGCGACTAAGCAATTCGCATCTGACCTGTTTATCATAAATGCTTGCGATATCACCGCCGTCATTGAGCGTAACGCGATAATAGGCATTCTCCAGCGTCCGCTCACTCACGGCCAGCCCCGACCGCAGCGTACAGGGTTTGGACGAAGGCCGTATATCATAGACCGCCGCACCCACAGCCGGCACGGAAGTCAGAAAAGCCACTGTGACTTTATCGCCATCGATGGACAGTACCTGTGAGGGCACTTCCTTATTCTGCGGATTGTACACCCGCACGGCCTCCGGGGCACCGCCGGCAAACACAACCGTCGCCTCCGCAACATCCTCACGTGCAAACGACAACGCATTATAGACCACAATCGCCTGTCCCTTGACGCGGGTATCAAGAACGCGACTGACCGCCCCAATCGAGCCGTTCAACACCTCCGCAAAACCGTTGGCGGCGATGATTTCATCATTCCAGGCATATTCATACGACTTCGGCAGACACGTTCCCGGCAAGATATCGTGCATCTGGCTGGCCAGCACGCGCCACCAGGCCTGATGAAGCTGCTGGTACGGGTACTCCATACCACCCAGCCAGTCAGCCATCACCGCGGCCCGCTCAGCGGCATCAGCCAGTTGCTCATTCTTGCGATTCCACCGTTTCATATAGGCCTGCGAGGTCATTGCCCCCGAGGAATGCTCCGTTAGCATCAGTTCGCCGATGTATTTTGGCAGTCTGGCCTTCTGCTGCGGGGTCATGTCTTTATACATCTGGTCAGCCGAACACAGAACCACGTCAATCTCGGCGTCTTCATTGCCCAGACTGGCAATAGCCTTCTGGACATCTTCTTCCCGCGGTGCCCCGCCGACATCCCCCACGCCGTAATAGTGATAATCCGCAAAAACGCCGCTGGCCCGACCATTTTCAAGAACACGATTCGTCCATTCTTTGCTGATATCCAGACGCTCGCTGATACCGCCGGTATAATTGCCCGGATTCAGCGCCGCAACGACCGACCGGCCGTCCGGCCCTTCCCACACGCCGACATTAAACGGAATCCCCATCGCAGAACCCCACGTCAGCTTCTGACTGGAAAAGCCAATCAGGCCGGTATGAGCCCACAGCGACGGCAGATAGGACGGAAAGCCAAAGCAATCCGGCAGGATGAAATCCACGCTGTCGGTGTTGAATTCTGTTCGGAAATACTGGTTGCCGTATAAAATCTGCCGCAGGATCGATTCCGGCGATGGAATCAGCACATCGCATTCATCCACCGATGAACCGCAGACAAACCATCGCCCCTGGGCAATGTATTTTTTGAGCTGCTCGTATTTTTCCGGATAGTATTCCTTCATCATCGCATAGCGCGCCGCCCCGCTGAAATTGAAAACGTAATCCGGATAGGTTTCCAGCAGCTTAAAATTATCATCGAGGGTGTTCTTGATATAGACATCAATGGTCTGCGGATAATCCCATCGCCACTGACTGTCCAGGTGAGAATAGCCTACCACATACAATGTCTTATCCCGGTCGAGATTCCGTGGACCGTCTTGTGAATATGATGTTGTCATACAACTCCCAATCACAGTTAAAACACAGAACACCTTTACATTCATGATAAACTCCAACAGATTCTCATTTGCTGCTTGATAAATAAAATAATGATTACAGCGCCAGCTTCTCCTGCAGATATGCAAGAACGGCCTGCCTGTCCTGAAGCGACCTCAGCATCCCCCTGAAATCGTCGTGCATAATATGTCTTGCCAGTTTTGAAAATATCTTCATGTGGGTATCGCCCGCCGTCTCCCCATCCCGGATGGTCATCGCAATCACAATATCCACCGGCTTGTCGTCTATCGATTTCCAGACGATCGGCTGTTTGAGCCGTATCACGCAGATGGAATTAGCGCATACTGCCTTGGTCTTGCAGTGCGGAACAGCAAATCCATAGCCAAGCCCCGTGGAATAGACACTCTCACGCTGCCAGAAATCCTGTTCCAGTTCGGCCGGTTTTTCGGTGCGATGGGCATAATAAAGCATATCCGAGGCATATTGGATCGCCTCTTCCTTGTTGATGCAATCGGCATTCAAATCAATCAGGTTCAGTTCAATCACCGGCCTGGCGACAGGTTCGCGCTGCCGTTCGGCCAGAATCATATCGACCTGCCCGGCCGACTTGGCCGATACAGCCCGTTGGAAAATCGTGCGGCAGTCGCGGCTGTCATAATCAGCACATCGGGCCTTAATCGCAGCCACTGCGGGAATGGAAACACTCACTTCATCCAGCCCGGCACCCAGCAGCAGCGGCAGATGGTCCACCTGCCCGGCCATCTCACCGCACATGCCGACCCACAGCTTGTTCCGATGGGCATCCTCAACGATTTTTTGAATCAGACCCAGCAGACCCGGGTGACGGGATTGATACAGCGAGCTGACCCGCTCATTGCCCCTGTCAATCGCAAGGAAATACTGGGTCAAATCATTGGTACCGATACTGAGAAAATCCACCAATCCCGCCAATTGCGGGATGACAAAGACAACCGAAGGCACCTCCACCATAATCCCCAGCGAAATCGACTTATCATATGCCAGTGAGCGGACATCCAGCTCGGTTTTAATCCGGTCCAGCAGCGACCGGACGTAGGTCACTTCTTCCAGGCAGGACACCATCGGAATCATAATCTTCAGGCAGCCGAAGGCCGACGCACGCAAAATCGCACGCAACTGATTTTTCAGCAGTCCTTCATATTCCCTGTAAACCCGCGCCCCCCGATACCCCAGAAATGGATTGTCTTCGGAAGTCAGACTCAGATAGCTGACCGATTTATCCCCGCCGACATCAAAAGTGCGGATAATGACCGGCTTGCCGGCCGCATATTCGGCCGCCTTTTTATATTCATTAAATTGCTCCTCTTCGCTCGGGGCCGAATCCCGCCCCATAAACAGCATCTCCGTTCGGAAAAGCCCAATGCCTTCGGCCCCGCCGGACATGGCCATCAGCACCTCATCGGCCGTTGCCACATTGGCCATCACCTCAAGCCTCACGCCATCGGTGGTTCTGGCAGGCTTGTCCCGGAAATCATCAAAATATTGCTGCTGAAATTCCTGCTTGCGACGCTGGGCCGCATAATACCGTTCCGCCTGGGCGTTCATCTCGGTAATCACAATACCATACGTCGCATCCACCACCACATCCTGCCCGTTGGACAGAATTGTGGCATCCTTGATGCCCGTCACTGTGGGAATCCCAAACGACCGGGCCAGAATCACCGTATGCGAGGTATTGCCGCCATGCATCAGAACCAGCCCCGACAGCAGCGTTTTATCCATGGAAATAAACTGCGACGGCGTCAGGTTGTCGGCCACACACACCGACGGGCCAGACAGCACAATCTGATCCGATGCCGCCGAACCGTATATCTTTTTGAGCAGGTGAGAACAGACATCCTGCAAATCCACGATACGCTCACGAATCAATTCACTCTGGGCCGCCTTCAATATCTCGGAAAAATACTCAAAGGACTCAATAATCGCCTGCCCCGCGCAAATCCCCCGCTGCCGGATAAGACAGCGGACACGATCCAGAAATTCCACATCACTGGCAATCGACAGATGTGCCTCCATGACCTTGCTTTCGACGGAGGTCAGCCGCCCTGAGCCCAGCTTGATGGTGATATCACTGCGATGCTCGGCGACAGCCTTTTCAATCTTGCGTAATTCCTGCTCGGGACGAACCGGCTCACGCGAATCAATCCCGGCAGGCAGTTTCAATGCCTCTACAATAATGACTTTGCCTTTGCCGAAGCCGGACACCGCCTTGCAGCCGAAAATCATCGGCACTCCGGCCGCCCGCAAAACCGGCGGAATATAAACCTCGGACATCAAAGCTGCCGGCGGCAAGACATCATCGCAGGATGGAAATTTTTCCTTCAGAAACCGAACGATTTCCTTGTACGCCGGACCGCAGTTCTCCCCTTCCACCTTGAGAACACATTCATCCCCCGCCTTGATATCCGCCCCGACCAGTGACAGAATACTTCTGGCGTTGGCGGTTTTCTGATTGCTCAGGTTGGTCAGCGAGACCTGGCTTTCCGTAAATCCCGCGACAACCTGCTCCAGGCAGTTGGCAGGCCGGGCATGAACGCCGTTGGGCAGCGGACACACAAATCGATATTCATAGACTTCTGGCATACTCGCCGCTCATTAACTTCGATTGGGGACTTTGGCAAAAATACTCTTGGGATCCTTCAGGGCAAGCTGAACCGGCACCTCGATACGGGGAATACCCTCGAACCGTTCGGCATTCTCGATGGCAATATCCGCCGCCAGTATCAGGGCATCCGCACCTTTGATATCGGCAGGCCTCAGCTCATTTTCGATGCCCATGGCACCCTGAGTCTCCACTTTGATTTCATGCCCAAGCTCTTTGGCGGTCTTTTCCAGACTTTCCGCCGCCATATACGTATGGGCAATCCCGGTTGGACACGCAGTCACTGCGATAAATTTCATAGTCAGGCCTCCCTTTTAACGCCGGTCAGCGTTTTTAACAGATTGATAGAGAATGCAGTCACAATCGTTCCCGCAAGTATCGCGATCACATAAATAATTCGGTTATCCACCACCGGCAGCACAATCGGGCCGCCGTGGGGGGCATGATCCCCCACCTTGCCGAGCATCGCCACCACCGCCGCGGTCATTGAACCCAGCATGATACAGGGAATCACCCGGAGCGGGTCAGCCGCGGCAAATGGGATGGCACCTTCGGTAATACCAATCATACCCATGCCCAATGCGGCAATGCCGCTTTCCTGCTGCTCTTCGGTCCAGAGTTTTCGCCTGATCAAAGTGGCAAGGCCCATCCCCAGCGGCGGTGTACAAATCGCTGCGGCAACCGATCCCATCACCAGGAAGTTGCCCTGTTCGATCATGGAAGCTCCGAAGAAAAATGCCGTTTTATTGACAGGCCCCCCCATATCAAAGGCAATCATCGCACCTAATAAAATTGCCAGAACAATCGAACTGGTCGCCTGCATGCCACGCAGCCAGGCATCCAGCCCGACCATAATTTCGGCTATCGGCAAACTGACATAATACATCATGGTTCCAATAACAATCGCCGAAATTACCGGAATGATGAGAATAGGCATAATCGGACGAATAAGTTTATGGACCGGCATCTTTTTAAGCCAGGCCACCAGATGTCCCGCAGCAAGCCCCGCCAGCAGCGCCCCCAGAAATCCTGCACTGGCAGATCGCCCGTCCACTTCATGAGGTATTCCGGCGAAAAACCCCCCGATAAATCCAGCTACCAATCCGGGCTTACTGGCAATCGCGTAGGAAATAAAGCCGGCCAGAATCGGCAGCATCAATTTAAATGCTGCTTCCCCAATCGTCAAAATATGCTTCAAGACAGGGCTGCCTGAGAAATCTGGACCACTTGTCCCCATCGGGGCAAAAGCAATGGCCGTGGCAATTAAAATACCACCGCTTGCGATGAAAGGAATCGCATACGATACCCCGCTCAGCAGATACTGCTTCTGATTTTGAAAAAACTGTTTCATAAACCACCCGTTTTAACTGGACAGTAAATTTGGGTTCATCTCCATGATGTTTAAAGATTATACCTGTCGATAAGACGGAATGATATAGGAATAAACTACCAATATTTACACTTTTGTAACGTTGGATTATTTCAAAACCAGAAACAAGCGATCATTAATAATATCATAATTACTTTATATAAAATATTTTACGCTTGACATAAAACGTATCCGTATTTATCCTGACTGACAATTATATGATTTTCGTAACATATTGACTGATTTGAATGAAAAACCGGATGGATGTAACGAATACTCATCAGCAGCCATCTATTGGGGTGTTTTAGTACAAAATCAGAAACGACAAGGTAGCACATGGAAACACAGTCACGCATTATAGAATGCCTCAAGGCAATAATTACAGGCCCCGGCATCAGTGAGGTCATCTTCGCCGGCAATAAAACGCCTCCGCCGCTGCTGGCATTTGCCGTCCATTTTCCACGTTTAACTCTCTTAACCAGCGGCACTTATATAACAGAACTGGAACAAAATCGAAAAGTCACCTCGGTATCGATCCAACCCGGCCAGGCCCTTTTTATTCCACCCAACTGCTGGGACAAGCCGGATATGAACACCCAATCCCAGGCAATCCACTTTCTGTTTGGCAAACGACACACCGGTATCAGCCTGGTGACATCCAATACGGAGGTCAAAGCGGACAAAATCGCTCTGCAGCATACCCTTGCAGGCCCGGAGCAAAAACTCATTGATTCAATTCTCGAGTTGAATCAGATGAAAAAACCATATTCGGCCTTTAATCACCTGATTATGGCTCTTCTGTCCTGTTACATTATCCGACTCGAAGAATACAACAAACCCTTGTCGAAACACTCTAATCTTCTGTTCCAGGAAATCTGTATTTATATTCAGGAAAACTTCCAGAATGAACTTTCGCGGGACTCGGTTGCCAAGCACTACGATATATCGCCTAATCACCTATCCAGAATGTTCAAAACCAATGGTTATATGAAGTTCTGTGATTATGTGAACTATGTCCGGATCAACCGAGCCAAATTCCTGCTGCAAAACTACGACTTTTCGCTCTACCATATCGCCCAGCGCTGCGGCTACAACGACGTGGTCTATTTCTGTAGAATCTTCAAGAAAATCACTAAAAAGACCCCTAAACAATACCGGAATCAGCTTTTATATAACAATAGTCATTAAAGTTATTTACGAACAAAATGACCCGGCAGCACCTAGGATAATGGGTTTCCATAAAAACATTAGACAATTGAAACCCGGGGCAATACAATATTGCCTTGGTTTAAAATATTATCAGGAGAACAACAATGTGCGATAGTTGCGGATGCAGTGGAAAGACGTTCGAGTCAAAGGTAGCCGACGTGATTGAATCAATCCGGCCGATGCTGCAAAACGACGGCGGAGACATCGAACTGGTTGGCGTGGATGCCGATAAAACCGTTAAAGTCCGTCTTCAGGGTGCTTGCCGGGGTTGCCCGGGTGCTCGTATGACTCTGAAAATGGGCGTAGAACGTGTGCTTCGTCAGAAAATCAGCGATATCAAAGAAGTGGTAGCCGTTGATTAAATAATCGTTTTGAGACATAACTTGTCCGAGACGTTTCATAAAGAGAATCAGGAGCACAACTTAACAGGATCTGGCGAGAAAAGGCCCGAGGTGAGTTTTGTGCCAAAATACCGCAAATCCCTTCAATGGGTTTTGGCGGTATTTTGCGTTTTAGGGGTCGTTTGGCATTTTTATCAGAATCGTCAGGATTTGGGTTTGTTTGGTTCGCTGACTTTGCCCATTATCGCCCTGCTTTTAGGGCTATTTATCCTTCATTTGTGGCTATATTCGCTGAATTTCTATTATGTGATTATTAGTTGCGCAGGGTCTAAAATACCCTTTATTGACTTTTTCAAGACGATTATTATAGGACGTTTTCTAAGCAGTATCACCCCGCAGGCCGGTGGTGTGTGGCGTGCCATTCATCTTAAACACAAATTTGGCATTTCTTATACGCGCTATATCGGGGGGTTTTTGTGCTATTTATGGCTCGATGCAGCCATGAATATTCTGATCTCCGTACTGATATTTGCCCTGTTTGCTCCAGAATTTAAAATAGGCTCGATTTCGGTTTGGCTGCTCCTTATCGCACTGGCGATTGCCTGGTTTATCCCACTCGTCCTCGAAACGCTTCTCCGGAAGATTACCCTTCAGGCTGGCTGGCTCGGTCGGATTCATGAACATTTATCCGCGATGATTTCGATTGCGGTTCAGGGACTGGCCGATCATAAAATGCTGGGACGAGTTATCTGCATCAATACAATTAATTTTATCAACAATATCCTGATTTATTATCTCTGTCTGTATGGAAGCGGGGAAAAGATTACAATCCCCGCATTGGCGGCTTTTTTTATCCTGCTCAAGCTCAGCAGTTATATCATCATTACACCGGGAAATGTCGGCGTGCGAGAAATTGTGTGCGGACTGCTCGCCCAGCAAATGGGACTGGGGGCCGGGGCGGGAATCGTTTTGTCGGTATTTTATCGCTTATTCGGCATGATAATCGTTTCACTGTTCGGCATTTACTTTGGCGGACTTAAACTTCTGGTCAACGAGAAAAAAAACAAGTCTCCATCATAACCGCGCAATCAGGCAAAGTTATTTCTTTTTTTAATTATCAGACGTTTCACTCTGCGATAAGCTGTTTGTGTTTTAAATCAAACATATTGCCCAAGACCGTCAGTCCAGTTTCAGTCGCCCCGAACATGTTATTATAAGACCCTCCGGCCTTTTCCAATTATACAGGGTGATGCAACATGTATTCTGCCAATTCCCCCAAGCCAAATCGACGACATATCGTTTGATGTTTTAGATGATACGGATTCTACCGCTATGAAAACATTCGAATATGTTGCATGGGATACTCAGGGCGGCTGCCGCGAAGGCGTTCGCCAGGCTGGTTCGCAGGAAGAAATCCTGGCGATTCTGCGCGATGAGCTTCTGACCCCGGTATCTATCCGGGAACGCATGTCCGAGGCGGCCTCGAAAGTCGCTACCGTTCGCGGCAAGTCCGTCAAATCGCACGATCTTGCAGCATTCTGCTGGCAGTTGGGAACAATGATTTCGGGCGGACTACCCATTACCACCGCCATCGAGACGATCGCCGAAGAAGTACCCAATAAATATTTCCAGCATGTCTTGAAAAACATGTCCGAACGGATGCAGCAGGGACAGTCGCTTTCGGAGATTGCCAGCGATTATCCCAAAGTCTTTAATAAATTAGCCTGCGCCATGCTTCAGGCCGGCGAAACCGCCGGCACGATTACGACCTGCCTGCAGCGTCTCGGTGAATACTATGAAAACCGCGACAAGCTGGTTCGCAAAGTTCGCGGGGCGCTGGCCTATCCAATCTTTGTCATCTTTTTTGTCATTGGCATCGTGATTGCCCTGATGACCCTGATTATTCCACGCTTTACTATCCTGTTTGATCAGTTCAAAGGCAACCTGCCGGCATTCACCCGCGGCTTCATGGCTGTTTATAATTTTCTCATGAATAACGCCATTTTTATCCTCGGCGGGCTGGGGCTGGCGATTGTGATGGCCGTGCTTTTCTGTCGAACCGCCAAAGGCCGGCGGTTTTTCTCGGAACTTCTGATTAAGATGCCATTAATCGGACCTATTAAAAAAATGGCCTTTGTGGCTCAATTCTGCAAGACCTTATCGACGCTGATTGCCTCCGGCGTTTCGGTGCTGGACGCATTCGGAATTCTGGCCAATATGACCACCAACGAGATGTTTCGCGAGGGTGTCATCAAGACCCGCGATTATATCGTGGAAGGAACCAACATTTCCAAAAGCATGGAAATGGTCGGCTTCTTTCCGGGTGTCGCGGTCAAAATGACCCAGATCGGTGAACAAAGCGGCTCGCTGTCGGCGGTCCTGGACAAGACCAGCTTCTACTATGAGAAAAAGGTGGATGGATTAATCACCATCATGCTGAGTCTGATTGAGCCGGTTCTGATTGTCACCGTGGGATCGATTGTATTGGTGGTCGTACTGGCCATGTATCTGCCCATTTTTTCCATTCAGGTTTAAAAAATGGAAACTCCATGGTTAAGCAGCGGCTTAAAAAAAACGATATGATAACAAAATGTCTACCCAACGGGTATGACTATTCCGCGAGCAAAAGAAGCAAATGGTTGATGTTGCTGTAGTTAGCCGCGACGAAACGGAAATTTTCAAGCAAGGCCAGTATATCAATAGCCGTCCGTAGATGACGGAAAGTAACGTTACTTCATTTTATCAGGAGACAGTAGTATGACAAGAAAAGGCTTCACACTCATCGAACTGATGGTCGTGGTGCTGATTGTCGGCATTCTTGCCGCAGCGTCTATTCCGCTGATGCGAGGTCGAATTGATTCGGCCAAGTGGGCGGAAGCCAACGCCACAGCCGGGACTATCAAATCCGCCGTCCGTGTTTATTATGCCGAAAACGGAAAAGGCATGACCGGCTCGTTAGGCGATGCCGCAAATCAGACTGCACTGGGTTTCACCAAGGCCGATCTGACCGGGACCTACTTTGTTCCGAGCGATTATACCATTGACAGCGTCGATGCCAATGGCAACGCTCAGGTCACCGTCAAAGGCAGCCAGTCCAATGCTCCGTCGGGAAGCAAGACACTCAAAGCCGACGGCACCTGGCAATAGGTCTTACCGCATTCAGGATATATCCAGAGGAGGCTGTACTCGGCAACAGCCTCCTCTTTGTCTTTAACCAAACTCCGGTGCTTTTGGGTCCGACGCAGAATTTATGAGAACACGGCATTATCATCCATCAGGAGCGACCTATTCCCGCAGCGGATTCAGCCTGCTGGAAATGGTCATTGCCATCCTGATTTTATCGATATTGTCTATTGGCACTCTCGGCTATCACTACCTGGCCACCCGCATGGCCATTCGTGCCAACGCTGAAATTACGGCGGCTCGGACCGCTCGATTCATCCTCGATAACTGGAAAAAGACCGGCGGCGACGAACATTTCGATCTTGAAGATCTGGAGGCGGGATTTGACCAGGTCTCCAACAGCAATCAATACACGGCAACCATCGACCGGCTGCCGATGACTGCCGAAGTGTACTGGAAAGACATCGACGAGAATACGCTTTCGATGACGAAAATTCGTCAGATTCAGGTGACAATCCGCTGGAAGTCGGATTACAGTACCAGCAAGCTGACTGCCGGTGATCCTTCCTATATTATGGCCACGTATGTCCGTCGGGATGAGGCGGGAGGATAAGCCATGCCAGTACTCCATAGGCATCCAGACAGAACCTGTTCAGGCTTTTCTTTGATTGAATTGCTCATCGCCATTGCCATCATTGCCATTCCTCTGGCGGCCGTTACAGCCTTGCTGGCCGGAACATCGCGTTCATGGCAGCGGCTGTATAACGACACACACAGCCAGATTCGCCAGGATTCTCTGGCCCTGATGACCTCCATTCAGAAAATCGGACGACAGTCCAATCTGACCAACTACACCATCTATACGATCAAAAATAATACCTTCACGCCTGCGACGCCTCCGTCGGGACAAAGCATCGCCTCCGGGCAGGCCGTGGAGTTCCGTTTCTGGCAGGATGAATTCGATCCCCAAAAGCCTGCTGACAATATCTTCGAAGACGACAACACCGGCACACACTATGCCTTGTATTACCTGGACGGAACGGCACTGAAACTGGATATCGGGCGGGTCGTCAACAATGTCGGGGCCGTGACCAACAAGACGCGGCAAACCGCTAATATTCTGAGCAGTCAGGTATTGACCCAGCAGGTCGATACCGCCGCCAACAGCAAATTATTCAGCCATGTCATGTCCGGCGGACAGGGCAGCGGCTGCATTAATACAAAAATTATTCTGACCGACGAAAATAAAGAGTCCATTGAAATTCTGTTTGGAACATTACTGCGATCCGCCTGGCCCCGATAACTCTCGGCGGTGGACGGATATGATTGAATGAAAAGATGAAATTGAAACGGAATCAACTAAACAAACGGCAAAATGGATCAGCACTGGCCATGGTGATGATCCTGATGGTACTGCTGACCATCGCCGGGCTTTCCCTGATCCGGGTCGCTGAAGGAAAACTGATTCAGGCCGTGCGATACAAAAGTCAGGAATCCGCAGCGGCGGCAGCCGAAGCGGCTTATGAAAAGGCTGTATTCTGGATGAGTCAGCAGGTCGACATGCTGGAAGCCCTTGAAAGCAGTCCGTCAGCCACGACAATCACATTCCCCCAGAGCCATGCGGATTACAAAATTTCGTTTGCCACCTTCATCGGGGCACGCCCCATCTTCCAGATTCAGGCCAACGGCTATTGCGGGATTTATCAGAAAACCATTTCGGTCTATCTGGTCCAGGCCGTATCGGGATGGGACATGGGCATGTGTCGGATTATCTCCGGCCCCAACACCACCGATGAAGTCAATTTTGTCAGCGGCGAAATTATTGCCATGCCGCTGCACATCAATGATATGCAGGACAATCCCGACTATCCGGATATTCACATCTCCGGATCGCCACAGTTTCTGGAACATATTTCCATGGGGGAATCCCGCTATGATTCCCGCGGGCGGGATAAATATTCTTCAACCATCAATCTGTTTGATGAAGGCATTTCCTTCAATCAGCCCGCCAGCCTTGTGGTGGACCCCGTCTCAATACGGCAAAAAGTCCAGCGATTTCGCGATTGCACCAATCCAGCATACTGCTACAGTCCGGAAGTGGTTCAGGCCCTGCCTAAACACAATAACGGTCGAACGGGTTTTTACACCTCCTGCGTTACCGACCTGCCGGCTGTCCAATTAAAATTCTTTGTGGACGGCAGCGGGGTCGGCTATGTCAGGGTCTATAATGACTGCACCGTCGCAGGCTATACACGACAGGGGACGGGTTCCAATTCGTGGGACTATAAAATCAACACCACCGGCAGCAATCATGAGTATATCAAATATCCCATCTACGGCTGCCATTACACACCCGGCAGCCACACCGATATCCGCATCGATAACCCGGCGGATGCAATCTATGTATCCCAGAATTTTAACGGTGTGCGAAGCGAACCGGGTGCACAGATTTATGTGGACGGCAATGTGGTCATCGGCTGCGGCTCTGAAGATACGGCACTGGGCACCATTAACACCGTCAAGGGCAGCATCACCGTCGTCGCTTCCGGCAATATCTGGGTTGCCAACGAACTGAAAGTGGCCGGCGATCGTGATGAAGACGGCATGCCCGCCACAGATAATCCCAATGTGCTGGGGCTGATTTCGCAGGGCGTCATCAAGGTCGTTGATCCGGGTATGACCCGAAATGATCTGCTGTACGATACCGACCGATTCGATGCCTCCAGCGTCAGCGGGTACAGTCCCATCGGCAACCAGACCGGCTCCGGGGTCTCCAATCGGGTCTTGCCGGGCACCATGACCGTCGAAGCCGCCATGACCATCGGCGGCGGCGGCTGGGGGGCGGAAAACGTGTATCGTCTTAATTCATCCCCGGGTCGAAGAAACTACTACTCCAACAAAAATGACAAACTCATTGTCCGGGGCACGATCACCGAATCGCTTCGCGGCATTGTCGGATCGGGGACCAATGGGTACATCAAACAGTATTATTTTGACAAACGCCTCATGAAAGGGATTTTGCCCGGCAATATGTCACTCAAGGGCAAATACCTGCTGGTGCCGGGAGGCTGGAGTGAAACCTCGACTGTAAGGTCCGAATAAAATGTCTCTTATTATCCATCTCTATCCTGGTGATGTAATTTTACAGTTAAGCTCGACCGGCTTGATTCCGATAAGTTCCGTGTTGGCGGAAGGTATTGCGCCGGCAGACTTTTTTTCAAGCGGACATTTCAGCTCTGTAATACGCTCCGCTGCAGAAAGGGATGAGACATGATGTTATTTGGCAAACGACTTGGACAAATACAGGCGGGACTGGTCGGTCTGGATATCGGCTCCAGTTCGGTCAAACTGGTTCGTCTGGACAAGAGCTCCAAAGGGTGGTCGGCCTCGACGGCGGCGTATGCCCTGATTGAGCCGTCACAGGACCAGACCCTGCGTGACGAAAATACCGTCCGAGCCATCCATAAATGCTTTCACGACGCCGGAACAGCCTGCCCTCGCAGTGCGGTTTGCAGTATTTCCGGCCAGGATGTCGCGGTCCGCGGATTCAGCTTCCCCACCCTGCCGAATGAAGCCATTGAGCAGGCCGTCAAGCTGGAAGCCCAGCAGCTTTCCGCGCTGGATCCCAATCACAGTGTGGTGGATTATCAACTGCTGCAGGATGTTGACCTCCCCGTCGAATCATCTCGACAGGGCCGTAAAGGCTACCTGGTTATCGGACTGGAAGAGGCCATTCAACGAAAAATCAGAACTGCGCAGCAGGCCCAGGTCAAGCCCGTCCTGATGGATGTCAGCAGCCTGGCGATTTTAAATTGTCTGGGGCAATTGCCGGAAAATCAGGGGGCCGATACCTTTGCCGCCCTGGATGTGGGATATACCGTCAGCACCCTGACCATTTTGGGCAAAGACGGAGTTCCGTTTGTCCGGAATCTGTCGGGTACCGCGCAGCAGATTCTAACGATGATTTCAGTTAAAACGCAAACCAGCGTGGCCGAAGTCAAAAAAAACCTGAGCCAGGAAACCACGTCTTCCGACAATGTGCTGGAAGTGGAACTGAAAAACGCCTGCGGAAAACTGGTCGGTGATGTGCTGGAAACGCTGCGATTCTATTCGCTCCAGCCGAATACCGAACGTGTCTGCCGGCTGTATTTGTGCGGCGGATTTGCATTGTATCAGCCGTTTGTGCGGCTCATGGAGCAATCGCTGCCGATTCCCGTCAAGGTCTTTAATCCGCTGGATGTGATTTCCTGTCCTTCGGACAGCCAGACCCGAAAAACATTAGAACAATTCGGCCCGGCGATGTCCGTTGCGGCCGGACTGGCAATGAGGTCCTTACAATGATGTTTACCATTGATTTACTCAAGGGTGCGGGCCTGCCGAAAAAAAGCAGGCCGATTGTGGTGGCGATGGCCATGGTGCCGCTGCTGATTCCATTGATGGGGACCGTCGTGCTGGCCGCCTGCTGGCAGCACAACAGAACCCTGATGCAGACCCAGCAGAAGATCATCGATGACAATCAGATCAAAATCGATGCCTCGGCGGATGACCTGGCATACTATACCCAGGCCAACAGCCGGATATTTGCACTCCGCCAGCAGCTTGAGGACGTCGATCTGGGGCTGCAATACCGCATCCAGGTTTCGGACATCCTCAAGGCCCTGACCGAATCCCTGCCGGACAATCTTGTTTTAACCCGGCTGGATTTGAACCGGACGGATCAGCAGAAAAAAGAAACGGACAAAGCCACGGGCAATGTCAAACAGACCCTGGTTATTCAGCGAAAACTCCGATTGGAAGTCGGCGGCGTCCTCCAGGATCAGACTGACACCTCGGCCGAAGAATACATCCAGAAGCTCCGGTCACGTGAAAACCTCAGCAATATGATTGAAACCATTCAGATTGTCGCTCGGAACAACGGACAACTGGATGGACAAAACTGTGCATTTTACGAAATCGAATGTCTCTTGAAAGAGCAGAATTAAGATGAAATTCAAACTGCCAAATTCCGCGTTCAAGCAATACAGTCTGCTGGTGGTCTGCACCTGGGGACTCTGGGCGGCAATTGCAGCGGCAGCTTACTTTCTGGTCCTCGGACCGCAGCAGGCTGCCGTGGCCAAACTGGGAAAAGAATTCAACATCAGCAATGAGCAGTATGCCATGGCCCAGACTGCACAGCGCAAGGAAACCAAAGGACATATTGAAACCACACTGAAGGAACAGGTTGAGAAAACCTCGCGTTTCGTGATTCCATCGGATACGGCGTCCGGCATGACGCTGCATATCAGCCAGTTGGCCTCACAGCACAGCCTGTCTGAATTTTCAACCAAAACCCGGGAGCTGAGTTCGACCTTCGGCACCGACAGCAAGGCCAAAATCACCGACGCATGGCTGGAATTGACCTTTGCCTGTTCGTTCAGCCAGTTTGCTGCATTCCTGAACAGCCTCGAACGCAGTCAGCCGGTTATCTTTGTTGAATCGGCCCAGATTTCACGGGAAGCCGAAGGGCCAGATCTGCCTCGTGCCCGGGTGCTGGTATCGTATCTGGTGGATATCCCACAGCATAAGCATAAGGCATCGGACACAACACCCTGATTTTTACCTGATCACGGTGAACACGGCGGAATAGAACGTGAGAACTATAGCGATTACCAATCAAAAAGGCGGCTGCGGCAAAACCACGACGGCGGTGAATCTGGCCGCGGCGCTGGCCATGCAGGGCTGCAGGACACTGCTGGTCGATCTGGATCCGCAGGCTCATGCGACCCTCGGTCTGGGTCTGACGCCGGAGCGGCTGCAGCAGACGATGTATGACGCCTTGATCAATCCCTATATCTCCATCGAAAATATTGTCCTGCCCACGATGATTCCAAATCTGAGCCTGGCTCCCAGCAATGTGCTGCTTTGCGGCGCCGAATCGCAGTTGTCGCAGATGGCCCATCGTGAATTTATCCTCAAACAGCGGCTCGGCATGGTGCAGGATGCCTTTGACTGGTGCCTGCTGGATTGCTCACCGTCGCTGAGCGTCCTGACGCTCAATGCGGTGGCAGCAGCAACGGATATTCTGATTCCGGTCCAGACCCATTACTATGCCATCGAGGGATTGCGCCAGATGCTGGAAACCGTGGATATTGTCCGGGATCGGTTTAATCCGCAGCTTCACCCGGCACGCATCCTGCTGACCATGAGCGAAAAAAGAACCCTGCTGTGCCGGGACGTCCAGCAGCAGCTCAGAGAATATTTCAGGGAGGCCGTCTTCAGTACGGTGATTCACCGCAACATTCGACTGGCCGAAGCTCCCAGCGCCGGACAGTCTGTCCTGACCTACGACAGGCACAGCACCGGGGCAGCGGAATACATCGCCCTGGCCCGCGAAATCCGCACAGGACACGCCGTGGAACAGGAACCGTCACACGAGAGTTTCACCGAACCCGCAAGCGTCGAGTCTCGGGCAGACCTTGCTCTAACGAATCAGGTATAAACCATGAAAAAAGCAGGATTACAGAAAAAAATAGCGTTTATCTTTGATGGCCAGGAGTCTTCTGAGCAGACACCGTCCAGGGCCGGAAACTCTGGCACTCAACCGATGGCAGCTCCGACGGCTTGTCTGAACCCGTCAGCACCGCTTTACAAAAAGAACGATAGCCCAGCCGACAAATCAGGAGCTGTACCGACAGAATATCCTGTTTCGGCACAACGGCCAACAGTACGGCCTCAACCTGTACACCGGAATAATACCGCCGGAGTCAATACCATCACGCTGCGAAAGGCGATGGGAATCCTCAAGAACCGTTTGGCCGGATCTTCAGGCGGCAAAACCAGTAAACATCAGCAGAAAATGGGACTCCTTGTGGCGGTGTTAATGTTTGTTCTTGTTGCAGTGCTGTATTACGTACTGGGTTCAGGGCCATCCATTGCCAGCGCCCTGACACAAGATACCCCCTCCGAGCAGAACACCAGCCCCGCATCCTCAAATAAAAAGGCTGAGTCGTGGAAAATCCCGGATTCTTTTCCCGAACCCGTTCGTGACCCCATGAAATCCCCTGCCAGAGTGACCTCCGCAGGCACGGTGATTCAAGGCAGCTTATCCGTACGGGGAATCGTATACAGTACCAACAAACCCTCCGCAATCATTTCCGGACAGGTATTGTTTGAAGGGGAATCCATCGGGGATATCCGAGTCTGCAAAATACAAAAAGATTCGGTTGAATTTGAAAAGAACGGTAAACGCTGGACACAGCAGGTCGAACAGCAAATCACGGAACAATAAGTTTTTTACTGACGGGATTGTCAGACAGGACATAAACAGGAGATAAACATGAAACGTGCAATACATCAACTGCTGCAGTTGAGTCTGGGACTTTGGATGGGGTGTGTCGGGCTGAGCATGGCCGAGGAAACCCTGGCACCGAAAAGTGAACTGCTGACACCGGTCCAGGAACGCATGCAGCATGCCATCTCAATAGAATTCCGCGACACCCCAATCGATGATGTGCTGCTTATCCTGGCCAAACAGGCCGACGTGGATATCATCAAAAGCCCCAAGGTCATCGGCAATGTCACTGCCACATTAACCGACATTCCGCTGTCCGAAGCCCTCGAGAATATCCTGGCCGCGCACGGCTATGCCTTTGTCACAACGGCCAACATGATTCGTGTTGTGCCGCGCGAAGAGGTCCTTCAGACCCAGGAAAAAAGAGTCAGCCGTGTCTATCGTATTACCTACGCCGATGTGACTGAAGTCGAAGAATCACTGAAAAAATTTATCTCGGAAGGCGGCTCCATTTCCGCCAATCCCGGCACCAGCAACATCATTGTGACCGACGTGGAAAGCAAAATTGATGCTATTGATTCGTTTATTGAAGAAATTGACCGGGTCACGCCGCAAATCCTGGTGGAAGCCCGGATTTACGACGTCTCCTCCAAAGACCGCATTGACCTGGGTGTGCAATGGCAGGCCGGCACTGCCACCAGCTATGGCGCCGCGGCTTCAGGAGCTACACTGGGCAACGATCTTTCCGGTCTTGGCAACGCTATCTATGGTGATCCCTCCAACACCAGCCCCTTTTCCTCGGTAACCAATCCTTTTACAACAGGGGCGTTCAATGGAAACGTCAACAATGCCTCCAACACCAATGCCCTGATGCGGTTTGGTATCTTGAATGAGCACATCAATATCGACGCCATTCTGCGGGCCGAACAGGAAGATATCCGCGCCAAACTGCTGGCCAACCCGCGCATTATGGTGCTGGATAATCAGGAAGCCCAGATCAAAATCGTTGAGGAAATTCCCTATCAGGAACTGACCGAAACCAGCGGCGGCGGCGCCATCGGCACCACTCAGTTCCGCGATGTCGGCGTGGAATTGCTGGTCACACCCCATTTGACCCGGGAAGGCCTGATCCGGCTGATTCTCAATCCGAAATTCAGTGTTCGCACCGGCGATGTACTGGTGGGAACCGGAAACAATAATGTCCCCGCCCAGCCGATTATCGCCACACGGCAGACCATGACGACGGCGCTGATCCGCGACCAGCAGACGGTCGTGATCGGCGGCATGAAAAAACAGGACGTCTCAACCCAGGTCAATAAAGTTCCCATCCTGGGTGATATCCCGCTGCTGGGCGAGCTGTTCAAGTTCCGCGGCGAAAGCATCGTCAACAGCGAACTGGTGGTGTTCATCACGCCGCAGATCGTAACCGACCAGGCCCTGACATCAACCGAGCAGATGCATCTGGAAAATACCAATTTCAGTTCGCCGAAAATTGCGCAGCCCAAATTACTCAAAG
Organism: uncultured Pirellulales bacterium; assembly: GCA_964550565.1. GTDB lineage: Bacteria > Planctomycetota > Phycisphaerae > Sedimentisphaerales > Anaerohalosphaeraceae > Anaeroglomus. Next base: position 31,638 of record CAZKAI010000031.1, read on the forward strand.
ACAAGACGACCGAAATGAATCCATAACGACACGCACACAATATGTTCGTATAGCGTAAAGATAAAACCTGGCCGGAGTTTACACTGATTCTGCGTGTACATCTCCGTTTCGGCGCGGCGAAGTACAGAGACATCAACCACGTGCTTCTTTTGCTTGCGGAATAATAATACCCGTTGGGTATATCTTACAGGAGATGGATTTCGGCCAGTTGATTTTGCAACGGGTCGGCCCCCTCAAACCGGATCGCCGTCATTCCCGCGGCCCTCGCTCCATCCACATTCTTCTGCAAATCATCGATAAACAGGCACTCTTCCGGCGGCACCCCGACATCGCCGGCCGCGGCCAGATAACTGTCCCGGCTGGGCTTGACCGACCCGATTTGAAAACTCAGGGTCGGCTTCGGAAAATACTGCATCAGGGGGTAATGGCGGCAGATATAATCCCAATGCAGCGGATCGGTATCGGATAACAACCCCAGTTTGACTTTGCCGTTTAACTGAGCCACCACGGAATCCATTCCCTCCATGGGAGCAAAAATGTCGCACCAGCGAAACACAAACTCCTCATACGACAGACCAAGCCCGTACTCGTCATGCAGCTTTTGGTAGAATTCCTGCGTTTGAATGCGTCCGATACTGTACTGCATCATCATCGGATCCGCCATAATCCGCCCCAGCACCTGCTGGACATCCTCGTCCGCATAATTCGTGAAAAAAAAGTCCCACAGCTTTTGGGTATTCACCTGTACCAGCACACGCCCCAGATCAAAAATCACAGCTTGAATCATACTTACATGCCTCACATTTTGATAGTGATAGACATTTGAAGAAACAGTAACGTATCCAGATCACACCGGATTGAATTGCTGATAATATGCCTGTCAAAATCACAGCGTATCCTGCAGAATATCAACAATTCGTTTTGACGCATGACCATCACCAAACGGATTTTGAACGGCAATCATCTGCTGATATTCAGAAGCGTCAGCCAAAAGCCGATTGGCCTGACAGACAATCGCCTCGGTCTGTGTGCCCACAATCCTCGCCAGCCCGTGCTCGACCGCCTCGGGCCGTTCCGTGGTTCGTCGCGTGATCAAAACCGGCTTTTGCAGCGAGGGTGCCTCCTCCTGAATCCCGCCGGAATCGGTGATAATCAATGTGCTCCGCCGCATCAGCTCAATAAACGGCAGGTACTCCACAGGCTCAATCAGAAATATGCGTGAATGGCCGCCCAGCAATGCACGCACCGGCCGCTGAACATGCGGATTCAGATGCACCGGATACACCAGCACACAATCCGGATTGTCGTCAATAATCTGCCGGAAAGCCCGGCAAATCTGCTCCATCTGGACGCCGAAACTCTCGCGCCGATGACCGGTCACCAGAATCAGACGTTTACCATCCAGACACCCCGGTTCCAATCCGGGAATCGCCGCAGGCTGACTGCCCAATTTTGCCAGCCCCAGAAACAAACCATCCACCGCTGTATTTCCGGTAATATAAATATGCTGCTCTGGTATGCCCTCTCGGAGCAGATTCTGTCGCGACCGTTCAGTCGGAGCAAAACACCAGCGGCAAATAGGGTCGGCCAGGCGACGGTTCATCTCCTCCGGCCAGGGCGCATCATAATCATAGGTTCGCAGCCCTGCCTCCACATGGCCGATGGGAATGCGTTCATAAAACGCAGCCAGTGCCGAAAACAGGCACGTCGCCGTATCCCCATGAACCAGAATGGCATCGGGTTTCAGGGACGATAGAACTTTTTGCGTCTCCGTCAGAATCTTCGCCGAAATCTCCGACAGCCGCTGATTGGGACTCATCAAATTCAAATCCACATCCGGCTCAATACCAAAGACAGACAGCACCTGATCCAGAAGTTGGCGATGCTGTGCCGTACTCAGCAGTATGGCCTCCAGGTCCGGACTGGCCTTAACCGCCAGATAAACCGGCGCCATCTTAATCGCTTCCGGGCGAGTCCCGATACTAAATACAATGCGTTTTCTGCGGCTCATGATAATGCGTCTCACTTCGGTCAGCAAAAAATACAATACCCATTCGCAAAACAGAGATATTTAAGCCAAACTGTTTTGCCGGTCATAATCTGGATAATTCTCGATAAATTAAGATTGTCCCGCAACAGACATCGACTCGGTCTCATCCTTAATAATTCCGGAGGCTATGCCATCATTTACACATATAAATTATTCTGGACATACAATATATCAATAAAACATTTTGTAAAGGAGAAATAAAAAAACCAGCCTTTATCAATCAAGGCTGGTTTTTAACTAACGTCGCTTACATAATTTGTTAATGTTATCGCATCACCCAATTCTGATCCTGAAACGCCAGACCCGCCCTAGCCCGCAATTCAGGGTCGGTTGTATTGGCATAATTCAATTGCAGTGTTTTTTGAAGATATATTTTCTCTGGATTTCCGCTTTCATCTTTTTTCACCGGATGATTGATAGCCGCAGTCTCATTGGAAAGACCCGCGATAAACAGGCTGATTTTCTTGGCATTCGGGTCAAATTCCGGCCAAATAATCGCAATATCACGTGAATTATCGGCCCCTTTGCGAAGCTTCATATCCGCAAAATCCATCGACTCAAGGAATGGATACTGCCCCTGATGTTTCAATTTGATGGCATCAAAGACTTCCTTGCGTACACCCTGCCCGGCCGGAATCGTTTTGAATGTGTCGGTTACAAGCTGACAGCTCGGAATCAGCGAAATTTCCGGATTGGATGTGTTGTTGGTCAGACTCAGCACCACATACCAGAACCGCTGCGGCTGCTCAAAACCCGGAAGACGGACCGAAATCTGCAGGGGCTGGCTATACTGGACATCCAATGTCCATTGGCCAGCACGCTGAACCGTGACCGGCTTGGGTGCTGAAAGAACCGAATAGGTAAACACACCAAACAATGATACGATAATTAGGATAATACCTGCACGTTTCATAGAAAATATCCTCTTTTTCTGTTGCCGGACTTCTTTGGCAGAAGTAGTATTGTACTGTCGGTTGTCAGGAAGGTAAAGCCAAAAACATTGGCCTTCTTAAAAATCCAGCATTACCAGATAGCCTGAATCAGATGTCCGAAGAAAAAATCGAAATTTATCATGAAATCAGCGCCTTGCTTGAGGAAAACAACCTCAAAGCACTCGGTGCATTCCTGGACCTTCAGAGAGCCAGCGATATTGCTGAAGCCGTCGAGATGCTGGATAATGACCAGAAACGCAAGGTGTTCGACGCCATGGAGGACAAAGAGCTGGCCGCCGAAGTCCTTGAAAAAGTCGATGAGGCAACCCGCGCCGAGCTGTTCGAGGAAGTCCTTGAAAATGAAGAAATTGCCGATCTTGTTTCGGAACTTCCTCCCGATGAAGCCGCCGACGTCTTGGCCGAAATGGACGAAGAGGAAAGCCAGGAGGTTCTGGCCAATCTCGATGATGATGATGCCCGCCAGATTCAGGGGCTGATGAAATATGAGGAAGACTCCGCCGGCGGCATCATGCACCCCATGATTCTGGCTGTCGAAGAAAACCTTACCGTTCAGCAAACCATTGATTTGATTCGAAAAGCAGAGGGTCAGGAAGAGTTTTATTGCGTATTTGTGGTCAATAAACAAAGACGATTTCTCGGAACTGTCGGCATACGCCATCTTTTATTAGCTACCCCACAAACCCAAATGGGTAAAATTGTGGATCCTGAAGCGATTTATGTCTCCGTTGACACCGACCAGGAAGAAATACGTAACCTATTTAAAAAGAACAACTTACTGGTCGCCCCAGTCGTTGATGAACAGAAGCGGCTTGTCGGCGGCATCACAGCCGACCGCATCATCGAAGTCGCCGAAGAAGAAGCCGCCGAAGACATCTACGCCATGGCCGGTACCGATGCAGAAGAATTGGAATCCTTCTCAGCATTCCACGCTGCACGGGTCAGAATGACATGGTTGCTGCCGTGCCTGTTGGGGACGGCAATTACAGCATTTCTGGGTCTTTATTTCAAGAATCTGTTTATACAATGGAATCAGCTTTATATCTTTGTCATGGCCTTTCTTTTTGCACCAATGATTGGGGCTATCAGCGGTAATGCCGGACTTCAGACGTCCGCAATTGTGGTCTGCGGCCTTGCCACCGGCGACCTTGCCGCCTTGCGAATTGGTCAGGTTTTTCTCCGCGAAGCTCGCGTCGCTCTTCTGGTAGCGGTCTGCTGCGGGATTATTGGCGGGCTGATCTGTGCTTATTTGCCTCAAATCATTTCCCCGCAACTGGATGCTGCCGCCAATACAGCACAAGCCGAACCGGCCGGCACCTCCCCTCTTCATTCCAGACAACAAACACAAATCGCCATCGCGCTGGGTTCTGCCATGTTTTCGGCCATCATGGTCTCCACTACATTAGGTCTGCTGCTGCCGTTTGTTTTCCGCAGAATCGGCCTTGACCCGGCCATCAGTTCCGGCCCCCTGGTAACCACTGCCAACGACTCCATCAGTGTTGCTATTTATATGCTGCTGACCATCCTGCTGACCCGATAAATCCCCTGATATACCCTAAAATTTCCAGGGACTGAATGGATAGCGGTTGACGAAAACAAGTCCTTATTGTATAATTAGTTATTCATTTAATCAGACCCTTAATAGCCATATTTGGGCGTTCGGGGTCGCTTATTATTTTGGGATTTATTGCAGGTATGCGCAGGAGTCTTGTATGACTACAGGTCAACCAATAGACAGCCATGTCCACATGGACAAGGCGCCGGAGATTGACAAATATTTTAAGGCCGCTGTAAAAGCTGAGGCGAGCGATCTGCATCTCAAAGTCGGGATGCCCCCGATTATGCGAATCAGCAGCAAACTCAAAAAAACCACCGCCGAAGTCATGACCGAACAGCGTATTGAAGAGCTGGTTTTTGAAATTATGAGCCCCAAGCAGAAGCAGTTTTTTATGGAAAACGGGGCGCTGGACTTTGCCTACCAGGTCGGACCCACCGACCGCTTTCGTATCAACGCCTTCCGGCAGCGCAACTTTGTCAGCATGTCGGCCCGACGCATCAGCAGTAAAATTCCTCCTTTTGAAAAGCTGCACCTGCCGCCGGTCATAGAAAAAATCTCCGAAGGAACCCACGACGGGCTGGTCCTGGTGGTCGGCCCCACCGGCTCCGGCAAAAGCACCACCATTGCATCCATGATCGATTATATTAATCGCACCCGTGCCGCTCATATCGTTACCATTGAAGACCCGCTTGAATTTTTACACGTGGACCAGAAATCCATCGTTTCACAGCGCGAAATAGGGATTGATGCGACAAACTACGAGGACGCCCTCCGCAGCCTGATGCGACAGGACCCGGATATCGTGCTGGTCGGCGAAATGCGTGACCGGGAAACACTGACCGCCGCCATGCGTGCCGCGGAAACCGGCCACCTCGTGTTCGGCACGCTGCACGCCAACAATGCCGCCCAGACCATCCAGCGTATTTTGGACTTGTTCCCGCAGGAAGAACGTGAACTGGCCCGCTCAACCTTTGCCTTGACCATTCGCGCCATTATCAGCCAGCAGCTTCTGCCCGGCATTCGCCCGGAAGTAACACGTGTCCCGGCGGTGGAAGTCCTGATTCGTACGCCCATCGTACGCAAGCTTATCAGTGACGAACGCGAGTCGGATATACCGACAGCAATTCGCGCCGGCAGCGGCGAAGGCATGATTGATTACACTTCCAGCCTGTGCAAACTGGTGGAAGAAGAATATATTGATTTGAAGGTTGCGATGGATTACGCCCCCAACGTCGAAGAGCTGAAGATGGCGATGAAGGGCATTCGGACAACTTCCAGCGGAATTCTATAATCGAGTCAATATCCCTTCGACAGAATCTTGGCTGTCGAAACAAAACGATATAACCCCAAACAGGAAACAGGTATGCAAACAAGTGTTTTGTCGGCGGTGGAATACGGCGGCTATGTCGCGCTTTACAAGTTGCTTATTATGATGATTCTCTTCCTGGCGTGGATGCCCCTGGTCAACTGGATTTACATGGACAGCCAGGCGGTACGGACCGACAAGCGGGTCTGGACGGGAACCATGACGATTACCGGGGCGGTGTCGCTGTGGGTATGGCTTCTGATCCCGGTATTCTGGATTGGCTTTCTGATTTATGTCATCCTGGTCGGTGCGGTCGCGATTGCTTATGTAACACACCGAAACGCCCGCGTCGCTGAATTCGAAAAAGTACTCACAGCCGATCATATTCGCAACATGTTTGTCAATCCCACCAAAAAGCTGCAGAAAGCCAGCCGCGGCTTGTCCTTCGTGACCGCCAATAAGAATGAAGTCCCCCTGCCGGACCCCAAAAGCCCGGAATGCGAAGCCTATCAACTGGCCTGCGAAATCTTTGATGATGCCATCTGGAGGCGTGTCGCCCAAATCATCCTGACTCCGCAAAAAGACAACTACGCCATTATCTATGAAATCGACGGCGTCACCAGCCGCCAGAGCGAACGGTCCAAGGAAGAAATCGACATTTTCGTACGCTACCTCAAGCAGATGGCTGACCTGGAACTGGATGAAAAGCGCAAACCCCAGCAGGGGGCATTTTCGATTCTGAAGGACAACGACTGGAAAAAGAAAACCGCATGGGAGGTCCAGACCGCCGGCTCCACAGCCGGTGAACAGGTGAAGATTGTCAAGCAGGAAGATTACACCGCACGCAAGCTGACCGAACTGGGATTGAACGAAAATCAATTTGAGTCGATCCGTTCTCTGAGGGAAATCAAGCAGGGCCTGATCCTGGTATCCGGCCCGGCGAAAAGCGGCGTCACCAGCACGCTGTATGCCCTGCTGGGCAACCACGACCCGTTCCTGAACAATATTGTCACCCTCGAACGCAAAAAAGCCGCCGATCTGTCCAATATCACGCAGAATGAATATACCCTCAGCGACACCGGCACGACCACCTTTTCCCGCAAATTGCAGTCGGTTCTGCGGCGCGGGCCGGATATCGTTGGCGTGGCCGATACCGAAGAAGAGATGAGCGCCAAGCTGTGCTGCGCAGGAGCCGCCAAAGACGGTAAAATTATTTATGCCGCCCTGCAGGCCACCAGTGTCATCGAAACCATGGATAAGTTTATGAAGCTCGTCGGCGACAAAAATGCCGTGGCCGATGCACTCGAAGCCATCATCAATCAGCGGCTGGTACGAATTCTGTGTCCCGACTGCAGACAGGCCTATAAACCCAATCAGGCGCTGTTCAAAAAATTCAACATCCCCTCCGATGAAGTCGATATGTTCTATCGGCCCGGCGAAATTGAATACGATAAACACGGCAAACCGATCATCTGCGAAAAATGCCAGGGTACAGGGTTCTACGGACGCACCGGCCTGTTTGAAACCATCCGAATCACCGATGAACTACGGCAGATTATCCGGACCGCAAACACCATTCAGGAAATCGGCGCGGCGTTCCGCAAGGCCGGGATGCTCTACATGCAGGAGCAATCCATCAAGAAGGTAACTATCGGAGTTACTTCCATCAATGAAGTCATTCGCAACTTCTCATCGAAAAATGGATAATTCAGGAGTAAGACTGTGATAGCTATAATACTGATACTGCTCATAACCGTCCTGACCGTGGCGCACTTTTATCTGAAGTGCTCCGTCATGACCGCATTTTCAACCTTCATGGCGGCCATCTTCGGCTCCATCATTGCATTTAACTATTATGAATTGCTGGCCGACCTGTTTGTATCCCGCGGGTACGGCGGCCCCTGGGCTCATGCCGGGTGCTTTATCCTGGCGTTTGTGCTGGGATTCGCTGCGGTTCGGGCACTGGCCGATCTGCTGGTGGGTGCCAATATTGATTTTGGCAACACCCCCAAAATCACGGTGAATGTGATTCTGGGCCTGGTGACCGGCCTGATTCTATCCGGCCACCTGCTGGTAGCCTTCGGAATGCTCCCGGTTTCGGGCGGATGGGCCTATAATCGCTTCCCCCCCGGCTCGCCGATTTCTCTGAACAACCCTAAAACCGTTCTGCTCAACCCCGACGGGATGGTCAGCTCGATTTTCAGCCTGTTCAGCAAAGGGTCGCTCAGTTCCAGCAAGAGTTTTAGCGTGCTTTGTGCGGATTTTGTCAATCGGAACCACCTCAACCGCCATGGCACCAAAGACGGCATCTGGACGGTCAGTTCCCGCAAGGCATTATCCGTTCCACCAGCCTCCAAGAAGCCGGTACGCACAATGGATATCCCCGATGTCGGGAATGTCACCGTAGTAAGAGCCATCCTGGCATTCCGGGACATCCCGGATGGCGGCGCCAAACAGCCCCCGGATGGCAACATCATTTTCACCATGTCCCAGGTCCGTATGATTACCAAGGCCTCGGATAAAGCCGGCAATCTCAGCGGCGCAGGAAAAGCCATCTGGCCCATCGGAATTCTTGAAAAAGGCAAACTGGTCAAAAAAAGCCTCTCGGACACGATGACTTATACCAACAAAGAAGCCCGGAAAGATCGAACCGTGTGGGTGGATTTTGTCTTTGAAACCCCTGCCAGTCAGCAGGG
>CAZKAI010000032.1:0-13443 GCA_964550565.1 uncultured Pirellulales bacterium
TGTTTTTCCGCCTCAATGAGTCGGACCGACTCGCGCGACTGAAGCGGCGTTATCCGTGTGCCGTCCACGGTGCCGGCAAGCCAGTCTTTGAAATAGTGGATTTCATGAAAATAGCCATCATCCGGCTGGACTGCGGGTGTTACAGGCTCCTGCCGGCTGGGGAACAGTCGAAATGCCGGCGTTTGCCGACAATCATAAATCAGGGTCGCCTTCTCCATGAAGATGGTGAAATCCATCCCGAAGGTATAGGAATCACTGGCCAGCCAACTGCCCTGAGCGGTGATGACGGTATTATCCTCGTACAGATATTGGGTATCGATATGCCAGATTGACTGATTCTGTGTCAGCGTTCGGGTCTGGACGGCCTTGGGAAGACCAAACAGCGAATGAATAAAATCGGAGTCGTGAATATGCAAATCCAGCACCATACCGCCGCTTTTGGATTCGTTGGTCAGCCAGTTATCGCTGCTCCATCCCGGAGGAGAACAAAATCGGCGAAACTGTGCGGCCTTAACCCGGCCGTACTGGCCGGATTCGATAATCTGTCGGGCAGCATCATACTCCGGCCAAAAACGGATACAATGGGCAATCATCAGCTTCTTTTGGGTCTTGCCGGCGGCCGCAATCATCCGGTCGCACTGTTCGAGAGTCAGCGCCATCGGCTTTTCACACAAGACATGAATGCCTGCCTCCAATGCCTTGATGGTATAGTCGGCATGAAGCCAGGTCGGGGTGGTAATCGACACCGCGTCAATGCCGGATGACCTGAGAAATTCATCGTAATTACTGTAGAACTGAATCGATTTCAAATCGAGCGGCTGACCCTGACCTTTGATATTGCCGATCAGTTCCGAAGCCTTCTGTTGGATATTCGGGTCTATATCAAACGCCGCAACCACCCTGGCATTCTTCTGGCGGTTCCAGCAATTCAGGTGCATTCGTCCCATGAATCCAAGTCCGACGATTCCTACTCGCAGCATAGTCTTTTTCCTTAATCAGTTGTCGGTTTTCTGTATTTGCTCCAATTGCAGAGTCAGACGGTCGATTTTCTTCTGCCCGTCGTCATATTTATTATAGGCATTGCGAAGATGATTTCCGAGCACTTTCCATTCATCCCCGAACGTATTCCAGTCGCCGGCCAGCTTCTGCAGGTTGGTCCGGATGGTCTCGGCCTGTTTTTCGATGGCCATCCCGTGAAGACCCATAACCACAGTCATCAGGTAGGCATAAAGGAGATTCGGGGATACGGGGATGACTTTTCGAGACCGGGCATAGTCGGACAGGTCGGATTTGTCTTCGCTCTGGCGGACGATGATTTCGTAATAGACGTTTTCAGCCGGAATATACATCAATGCGAAATCCAGGGTTCCTTCTTCCGGCAGAATATAACTGTCGGCAATCTTATCCACATGTTTGGTGACATCATTCAAAAACTGTCTGCGAATCCGGCTTCGTTCTTCATCGGTCTGAGCATCCGCCAGTTTCTGGAACGATTCGAGCGGGAATTTGGCATCGATGGAGACACTGTAATCGGCCAGCTTAATCAGGGCGTCCACCTTACGCCCGCTGCGGAATGTATATTGCAGGGTGTAATGGTCGGTAGGCAAAACCGTTTTCAGAAGATTTTCAAGCGAATATTCCCCCATCAGACCGCGCAGTTTGGGAGCCTGCAAAATATTCTGCAATCCGCGAAGATCGGCTGACAATTGAACCATTTGTCGGCTTTGCCCCTCAATCGTGCCCAGTTGCTGCTTGAGGTCGCTGAGGGTTTTGGTGTTGCCGGTTAGAAATGTAGTCAGATTCTGCTGGCCGGATTGCAGATTCTGAGTCAGCGACTGACTCAGCGATTCATTGGCGGTACGCAACTGGTCTAACTGCCCCGAAAGCATTGAAACACTGGTCGTTTGGGACGATAATTCACGCCGGGTCGCCAAAAGAGTATGAAAAAGATATGCTAAAATCCCCAGAACAACCAACAGCAGCAATATCAAAGTGATGAGCAGGGCAGTTTGCATATAATAAAATACTCCAACTACTGGATAATTATAATCTTGTAATCGCTTGTTAAAGAAGATTATGCGAAATAACCAGATGAATCAAGAAAAAAAGAATACAAGATAAAGCCTGTGTATATATATGTATTAATGCAAGATTTACAGCTAAAAAATCTTTGCAAATCCGGTTTGTGGGGTTTATACTGTTCATAACAACAATTGAAAGTGAATGCAAAGGATATTCGGATGGGAGTCAACATGGATGTTTCAAGACAATCAAGTCAATGTGTTCCGGGGGGAGCACGTACACATCGTATTTACAACCCTTATTTGAATTGGAGGTGTTCTATGAAGAAAGTGGCATTGGTATTGTGTTGCATCTCGGTATTGGGCTTGGTGGGATGCGCTTGTATGACAGGGCAAAAAGAGGCTCCGGCACCCGCGAAGGTGGAACCGACCCCTGCTCCGGCACCCGCACCAGCGCCAGCTCCGGCCCCGGCAACTGGGCCGAATCAGGTTTCTCGTACATATTGTTCTTGCGGGGTCATTAAAATCGATAAGATGATGCCCGCATCGGTTGCAGTGGGTCAGCCTTTCGACTACACGATTCTGGTGACCAATCTGACCGATATGGAAGTCAACCAGGTCGTTGTGAATGATCGTCTTCCCGCCAACTATGCCTTCAAGAGTGCGACCCCCGCGGCCGAACCCAAAGATGGCGTGTTGACCTGGACGATGCCTACTCTTGGCCCCAAGGCCCAGGAAAAGATTGTAGTCACCGGCACGGCCAAAGAAGTCGGCTGGGTGCAGACCTGTGCAGACGCGACCTATATTATTCCTGCCTGTGCCAAGACTCAGGTGGTACAGCCCGCCCTGGCCCTCAGCAAGACCTGTCCTGCTGAAGTCCTGCTGTGCGATCAGATCGCCCTCAAGTATATGGTGTCCAACAAGGGCACCGGTGTGGCCAAAGATGTGGTCATTACCGACCAGCTTCCCGAAGGTCTGACCCTGACGACGGGCCAGAAGGTCGTGGAAATCAAGGTTGGCAATCTGGAACCCGGCAAATCGATGGTTTATACCGTCATGGCCAAGGCTGCCAAGACCGGTACTTATAAGAGCGGTGCTCTGGCTCAGGCCCAGGGCAATCTCAAGGCTGAATCCGAAGCCTGTGCCACAGCGGTCAAACAGCCCGTTCTGGCCATCACCAAGACCGGACCTGAAAAACAGTATCTGGGCCGCAAGGTCAGCTATGAAATCACCGTTGCCAACAAGGGTGATGCCCCGGCAACCGCAACGACTCTGACTGATACCATTCCTGCCGGCGTAGGCGAAGTTGCTGCCTCCGATGGCGGTCAGGTTGCAGGCGGTCAGGTGACATGGAATCTGGGCACTCTGGCAGTCGGCCAGAGCCGCAAGGTCTCTGTCAGCTATCTGCCGCAGTCTGCGGGTTCCTTCAGCAATGTCGCATCGGTTTCGGCCACCTGTGCCGAAAGCGTCAAGGCCTCGGCCAAGACGGATGTGGCTGGTATCGCCGCGATTCTGCTTGAGGTGATTGACGTATCCGACCCGATCGAAGTCGGCAAGAACGAAACCTATATTATCACAGTTACCAACCAGGGTTCCGCTCCGGATACCGACATTGTCGTCAAGTGCAAACTGGAAGATTCGATGCAGTTCGTCAGTGCCAGCGGCGCCACCACGGGCAGCTTTGCCGACGGTACTGTGACCTTCCAGGCTCTGGGCTCTCTGGCCCCGAAGGCCAAGGCAACATGGAAAGTCGAAGTCAAGGCGGTCAAGGCCGGCGATGTTCGCTTCACTACTACGATGAACAGCAAGCAGCTTGGACGTGAAGTGATGGAAACCGAAGCCACCAACTTCTACGAATAATCCATCCTATTGCATACACAAGGCTGTGGACGTATAATGCGTCCGCAGCCTTTTTTTTGGTCTGCCTATCCCAAACCCGTGCGTTCTGGGTAAGCAATGGATGGATTTGTTTTTTGATAAAATAATTAGTTTTTCGGGTGTCCAGGCCGAAGTAAAATATGGATTCAGGAGTGTTCATTTCATGAAATATGTTGTTGCGATATTTAGTCTGGTTCTTTGGTGCAGCAGTAATCGTGTTTTAATGGCAGCGGAGGCCCAACAGCCTGTTCCGGCTGAAACCGCACAAACACCATCCAAGGTGGATTTGGCCGGCTTAACCAGTATGGATCCCCAGAAGATGTGGGATACGATTTCACATTATCTTGCAACGCAGGGCATGGATTTGCTGTTTCGCCTGATTACCGCGGCGCTGATCTTTTATGTCGGACGCTGGCTGGCGCGGGTGTTGACCAATTTACTTGAAAATGTGCTGAACCGGGCCAAGGTGGATCCGACCCTGAGCAAATTTGTACGCAATCTGCTGTATTTTGGCTTGCTGGTGTTTGTCGCGATTGCGGCCCTGAGTCGCCTGGGGGTGGAAACCACCTCCCTGGTGGCGGTGATTGGTGCCGCGGGTCTGGCGGTTGGTCTGGCTCTGCAGGGGTCGCTGTCCAATTTTGCGGCCGGGGTCCTGCTGATTATCTTCAAGCCATTCCGGGTTGGCGATTTTGTCGAGACCGCCGGAGCCAAGGGGACTGTTCAGGAAATCCAGATATTTAATACAGTCCTTCATTCTCCGGATAATGTACGAATTATTATCCCGAATTCGCAGGTCACCGGCGCGAATATCACCAATTATACGGCCAACGACAAACGTCGTGTGGATTTAGTGATTGGCATTTCCTATGGGGATGATATCGCCAAAGCCAAGCAGGTTATTACCAGTGTGCTGCTGTCCGACAAACGCGTCCTGCGTGATCCGGCTCCGGTGGTGGCAGTGCTTGGGCTGGGTGACAGCTCTGTCAATATTGCCGTAAGACCGTGGGTCAAGTCCGACGAATACTGGCCGACCTATTTTGATTTGACGGAACATATTAAAGTCTCGCTGGAACAGAATGGGCTTTCGATTCCGTTCCCGCAGCGGGATATCCATATTCGAACGGGTTCATTAAAGGTGTAAATGATTACAACGCTGCTGCGAACCATCAAAACACTTGCCGATATCGTCCTGAGCCTGGGTGGGCTGGGGCGGGGTTGGCAGGTGTTTTTTTATATGCTGGTGGGCATTGCAGCAGGGGCCGGTGTGGTGCTGGTACGGATTGCCAATGCGACATCCTATCTTTCCGATTCACCGCAGACCTGTATGAACTGTCACGTGATGACCGATGCCTATGCCAGTTGGCAGCGGGGCAGTCATGGTCATGCGGCGGTGTGTACGGATTGCCATGTTCCGCATGAAAATATGGCCGCCAAATGGGCCTTCAAGGGGCTGGATGGAACCAAACATTCCGCGGTGTTTACTCTCCGGGCCGAGCCGCAGACGCTGGAATTATCCGCAACGGCGGTCCCGGTTGTGCAGCGAAACTGCCTGCGATGTCACGGAAATCAGGTGCAGATGGTGCGTCTGGCCGGCGTCAGTGAACGCAAATGCTGGGATTGTCATCAGAATATTCATGGCGAAGTCCGGAGTCTGTCCTCTTCGCCCTCAATGCTGCGTCCCGACCTGCCCAAGGCGGGAGTCAACTGGTTGAATCAGGAGGTATCCAATGACAAATAAGACCGAAAAAAAACCGATTCGGCTGCCGCTGTGGGTGGGCGGATTGATTGTAGTGGCTACCGCAGCGGTGGTCATTGTGCTGGGCCTGCTGTCAGTGTCGGTGATGGAGCGCCGATGGGAGGCGCAGCGGCCAATGATGGTGGTCAAGCCGATCGCCGATTTTGAGCCGGATAACGCCGTCTGGGGGCAGAACTGGCCTCGAGAATACGAAACGTACCGCAAGACCGAAATCTGCGATACGCAGACCTTGTTTGGGGGCTCATTTCCCCGGGATTATCTGGAAGCGGATCCCTATCAGGTGGTGTTGTTTGCCGGATATGGTTTCTCGCTGGATTACAAACAGGCCCGCGGCCATTATTGGGCGGTTGAGGATGTCAGGGACACCAAACGAGTCAAAAAGCCGTTTCAGGCGGCGACCTGCTGGACCTGCAAAAGTACCGATGTCCCGCGGCTGATGAACAGCATGGGTGTTAAAGAATTTTATGCGGCCAATTTTCATGACCTGACCGACGAGGTCAAGCATCCCATCGGCTGTCAGGATTGCCATGACCCCGCGACGATGCGTCTGCGGATTACCCGGCCGGGACTGATTGAGGGATTTGCCGCCATGGGCAAAGATATCAGCCAGGCTTCACATCAGGAAATGCGGTCCCTGGTCTGTGCACAATGTCACGTCGAGTATTATTTCGCCAATGACGCGGCAGCCGAAAAGAAGAATTATCTGACATTCCCCTGGCATAAGGGCACTACGGTTGAAGCCATGCTGGACTATTACGATGCGATGGACTTTACGGATTATGTGCACCCCGTCTCCAAAACGCCGATTGTCAAAGCCCAGCACCCGGATTATGAGTTGTATCTGACAGGGATTCACGCCTATCGCGGGGTGTCCTGCGCGGATTGCCACATGCCGTATTTCACCGAAGGCGGCATGAAGTTCACCGACCACCACGTCCAAAGCCCGCTGCAGAATATTTCCAACAGTTGTGCCGTCTGTCACCGCTGGAGCGAGCAGGAAATTCGCGGCAGGGTCGAGGCGATCCAGACCAAGGTGCGTGATACCAAACTCAAAGCCGAAAAAGCCATCGTTGAAGCTCATTTTGACGTAGCCGCGGCAATCCAGGCCAAGGCGACCGATGACCAGCTCAAGCCGGTTCGGACGCTGCTTCGCCATGCCCAGTTCCGCTGGGATTATGTCTCCGCCTCCAATGGCATGGGTTTCCATTCCCCGCAGGAATGCATGCGTGTTCTGGCCGATGCCATAGACCAGGCTCAGCAGGCCAGAGTCCTGGCGGCTCGAATCCTGGCCCAGCAGGGGGATAAGGAAAGCCCGGCCTATCCGGATTTGACCACCCGAGCCAATGCCCTGCAGGGGATAGCGCCTTATCTGAATCCATAGTCTAATTTCAACAACAGGACTTTCATGAAAATACGTTCTATTATCACGTGTGCCGCTTTGATCCCGCTGGGAATCGGCCTGTGGTATGTCGGTCGAACGGCGTATCAGGGAGCGATGACCATCCATCAATTGCTGACGGAAAATAAGCAGCTCAAACAGGCTATCACCAATCTGACGACCGAGGAGCAGATTGGGTATGCCAAGGTGGTTTCACAGGAAAAGACTGCCGACGGTATACTGATGACCACTCTGAAATTTGTTGAGACCGACCGCAAAGACAAGCTCAAAAAGATTCTCGAAAAAGAATACACCATCGAAGGCGATATCGTGCATTTTGATGCCCTGATTGTTAAGTTCGGTTCTCAGATGGTCATGGACGGCAAGGCCCGTGCCATGTACCTGTGGCGGAGAATTTATGGCGAAGCGATGTCGCCGCGCGAGGGTTTCCCCATCGAAGAACTGGGACAAGAACCGGCTCGCTATGCTGATTTGCTGCAATTGCTGCCTGCCGAACACCGCCAGATGTTCTGGGAGCATATCTGGGAGCTGGCCAACAATCCCGAGTCGTTAGGCCAGTATGATATCGAAGCGGTCTATGGTAATGCCGTGTACACCAAACTCCGCCCCGGCCTGATTTACGTCTTCAAAATCACCGCCAGCGGACAGGTCTATCCCGAAGTCGTGCCGGAGCTGTAATATCCCGCCATTACAAATAGGGATTATGTTTCTTTTCGTTGCGAAGGGTGGTATGGGGGCCGTGGCCCGGATAAATACGGGTGGTTTCCGGCAGTACCAGCAGTTGGGTCTGAATGCTCTGGAGGAGTTGTTCATGACTGCCGCCGGGAAAGTCCGAGCGTCCTACCGACCCTGCAAACAGTGTGTCGCCCACAAAAGCGATACCGTCTGACGGACAATGCAGGCAAATACCGCCGGGGGTGTGGCCCGGCGTGTGCAGGACTTCAAATCGCAATCCCGCGGCTCGAATTTCACTCTGACCGTTAATAACCACCTCGGCGGGTCGTGCCTGAAATACGGTTCCTGCCACCATGGACAAATTCTCATTTGGATCGGTCAGCATCTCCGCATCGGCTTTGTGTATATAGACTTTGATCTTTGGCCAGCTTTCGCGGACGATTTCCACCCCGCCAATATGGTCAATATGGCCATGGGTGATGATAATCGCTTCGGGATTAAGATTTTGCTGCTGGAGAAATTGAACCAGCGGGTAGGGGTGCAGGCCCGGATCAATCAGGACACAATCCTTTCTCGATTCATCTGCTCGGACTACATAACAGTTGGTCTGAAAATCCCCTAAAACAAAGGTGTCAATATGCATAAACTAACTCCGCGATAGTATCAATTTGGGTATTCAAAAAAACCAGCCTATCACATTGCATCCGGCCAATTTTAGGAAGTGAATCTATCAGAAAATAGTAGAGAAACCAACAAAAAACCACAGCGATTGGTTTATGCCATAAGACGTTCCCGGATTTCGTTTCGGCAATGATGGGCACGATTCAGGACTTCATAGGCTAAAATTCTGAAAGAATTATCATTAGAACGCTGATGGATGGATTTTGTAATTTTACGCTCTATTTTATCCAGTTCTGCTAACTCAATGCGCATCCTCGGGTTATCGTATGCCCATTCATCCAAAGCAGTCTCCAGCTCGGATATGTATTTCGCTAATTGTTCTGCTTCAAACCAAGTCATTTTTTGCCCTTTCGCGTTGTAATCCTGTCAAACAATCCAACGGGCATATACTGATAATTACGACTCAATATGACGCAGGTTCAGAGCTTTTTATATAAAATAAGATATATAGAGTATGATAATATTGATAAAGAAGTATCTATGCAGGTTTATTTGGATGCTTCGTCCCCAACTAACGGTCGGATGCGATTGATGGTGAAAAAGACCAGGAATTTTTCTGAGTCATCCCCGGCCGGATAAATCCAGGGCTGTTTTTTTCGCAGGGCTTCAATCACAGTGCGATTGGTCTCTTCCCGCTGCATGGTCAGATAGAGCCGTTTACCCTGATAGCCGGGGCCTTTTTCAATAAACATATAAGCGGCATTCAAATTCGCCCGCAGGTTTTTATGACTAATTCGCTGCCGCATGACAAATGCAACGGTGGTTTCATCGATGACGACGGGCTTTGAATAAACCGCCAAATCCACCAGATTATCAGGATCGCAGGTAGCCAGAATCCCGATACCATCGTGTTGTTCGAAATATGCCGCAAGAGTCATCATTCACCCTTTCATAAAGGTTCTATTTATATTGGCAGTTGATACCCGAATTAAGTCAGGATGTCAACGTGTCAAATCTGAAATTTAAGCACCCTAATGACGATTGTGCGTATATTTATAAATGGATATTTTCGTTCCGGATCAGAATAAATCGACCTGCAGCTCTTGACTTATACCGCTCAAACCGTGATAATAATGTTGAACTAAAACTTCGATCAAGGAGACCACAGCGTGAATCCAAATGAAAATGCTCAATATGACGTTATGATTCTTCGTCCGGCCATCCGAAAAGAAGATGTTGCCCTGCGTGGTCGTCAATTATCTCCCGATGAACGTTCCCGTGTCAAAAAGGCTCTTCGGACACTGCATAGCCTGGAAATCATGGCGACCAATGTGTATCGATTTCAAATTACCGGCAAACGCGATGAAATGGATGAGGAAATGATCCGCGCCATGTGCAACGAACAGACCCATATTTCCGATTTCCTGCTGCGGCTTTATGAATACGGCCTCAGTCCCAGTCCGTTTCGCTGGGCCTGGTGGATTGTCGGGTTCGTTTTCGGATTTGGCTCACGTATGCTGGGACAAAAAGCGATGCTCAACATGGGTATCTGGCTGGAAAGCAAAGCCGTTCACCATTATGGCGAATTGCTGAATGCGGCCCCATGGGATGAGGCTACGCGCATGACGCTGGAAAAAGACCGGGCCGATGAGGTCGGCCATATCAATACATGGAAAAAGTACCTGGCACAGATCGGTGCCTGATTCCGAAGGAGCTTGTATGGATTTTAAAACAGTCAAAGATGTTCTCGAATTTGCGATTCGCAAGGAAGACGCCTCGGCCCAGTTTTATCATGACCTGGCGGCTTTGATGAAGGATTCCACCACACGAATCATCTTTGAGGTGCTGGAGCGGAATGAAATGCAGCACAAATCCAGTCTTGAATTCGAACTCATCAAGCAGGGCCAGGTGGTCAACGAAGAAGGGTACAAAGTTACCGATGAGCCGGCCAGTTATATTGAAGTTGATGAACAGGCCCAGTCTATGACGTACGCCGATGCGCTGCAGCTTGCCATTCGCAAAGAGCAGGCGGCTTTTCAGCTCTTCGCTGAACTGATGGTCCAGGCCAAAGATCCGCAATTGCGGAAGATGTTTTTCGAACTGGCCCAGGAAGAAATGCGTCATGTGCTGCAATTTGAAAACGAGTACAACAGCATCATCCCTAAAAAATAACAGGATAAATCAGCCTGAATACCCAGCGGATAGGATTATTCCTCGTCGGCCACGGGCCGCTTTTATGCCGCGTGCATTGATTGGGTAACGCTATATTTACGCCACAAAATCGAGTCAAAATCTCCAATACAGATAAATTGCAAATATCCCGATTTCATCAATAACGTCAAACCGGTCACGATAATTACAATAATGATGGGCATTGTGATGGTTTTGTGAGCACCAAAGTCTCAAAAGGCCCTCGATTTTTAAACCTCATCGAATGCATTTTGCACGGCCCCTGAAACTAAGCGGGATGAATGTTTTTGGCCTGCAGAAATGAAGAAACAATTTTCAAGAAATCCAAATTTTTGATGGGAGATATTTTGCCATGAGTTGAATTATACAATAGGAACTGTGAAAATATTCACAAATAAGACATTGAAAATGCGAGTATGCGGCAAGGAGAAGAATTATGAAGAACAAGAGGGCTTTTACGTTAATTGAACTCCTGGTTGTAATCGCAATTATTGCGATGCTTCTGGCGATCGTTATGCCCGCATTGAAAAAAGCCAAGGAGGCCGGCAAGCGTGTCATCTGTCAATCCAACGTCAGACAATTAACTCAGGCCTGGAAAACCTACGCAGAAGAAAATAAGGGCATCCTTGCTGCCGCGATGACCTCTGCCATTACTGGCGGGGAACCTTTCGGATGGGCAAACAGCACACCGACGTGGGTGGGATTGACAAATGATGTAGATAACCGTCGTGCCCTTGAAGCGGCTATTACATTAGGTACTTTCTATCCCTACGTCAATATCTTGAAAGCGTACCGCTGCACCAATCACGAGAGTGCAAATACAGGCGTTGCCGACACGACACAGGTCAAACGGATTCGTTCCTATTCGATTGTCGATTCGCTGAATGGCTATGATTTTATTAAATACAGCGGATTACAATATGGCCGCCCCGTAAAACAATTGACCGAATTAAGGAATAGTTCCGCCCAGATTGCATTCATCGATGAAGGCCGCGAAACCGCCCAGGGCTGGAGCATCCATCCGGATCCCATGGCTTATAAGTTCTGGGATGTTCCGGGTTCACAGCACAACGATGGGACTGTATTATCCTTTGCCGATGGCCATGCAGAATATTGGCGGTGGGAAGATACAAGAACTCTGGCATTTGTGGAACGAGCCAAAAAGCTTACGAACTATGGAGAGGCATACAATTTAGGTGAGGCCTCCAATCAGAGCACCAATCCTGATTATCAAAGACTGTATCGCGGAATCTGGGGTACTGGACGCAAATAGGATTGTGGGCCTGAAACGCAACCCCGTTTTAAGATTTATTTTGACGGCTGGAAACCATTTATCCCCGTCGATATCGGCCCTGTCCGGATGATTATCCGCGTCAGCTCTCTGATCTTTGCCGGCGGGGAATAATTCTGTCTATTTGCTGCGGGAAAACACATCATCCCTGCAATTAATTTCAAGTAGAAGGGCTGTAAACTTTGCCCAAATCACGCCTGGAGTGTGAATTTTCAGGAAAATCATTTTTTTGAGGGTGATTTTTTTCTCTAAAACGGATTAAATAATAGGTAAGAGGGATGGTGTATAAAAAGACAATAAAGATGCATAAATGCGTCAAGGAGAAAGACATGAAAAAGCAAAGGGCTTTTACGTTAATCGAGCTGCTGGTGGTCATTGCGATCATTGCATTGTTGCTGGCAATTATTGTCCCGGCCTTAAAGGTTGCCAAAGAAGTCGCTGCCGGTTCAGTCTGCATGGGTAACGAGGCCCAGTTGGGCAAATGCTGGCTTTTGTATGCCGAAGATAACAAAGGATTGATTGTTGACGGTGACACTTCGGATCAGTATGATGGCCGTTCGACCTATACACGATCAGAAGGCAATGTGACTGTGCGAAATTGGGTTGGCAGACCGATGGGACCGAATAATCAGGATATTAACGATACACTGAATGATAAAATTCGAGGTTTTCAGGTTGGAGCGCTCTGGCCCTATGTGACTGATCCCAAAGCCTATCATTGCCCCGTTGACATGCGGCACACCAAACGTGCAGTTTATCCCTACAATAGCCCGACGGGCAATCCGCCGGGATTGTGGATCGGAGGCTATCGGACATATTCGATTGGCAAGCCGTTGTCCAAGCGGCCGACCGATAGCGGTGATTCAACGGGTGAGATGAAGGTGGAAATCATCCGCGCCTCCCAATTTGTCAACCCCAGCGACAAGATCATTTTTCTGGAAGAGACCGACGGGTATGGGTGGAATCACCGCACCTGGAACATGAATCTCAAAACCCCCAATTGGGTGGATCCATTTGCCATTCTGCATAACGACAGCAGTACTTTTGTTTATGCTGACGGTCATGCCGACAGACATAAATGGGTGAACAAACAAACCAAAGAAATGGCCAAGGCCCAGCAGAAAGGCTGGTCGGCGGTGGACCCAGGAACAGGCTCTACCGAAGACTGGATATGGTTTAAGCGATCTTATATTCCCGGAAAGATGCCCAGTACCTGGAACTAATATCAATTCGAAAAGCGAGGACACATGGAACAGTGTAATACACGCAGAGAGTTTTTGAAGGCAGCCGGCGTTTGTGCTGCGGCTGGAACGTTTTTATTCACCGGATGCCAGTCATCGTCGAAAAAAGGCCTCTCGGCGGCCCCGATGACCGCTTATGGCAGTACCCCAAAAGACCTGATTCGGGTTGGTTTTGTCGGCACGGGCAATATGGGTACCGGCCATGTCAGCAACCTGACCAAGGTGGCAGGGTGCCAGATTGTCGCGATTTGCGATATTCGGCCGGAAATGGCCAAGCGGGCGGCTGCGATTGTAACCAAGGCGGGATTCCCTGAACCCAAACTCTACACGGCCGGCGAACTGGACTTTGTCAAGATGTGCGAAACCGAAGA
>CAZKAI010000032.1:13543-35703 GCA_964550565.1 uncultured Pirellulales bacterium
ACGATTCTGCATGGCCGCTGCGGATACCTGCATGACCTGCGGGATCTGAAACTGTCCCCAACCTATTATCAGGGTCAGTGGCGGCTCCATGAATCCATCAAGCGTGATGGAAATCTCTACCCCACCCATGGCATCGGGCCGATGGCCTGGTGCATGGACATCCATCGGGGAGATGCATTCGATACGCTGGTATCCATGAGCACGGCCTCGCTCGGCTTAAATGAATATGCCAAAGTGCACTATCCCGATAGTCCCTGGGTCAACCAGAAGTTTGCCCTGGGTGATGTCAATGTTTGCATGATTAGAACCAAACTCGGCAAGACGATTTTGTGTACTCATGATACCAACCTGCCAAGACCCTACAGCCGGGATTTCCTCGTGCAGGGGACCAGGGGGCTGGTTCAGAAGTATCCGTCCGAGCTGGTTTATATCGAAGGCAAAAGCAAGCCGCATGCATGGCAGGACCTGTCGGATTATTCCAAAGACTACGAACATCCCGTCTGGAAGCATCTGCGTGAAAAATCCGCCGGCGCCGGCCATGGCGGTATGGATTTCATCGAAGACTGGCGTCTGATTCAGGCCCTGCGCAAGGGATTAACGCCGGATATCGATGTCTATGATTCCGTGGCCTGGAGTGCGATTATTCCTCTGAGTGAACAGTCGGTTGCTGCCGGCGGAAAACCGGTCAAATTCCCGGACTTCACCCGCGGTCTGTGGAAACAGCAGCGTCCGTTGCAGGTGGATACACACCCGGAACTTTAAGTTGCACAAACTTCAATTACGCGGTCATTAATTCGTTCAACTGCGCCAGCGCGTTCCGCTGAATCTGGCGGACGCGCTCGCGTGTCAGGTTGAGCTTCTCGCCGATTTGCTTGAGTGTCAGGGGTTCTTCGCCATTGAGCCCGAACCGCAGACGCAGGACTTCGGCTTCGCGCGGATCGATCTGGTCCAGCAACTCCACCGCCCGGCCCAGTTCTTCGTCCGAACCGAGGTCGTCTTCGGGCATCTGAATTTTATCGTCTTCGATGGCATCATCCAGCCCGGCATTGTCCTCTGTGGAATCATGCTGGAAGCCCTGGTCAACGACTGTCACAATGTCGCGTATGGCGCGTGCCTTGCGAACCGGGACTTTCATCGCGGATGCCATTTCTTCGAGGCTGACCGTGCGTCCGAGCTTGGATTCCAGTTCCGCATAGGTGCTTCGCCACTGGTTGATCAATTCAACCATGTAGGTCGGGATATGAATTGGCTGGGAGTTATTAAGAATGGCTCGTTTGATGGACTGTTTAATCCACCATGCCGAGTAGGTGCTGAATCGCACACCATGCTCGGGATCAAAGGTATCCACGGCACGCAGAAGGCCGAGGTTGCCTTCTTCAATGAGATCGCCGAGGGTCAGTCCCCGTCCGGAGAATTTCTTGGCGATATTGACGACCAGCCGCAGGTTGCTGCGGACCAGGCGGTCGCGGGCTTCCGGATCATTATGATCCAGAACAGCCGTTGCGAGTGTTTTTTCTTCGTTCCAGCTTAACAGGGGTGCTTCGTCGATTTCTTTGAGATACTCTTTGATCGTTACATCGAAAGCCATGTATCACCTACCTTCGCAATACTGCCGAAAAAGGTCATCCCTGTTCTTTCTCGACTTTCGTTTAGTTATACTGATCTCACTCGTCAATTTCAAGCTTTGTTGCGACATAATAAAATAGCCCATAGCCGTCGTAGCAAAACCATACCCACAGGGTATAAAAAAATAAGACCACAGGGTCAAGGGCATACTTTCCCTTTGTCCCTGTGGTCTTTATCGGCCAAAATCGACCAGCAGCTTAACTGCGGTCCGTAAAAATACTGATTAAGGCCGTAAACCTTTGCTATTCAAGGAGTTTTAGCTGGGCATCAGCGGGCCATCCAAACCACCACGACGCTGCGGCCCCTGATTTTCGGACGTTTCCGGGGTGGCGGCATGGCTCTGGTCTTCGGCTGCCCACTGGACGCGACGCAGACTCAGGCCGATCTTGCGGCTGTCGGTATCGACCCGCAGAATCTTGACCTCGACGTCGTCGCCGATCTTGACGATATCCTGCGGCGATTCGACTTTCTGGTCGGACAGCTCGGAAATATGCAGCAGGCCTTCCAGTTCGTTTTCCAGTTCCACAAACACGCCGAAGTTGGTCAGCTTGGTAATCTTGCCGCGAACGATCTGGCCGGGGATGTACTTTTCCGGAATCGCGCGGAACCACGGATCTTCGGTCAACTGCTTGATACCCAGGGAGATGCGGTGCTTGTCTTCATCGACTTCCAGCACGACGCAGCGGATTTCCTGACCCTTTTGCAGGCATTCGCCGGGGTGATTGTATTTCTTGGTCCAGCTCAGGTCGGAGATGTGAATCAGGCCGTCGATACCGGGTTCGATTTCGACGAATGCGCCATAATTGGTCAGGCTGGTCACTTTGGCGGTCACCATGGTGCCAACCGGGTACTTCTGGCCGGCGATGGTCCACGGATTGGCCTCAAGTTGCTTGATACCCAGCGAGATTTCCTGTTTTTCCTTGTTGACATCCAGCACGACCACGTCGATTTCCTGTCCGACCTGCAGAATGTCCGACGGATGGGCAACGCGCTTGGTCCAGCTCATTTCGCTGATATGGACAAGGCCTTCGATGCCTTCGTCCAGGCGAATGAACGCGCCGTAGTTCATGATGTTGACCACGGTGCCCTTCACGCGGCTGCCGACCGGGAAGCGGGTTTCGACATTGGCCCACGGGCTGGGCTGTTTCTGCTTGAGACCCAGCGAAATCTTCTCGGTGGTGCGATCCACGCCAATGACCATGCATTCGATTTCCTGGTCCAGTTGAACCACTTCGGACGGATGTGCCACGCGGCCCCAACTGAGGTCGGAGATGTGAAGCAGGCCGTCCAGACCGCCCAGGTCCACGAATACGCCGAAATCGGCGACGTTCTTGACGATACCTTTGCGAAGCTGACCGACTTCGATTTCACGCAGCAGTTTTTCCTTGCTGGCCTGACGGTCTTCTTCGATGAGTTTGCGGCGCGAAACCACGATGTTGTGATTTTCGGTGTCGATCTTGAGAATCTTGCACTCGATTTCGGTGCCGATGAAGCGGCTGATGTCGCCGGGCTTGCGGATGTCCACCTGCGAGGCGGGCAAAAACACCGGCACGCCGATATCGACCAGAAGACCGCCCTTGATGCGGCGGCTGACGATACCCTTGACCACATCGCCTTCCTGTTTGGTGGTGGTGATGTGTTCCCAGCCGCGAATGCGGTCGGCTTTGCGTTTGGACAGGACCAGTCCGTTTTCGGCATCGACTTCTTCCAGAAGGACTTCGATTTCCTTGCCGGAAACGATTTCGTCGGGGCTGTCGAATTCGGATGTTTCGATCAGACCTTCGCTCTTGAGTCCCAGTTCGATGACCACATCATTACCGGCCATGCCGACAATCTTACCCTTGACAATCGTGCCGGGCACAAGGGCCTCGACCTTTTTATCCAGAGCTTTTTCCAGCATCTGCTGATGTTCTGTGGTGTACAATTCCCCCAATTGCTGCTCAAGCTGATCGTCGGTGATGCCAAGTTTCGAAATTAAATTTCTATCTACCATAAAAAATCTCCTGTGAGTTGTTTTGAGGCCTCGCTGGCGCCCCACATATACGCCGGCGAACCTATAACCTTGTTAAGGTTAAATCGCATCGGCAACGCTGCCGACACATTTTTTAATGACAATTAACTTTGGTACGCTTCGAGCTTTTCCACAAACTCTCGAATGACCTCATCCGGGGTGGATGCACCTGCCGTCACGCCGGCCACCCGTTTTCCGGAAAGGGTATTTATATCAAGTTCTTCCCAGTTTTGCAAATGGTAGGTTTGCGGATTATGTTTTTTACATAACTCCGCCAGTTTGCGGGTGTTGGCGCTGTGCAGGCCGCCGAGGACAAACATAATATCTACCTGGCGACAGAGTTTAACTGCAGCCTCCTGGCGGTCTTTGGTTTCCCGACACAGCGTGTTGATTATTTTGATCTCTGAAAAGGGCAATTTGCCGATATAGCCTATCATGGTGGCGAAATAATCAGGGCTTTGAGTGGTCTGGCAAATTACACCTAACTTCTTATGGTTTCGTATCTTATCGAGATCGGACTCGTCCCCGATAACCTCAACGCCCTCAGCCGATCCGACAACGGCTTTGACTTCCGGGTGATCTTTGTCGCCGATGATAACCACCTGATACCCTTCTTCATGGAGCTGGCGGGCGATCTTCTGGACGCGTTTGACCAGTACACAGGTCGCATCAACGATGTTAAGTCCTTTATTATGAAGGGTTTCCAGCTCCTGTTGCGTGGCCCCATGAGAACGAATCAGGGCCGTTCCCTCCGGGATAGACTCCACCGATTCCACAGTACTCAGCCCGGCCTGCGATAGTTGCCGAACCACATCTTCATTGTGGATAATCGGACCCAGGCTATAGACTTTTTGTTGTTCCGCTAGGGTCTTTTTCGCCAGATTGATGGCATTCCGCACACCCGGGCAGAAACCGCATTTTTCTGCTACTAATACTTTCATGAATCGTTCCTGTAAATAATAGAATCGGGACTATACCATAAAGTGCGGCACAGCTCAATGAAATGCTCACAGAAACAAGGGTGTATGTGTATCTGAATTATCCTGTAAATGAGTGCTGATGGTCAGGATTGCTTCACACTCGCTGAGACTTATTCTGTCAATATCTTGATGAGGGCATCGGCGTCGGCATATTCTGCGACAAGCTGATGCAGGCGGGCAATCTTGGCGGTGTCATAGGTCTGGATTTTAAATCCGAGGTCTTTCATGCGTGCACTGACGGTGAAGGTATCATCGACGCTGGTCAGAACCGGGATATTGCTGGATTTTAGCAGCGGCTCAATCGTCGGATGCGGCTCAAAGCCTCCGGTCAGAATCAATCCTCCGCCCAGCGTTGTCTGGCGGGATAACACCAGAATCGATACGAGGATATTGTCAATCCGGTCGCCAGGCATAATGACCAGCGTATTGTCCCTAATATGACGAACGACATTCTGCGGTTCCATGGCCGCCACAACCGTATGCTCCACCGGATTGGACAGCGCATCCTGTCCGCACAGGACATTGTATTTGAATTCTTCAGCCAGTTGCCCCACGGTATAGGTGGACAAGATGTGTTCATAGGGAATCGCTCCCAGCAGCTTGGTGCCGAACAATTTCAACCCCCGGCTGACGACATCTTTGACCATGTCGTATTTTTCCGGCAGCACCTTATTCAGAATCACGCCGAGGACATCCACATTGTGTTCTCTGAACAGCGACAGGCTCAGGGCAATTTCGTCAATGGGCTTGCCGATTCCGCCGGCGGTGACAACCACGACCTTGGCATTGAGCAATTGTGCGACGCGGGCATTGGACAGCCCGAAACAACTGCCGACACCGGCGTGGCCGGTACCTTCAAACAGCACGATTTTATGGGACTTGAACAATTCATCGCGACTGTGCAGGATTTCTTTCTCAAGAGGCCCCGCGTTGGGATTGTTGATAAATTTTCGGGTAAAATCCCGCTCAATGGCAATCGGGCTCATCAGGCAGGGTTCATCCTGCATGTTGAACACCTGATGCATCAGCACGCTGTCCTTGTCGATGTTTTTGTCCTGATAGCGAACATAATGCTGGCCAACGGGCTTGCAATAACCCGGATCGAATCCCCGGTCATGCAGAAGCTGCATCAGGCCAAGAGTGACTGAGGTTTTTCCGCAATCCTGCAACGTGGCGGCGATATAGATTGGTTTCATAGTCGTATTCCATCACAACGGGTTTCTTGTGTTTATCAGCAAAACAGTGTTCAATTGGGCACTGCTTTGATTTCGTTCAATATATCGTCCAGATACCGCGAAACATTTTGCTGAATTATATCCGACAGATTGCTGTCGAATGTAATAATTTCCGGTTCGATGCCGAAAATAACGACTTCCGCCGGCGCGTTTCCAAATTGTTCGGCCAGTTCAAATACCTTCAAAATATCCATTTCATGCAGTGAAAAATGTTCCAGCGCCTTGATGGTACGGACCTCATCGGGCCTGAATCGGCGAATCGTTCCGGCAGGGGTACCCATCCTGGCGCAGTCAATCAGAATGACTTTTCGACGTTTTTCAATTTTATAAAGCAGGCTCAGGCCGCCAACGCCGCCGTCATAAAATTCCACATCCTCACATCCGGATATGTCCTGATTTTGTGATAAAAGTGCAAGTTTTTGTACCAGCAGCACGCCAATCCCTTCATCCGCCATCAGGGGATTGCCGAGTCCCACAACAAGAGTTGAATTGCGATTATCCATAAAGTTGTAAATAATTTAAAAAAAGACAGTTATAGCTATTTCTACAAGACCATCAGCCGGTCAATTAAGGCTGTATTTTACTGCTGAAACCTTACCCTAAACGGGTTCTTTCGGCAAGAAAAAAAGCATTACAGGTCGATTATTGTGTGTAATATGTGAAAAATACAAAGAATAAACGCTTGACACGGCACAACAAAAACGATATTTTGAACATCAGCTTGTGAAAGTGAGCACAAACACAAAGATAAAAAGGCGACTCCGGATGTTGAAATTTCGCAAAATACCGGCAGAGACGATTCGACGAATGCCTCGATATCTGCGGGCATTTTCGCTGTTGGGACAGGAAGGTCAGGCCTATATCTCAAGCCAGGCCCTGGCTGGTCAACTCCACCTCAATCCGCCTCAAATTCGCAAAGATCTATCTTATTTTGGGGATTTCGGCACCCGCGGTGTCGGCTACCCAGTTTCAGATACCGCCCAGCGGATTCGTGAGATTCTCAAGCTGGACGTTGCCCAGAAAGCGGCCCTGATTGGGGCAGGGCGTCTGGGGACGGCCATCGCTTCCTATCCGGGTTTTGCCATGTTTGGGTTTGATATTGCCGCCATCTTCGATAATTCCCATGCCAAAATCGGCAAAAAGCTGGCGGGTCTGACCGTCCAGGATATCCAGGGCATCTCCGGCATCGCTGACCAGGGAATCCGCCTTGCCATCCTGGCCGTACCCTCCGAATCGGCTCAGACCTGTGCGACATTGCTGGTGGATGCCGGCGTCCGCGGCATCCTGAATTTATCGCCAAGCTGGCTGAAAGTCCCCAAACGCGTCAAAGTCGTCAGCATCGACCTGGCCATGGAGCTGGGAACGCTGCTGTATTATCTGTAATCTCGAGGAATTCGCCGAAAGCGGCAAAAATAAACGTGATAAACGCAAAAATGACGGTTTAACAGGAAATCAAGTAAGGACTGGCTTATGAGTGTGAGCAAACTGAGTAAAGAACAATTCGGGCAGTTTGTAGATGCGATGCTGGCGGCGGGCAGGAGAGTGGTCGGCGTAGTAGCCAAAGACGACCGCTTTCAGTTTGATGAGCTTAAATCAGCCTCCGCACTGCGGCTGGATTATGATGTCACCATTCTTCCGCCCAAAAAATACGTGCTTCCGCAGGTCGAACCGCTGCTGCAGTTTGAAGTCGGCGGCGGGGCTCAATCGGTCACGAATTATGATCCGATGATTCTGCTGGGGGTTCACCCCTACGACCTGATTGCCATCCGGCAGATGGATGAGTTATTCAGCCAGGGCGAGTACGACAAGCATTACATGGATCGCAGAAAACAGATTACGATTATCGCCTGCGATGTCGCCCGGCCCAGCAAAAATGTATTTGCTTCGTCGATGGAAACCGCGGTCGTCTCCGATGGCTACGATATCCTGATTACCGACATCGGTGATGCCTATCTGCTGGATGTTGCGACGGAAAAGGGTCACGCCCTGATGACCTATGCCAAAGGGCTTGCCGCCGCCGCCAACGCTGATATCGAAAAAGGTCAGGCCATCCGGGAAGCCAACCGCACCGCACTGAACAAACACAAACTGGGCTGCAAGGCATCCTATCTGCCCAAGCTGATGGAAAAAGCCTACAATCACCCGGTCTGGCAGGAAAAGGCCCGACTGTGTTTTTCCTGCGGTTCCTGCAATCAGGTCTGCCCGACCTGTTACTGCTTCGATGTCCAGGACCAGGTCAACTGGGACCTTAAGACCGGCGAACGGGTGCGCTGCTGGGATGGCTGCCTGCTCGAAAATTTTGCCACGGTGGCGGGCAATCACAATTTCCGCAAGGACCGCTCCTCCCGCTTCCGCCATCGTCTTTTCCGCAAGGCCAAATACGTCCCCGAAAAAATCGGCGGCCAGATTGCCTGCGTCGGCTGTGGACGCTGCATCACCGCCTGCGTAGCCGATATTGCCAACCCCGTAACCGTTTATAACCGCCTGATGGAAGAACGAACCCTCGGATAAAAGGAGAATGATACGATGTGTGACTGCTGCAGTGAACACAAGGATATTTACCTGCCGGAGATGGCGACGATCACCAAGCGCCGCATGCTCAACGGCACGGAATTGTTTATGCATCTGGAGATGGATTCCGGCAAAGAACTGGAACATGCTCCCGGCCAGTTCGTGGAACTGTCGATTGCCGGACTGGGAGAGGCCCCGATTTCTATTTCCTCGTCACCGACACAGAAAGGGATTGAACTGGTGGTTCGCAACGTCGGCAGCCTGACCCGGGCGATACACAAGCTCGAAGCGGGCCAGAAAATCGGCGTTCGCGGGCCGTTCGGCTCACTGTATCCGATCGAACAGGCCAAGGGCAAAGACCTCGTCTTTATCTGCGGCGGTATTGGCCTGGTGCCCCAGCGGTCCTTTATCCGCTATGTCCTCGATAACCGCAAGGATTACGGCAAGGTCACGGTGCTGGTCGGTACCAAATGCTATGACATGCGGCTATTTCGTGAGGAACTGGCCCTGTGGTCGGAACGTAAGGATATGACCCTGATGGAAACCATCGACGAAGCCCACGACTGCTGGAACGGCAATGTCGGGGTGGTGACGACGCTGATTCCCAAAGTGGAAAGCGACCTGCCCAAATCCGTGGTGCTGGTCTGCGGCCCGCCGGTCATGTATAAATTCGTACTGATGGCGCTGGCGGAGGCCGAAGTCCCTGCGGACAATATCTATGTGAATCTCGAACGAAGAATGAAATGCGGTGTGGGCAAATGCGGCCATTGCCAGATCAATGGCCTGTATGTCTGTCAGGACGGCCCGGTGTTCCGCTGGTCTGATTTGGCCATAGTGCCGGAGGCGATCTAATATGAGCAAACCAAGAGTAGCGATTTTCGATTTTGCCTGCTGTGAAGGCTGCCAGCTCCAGATAGTCAATCTGGAAGAAGAAATCCTGGACCTGATCAATGTGGTGGATGTGGTGGAATGGCGCGAGGCCATGAGCGAACAGAGTCACGAATTCGACATCGCCATCATCGAAGGCTCGATTACCCGGCCCGAAGATGAAAAGCGGATCGAAATCATCCGCAGCCGCTGCAAGATTATGATTGCACTGGGGGCCTGTGCGACCATCGGCGGGGTCAACAAGATGAAAAACAAATTCGACCTCGAAGAAGTCAAGCACTGTGTCTATGGTAAAGACGCCCACATGCCCCACCTGGAAACCGGCCTGACCAAGGCTGTCCACGAAGTGGTTGATGTGGACTATAAAATCCACGGCTGCCCGATTGACCGCAAGGAATTTGCCTCCGTGATCCGGGCCTTGCTGCTGGGCAAAAGGCCGACTGTTCCGGATTATCCGGTCTGTGTGGAATGCAAGGCCAAAGAAAATATCTGCCGGTATGAATACAATGAGATTTGTCTGGGACCGATTATTCGCGCCGGCTGCGGTGCAAGGTGTCCGTCCAGCAGCTTTCGCTGTTTCGGCTGCCGGGGCTATGTGGATAATCCCAACGTGGAAGCCGCCCGCGAAGTCATGGATAAATATGGTTTAACCGTGGAAGATTTACGACAGAAAATGGTGTTGTTTGGCTGTGAACAAGGACCGACGGTATGAGCACGAATATAAACATTAATGTACATCATGTGACCCGAATCGAAGGCCACGGCAACATCGTGGTCAATGCCAAAGATGGCAAAATCGAAAAATGTGAATGGCAGGTGCCCGAAGCGCCCCGGTTTTTTGAAGCGATGGTGCGGGGACGCAGCTTCCAGGATATCCAGACTATTGTCAGCCGTATCTGCGGGATCTGTTCGATTACCCACTCGCTGGCCTCGACCAAGGCCGTCGAGGATGCTCTGGGTATCGAAGTCAGCGAACAGGCCGACAAGCTGCGTATCCTGATGCATTATTCCGAGCAGCTCCAGAGTCACACCCTGCATGTGGGCTATCTGGTTGCACCGGATTTGTTTAATGCCCCCTCGGTGGTGCCGCTGGTGCCCAAAGCCCCGGATGCCGTCAAGACCATCATTCGCGCCCACCGCGTGGCCAACAACTGGTCGGATTTGATCGCAGGCCGGACCACCCATCCGGTCACGCTCATCCCCGGCGGTCTGACCAAGATTCCCACTGAGCAGCAGCTTCGTGACCTGAAAAAGGAATTGGAATCGACCGTCAAAGACCTGGTAGCCATCTGTGAAGTGGTTCACAGCGTCGCCGGCAATCTGCCCAAATTTGAACGGCCGACAGAGTATGTCTCGCTCAAACAGACCACGCCGCCGACCTATACCTTCTATCACGGCGACGTCACCAGCAACGACTGTAACGGTGATGGACCGGTCAATATTCGCAACTGGCAGAAAGTGGCCAACGAATACGTTTCGCCGCAATCCACCGCAAAGTGGTGCAAATGGCATCGGGACGCCTATCTGGTTGGAGCGTTAGCCCGATTCAACAACAACGCCGAACTGCTCAGCCCCCTCGGTAAAAAAGTCGCTGAGATGTTCGGCCTCAAAAAAGGCAATACCAATCCGTTCATGAACAGCATTGCCCAACTGGCCGAAGCGGCTCACGTCGTCGAAACCAGTATCCAGATGATTGATGACCTGCTGACCCGGGGTCTCAAGCCCGAAACCGTCAAAGTCAGCCCGCGTGCCGGCCGGGGAAGCGGCTGCGTCGAAGCCCCGCGCGGCATTCTGTTCCACACCTACGAATTTGACAAATATGGCAACTGCGTCTATGGCAATGTCTGTATCCCCACCAACCAGAACCATGCCAACATCCAGAAAGACTTCGAAAAATTTGTGCCGGAGTTTATGCACCTCGGCCAGGATGCTCTTCGCCAGGGTATGGAAATGCTGGTTCGGGCCTATGACCCGTGCGTTTCCTGCTCCACCCATTTTCTGAATGTGGAGTTTGTATAGACCATAAGCTTCTTCATTCCAATCTGAAGTTGCTGAAGTGTGCCGAAAACGCCCTTGTCCATGATCAAGTGGACAGGGGCGTTCTGTTTGGGGGCTTTGTTAAATATTTTATCTATTTTTACAGAAATCAGTATTTTTACCGATAGCCAATTTATTAAAAAGAGATATCTTTATTTTTCTTGGAAACAACTCTCATCGAGGGCTGTCTTATTCTATAAATATCTGTCAAAAAGGAGATGAAATATGAAAACACGTTATGGAATTGGTGTAAAACTGGCGGTAGTGGTCTGCTTGCTCGGCTCGTATGCCTGGGCAGCCCCGTCAGCGGCGGAAAAACTGGCCGGAAAATGCCCGGATGGAACGTTTGCTTTTGTCGCTACCAGCGGATGTGACCAGCTTGACCCCGCTTTTGATCAATCTTCCATTGGACGACTCTGGAACGATCCTGAGGTCCAGACCTTCGTAACCCAGATCGAAGATTCTCTTCTTAAAGCAATCGAAAAGAGGATTTCGCAGGGTGATCCCCAGGCTGCACAGATGGTGCCGACGATCAAGACCCTGATGGAAGAAGTCATTGCCTGTCCGCGTCTGGCTGGAATCAGCGAGATTGTCGGCGATCCCAGTCAGAAATTTCCATATCGTGTATTTGTGATTATTGAAGGGCAGACCCACAAGGAGCAGATTAAAACCTCCATCGAGAAAATCGAAAGCAGCATTGGTACCGAGCAAATCGTTGATAAGCCCATGGGGAACTTCACTTTCCATGCCGTAAAAGAATCCGAAGTGCCCGTGGCATGGGGCTGGTACCGCGATACATTTGTCTTCCTTCTCAATGATGAAAACGGCGAGATCCTCAAAGGACTCCGTTTGCAAACCCCCAAACCCACACCCCTGTCAAAATTGACCAATAACGGGGATATTGCTGCCCTGTATTGTGATATGCAGAAGTTCAGTTCGATGATCACCACGATCATTGGAACCGTTGAGGTGGAATCAACCGCACCACAGCAGGAAGTGACCAATAATCTGACCGAGTTTAAGACCGTTCTTCAAATGCTGGGCTTAAATAACGTCAAGTCGCTGACCCTGCGGGCCGGATTCGACCGCAAAGATGTCATCGTCGAAAAATGGCTGGAAGTGCCTGCCCCGCGGACTGGACTCTTTACCGTCATCAAGCCGCTGGATTTAACCATGCTCGATAAGGTGGATAGCCGTGCTACAACGGTCATGAGCTTTAACGTGGATATGGCCGGTATGTACGACCTCATCATGCAGATTGTGGATCGTTTAGCTCCCACACCGGAAAAGCGTGATCAAATCCACTCTGCCATTGCCGGCATGGAAGGGCAGTGGAATGTCAAACTGCGTGAGGGATTCCTGCAGAGCCTCAATGGCCCGATGATTGGATATTCCTATCCCGCGATGACCGTGCCGCAGTCGCCTATGGGAGGTTTTGTGCTGACGGCCAAATTGAAAGACCCGGCCTTGTTTACCCAGAATATGCAGGCCCTCGGTCAGGCTGTCGGTGCGATGTTTCAGGGTGACCCCCAGCAGGGCTTGAAGATTACTCCGCAGCCGCTCGATGGCGGTCTGACCGCAACCGCTTGGATACTGCCCCAGGTTGCGCTGCTGCAGGTTGTTCCCAACTGGGTGATTGTGGATGATTGTGTGGTCATTTCGTCGCACCCGGCGATTACCAATCTGGCAGTAACCCAATGTAAAGCAGCCTCGCCGGAAAAAACATCCATTCGGTCGCTGACGTCCTTTGCCATGATGCAGTCGAAGATGCCGAAAAACCTGGTCTATCTCCAATACAGCGACACCGCAGTCAATGCCAAACAGATATATGCCCAGCTCCAGCAGTTCTGGCCCATGGCAACGGCTGGAGCCGCCGGGCAGGGGATCATGCTGCCGGCCATGCTGCCCAACATCCAGGACAAATTCGACCAGTTGGGCCAGTCCTGGAGCTATGCCTGGATGGATGACACCGGCATTCGCTCTCGCTATCAGGGCAGCGGAGCGGAAATCTCTGCCACCTCGATTGCCGGAGCCGCCATGGGCGTCGCGATTCTGATGCCTGCGGTGAGTAAAGCAAAAATGACAGCCCAGAGCGTCATCGCTGCCAGTGATCTCAAGCAAATTGGTATTGCTTGCATCATGTATGCAGACGATAACGATGATAAATTCCCTCCGAATCTTGAGGCGGCTAAAAAGTATCTTGGCACCGACAAAGTGCTGGAATCGCCGCGTAAACCCAAAGATTTCACCGGGCCTTCGTATATTTACATCCCGGGTCAGACCACAAAAAGCCCAATCGGTAATATTTTGGCTTATGAAGCCCCTGAATGTTCCAGGGATGGCAAAATCAATGTGCTCTTTTTAGATGGACATGTTGAAATCATGTCCCTGGCGGATTTCCACAAAAAGCTGGACGAAACCAATGCCAATCTTGGCCGCACAGGGAATGAGGCTCAAGTTAATGTTAATATAAGTAATGATCCAAATCAGTAAGTCTGATAATTCGGATCTGCTGCAAAACCCCGGCTAAAACCGGGGTTTTTTTATTATAAGAGGTATATACTAATATTTTGTTTAACTTAACATCCCCTTGTGGGTGAAAAGTGGGAAGAAATAGAAGTAAAACTTAAATTTTTTTAAGGTTTTTTATCTTCTATATATATTAATATTATGATT
Source organism: uncultured Pirellulales bacterium (assembly GCA_964550565.1). Lineage (GTDB taxonomy): Bacteria > Planctomycetota > Phycisphaerae > Sedimentisphaerales > Anaerohalosphaeraceae > Anaeroglomus. Next base: position 27,508 of record CAZKAI010000032.1, read on the forward strand.
AATATATACAATATATAGTAGGTATTGCTTGTAAATCTCTTGTTTTAGCCATCGTCAGAAAGCCAATCCACGAATGAAATAGAAAAAATTGCCGATGATTACTGTTGACGGATAGTGGGACTAGGTGGTAAGGTATCCCACAAAATGATATACCCGGTGGAGTAAAAGACAATGTTACTACTAACAGGCGAATTTGAGCACACGCTCGATGAAAAGAACCGGCTTTTCATCTCCAACAAGCTGCGCAGTCAAATCGACGTCAGGGAATACGGCGGCGATTTTTACCTTGCGATGGGACCTAATGGAGTACTTTGCCTGTACCCCGAAAAGTATTTTCAGCAAATCGCCCTTGCCGGTGCGCCAGGGACGGCCGCCCCGGATGAAGTCGTCGCTTTCGAGCGTATGACATTTGCTATGGCCAGCAGGGTTGAGCTGGATCGGCAGGGACGATTGCTTTTGCCGGAAAAAATCAAGAAACGGGCAAACCTCGGCTCCTCACTGACCCTCGTCGGCGTTAGAGACCATATTGAAATATGGAATTCCGAGGACTGGGAACAGTATCTGACGGACAATATCAGTCAGTACCAGCACCAGGTTGCCCAGGCAAGACACACGGTTCTGCAAAAACAGAGCCGACAAGTTGAGGAATAGCCGGAGGATTTATGGCTGAATTGTTTATGGATGAAATAAGTCGTGTTCGTGGCTGCCTTGACGGCATTTATCCTGCCGATGAGCAGACCCTTTCCGCGGTTGGCGTATTAGCAGACCGGTTGGATTGTCTGAAAAAGCAACACCCGATGTTTGCGGGTATTTCGTTTTCTCCCGACCTTCAACGGCTTTCCGGACGGGCAATGGTTACTATTGCCGGCTGACAGGCCGTTTTGAGAATGGATTCGAATAATCAGAAGGATTGTTCGGCGGAACCCATGGATGGGGTTTTGCCGAACGAACATATACCGGTTTTAGCAGAAACCTTAGCCGAATATATCCATTTGCCCAGGGATGGGGTTTTTGTGGATGTGACGGTGGGACACGGAGGTCACAGTCGTCTATTCGGTTCACAACTGGGGCCGGAGGGGACACTTGTCGGGTTGGATGTTGACCCAAAAAGTCTCCAAACGGCCCAGGCCAATTTAACCGGCCTTCCGTGCCGGATTATATTGATTCGGGAAAACTTTTCCCGTCTGGATGAAGTATTAACTAAACAGGGGATACAGCAGGCAGATTGTATCCTGGCCGATCTGGGATTTTGCTCGGCACAGGTAGCCGACCCACAGCGCGGGATGAGCTTTCAGGTGGACGCCCCGCTCGATATGCGGCTCGATAATCGGCTATCTATCTCAGCGTCCGATATTGTCAACAAAATGCCCGAAAAACAGCTTGCGGATTTGATTTTTAAATACGGGCAGGAAAGAGCTTCACGGCGCATTGCTCGATTCATTGTCGATAATCGGGCCAAACAGAAGTTTTACACCACCGGACAACTGGCTATGATGATCTGCAAGGCCCTCGGGCAGCCCGCGACCGGGCGACACAGCAGAATTCATCCGGCCACGCGGACCTTTCAGGCCCTGCGGATTGCAGTAAATGAAGAACTGGAATGTTTAAAAACTTTATTAAAAGATGCCGGCCGGCGGTTGAAAAAAGGCGGCATTCTTGCGATAATCAGTTTTCATAGTCTGGAAGATGGAATGGTCAAAGAGGATTTTCGTCAGCATAAAGCGGATGGAACCTATGAAATCCTCACAAAAAAACCGTTAATCGCCGATGAAAAAGAAGTGCGGATGAATCCTCGTTCGCGAAGTGCTAAATTAAGAATAGCAAGAAAAATAGTATAGTGTATATGCGGAATAAAAAGGAGTACACGGAAATGACGACCGACGCCAAGGTGGGCCTGCTGCTCGGACTGGTTTTTATTGTAATTATCGCGTTTGTCATCAATGGATTGCCCGACTTTGTTCATTCCTTCAAAGATAAGCCGGTCGTCGAGACGGCCGTAACCACCCAGACCGGAAGCAATCTGGTCATCGATCCGGCGGTTGTGGATGTCGCCCGCAGTCTCCAGACCGGTCGAAACAATCTCCGATCCGCCGAACCGCCTTCGCAGGTCATGAATCTTGATGCGTATGCAGGCGGTTCAGGCCTGTCACAAACAGATGAAACGACCATGACGGCTCTCCAGAATCCGGCGGCTGCCGAGGCGGCGGCGCCGACTCAGGCTCAGCCTCAGCTTGAGGCTGCTTCTGCTCAGCTTTCACAGTCCCAGACGCAAAACACCTTCTCCAACAGAGTGGCGGCCGTGGCTCCCCGAACAACCGCTGAGTTGTCACCGGTTGTTCAGACGCCTCAGGAAGATGTGATGATCAGTCATCAGGCCGCACAAACCCTCAAGGCGGCGCAGCAGACCGTTCAGGATATTCAGCAGCCTGTAAAACCCAGGTCCGAAGCCCTCAAGACTGCTGCCGTTACCGGGAAAACCCACGTGGTTGACAAAGGCGAATCGCTGGCGGTGATTGCTAAAAAATACTATGGTCCCGAGATCGGCAACCAGCGGGCAACCATCCAGATGCTTTACGAAGCCAATAAAGACGTGCTGGATTCAGTCGACGTGGTCAAAGTGGGCGATAAGCTGGTGATACCCCAGATTGCAGGCTCCCAGCCGGCTCAGACCGAAAAACCCAAAACCGCATCCACATCACTGATGGATAAATTCAAAAACGTCTTTGAGCCTGCCGGCACCAAAAAAGAAGCTAACGAAGCCGAGGTCAGAAACAACGCCCAGACCAATAAAGCCAAAGACACTGCAATCGCCAAAAAGGCAGACCCGGCTCCGATTAACGGCAAGGCCAAATCAGCCCCGGCGGGGCGGGAATATGTGGTCCAGAGCGGCGATCATCTGTACAAGATTGCCCAAAAGCATCTCGGCGATGGCGACCGTTACCCGGAAATCATTGCATTGAACAAGGACCAGCTTGCCAACCCCAGCCAGCTTCAGGTTGGGATGAAGCTGAAATTACCCAAATAACTGAAATTGGCAGGCGGCTTGCTCCGTCCTGATTACGGCGGACAGAAGTGTCTGATCTGCTGTCGTCAATCAAGCAGGATACCGTACTACAGAACTTTTGAGATAATCGATTATGACCATGCCAACGCGGCCCAGACTGGTCTTTATTAATTTTTTTCTGACCGGCACGCTGATTTTTACCATCCTGCTGAGGACCACATCCAGCCGGGTTTATAATCAGTACTGCCATGCCCGGGCTGAACAGAATATCCTTCTGCAGGATTTGCGCAGCCAGCAGCTTCGCCTCGAATCCCTGATTAATCCCCGTTATATGTTCGAGCATCTGCCCCCGCCGCCCGAACCGGATAAGTCCAAAACCAAAAAGACCCGATGAGACTTAAAATTACCATTATCACATTAGGCATTGTGCTGGTGACCGCCATGGGATTGCTGGGCTGGCGTCTGTATGTCCTGCAATTCGTCAAGGCCGAAACATATGCCAAGGAAAGTCAGCGTCAGCAGACCGCGACCTTTGCACAGTACGCCCGGCGCGGGACGATTTTTGACACCCGCGGCAATGTCCTGGCCGCCAGCAATACCGCTGATGAGGTCTTTATCGAACCTCGCCGTCTGCCCAATCCCGAAGATGTCAAGGAAACGGCGATGGTCCTGCAGGATATCCTTCACCTGCCCGGCCCGGAAATCTGCAGGCTGGTCTATGACAGCAAGAATAAGGGGTATGTCAAAATCCAGTCCGGCATCGACCTGGCCCAGCGGGAGGCTATCGTCAATGCCAGGCTGACAGGCGTTGGTATTCAGAGCCAGCGATTGCGGTATTATCCGATGGGCATACTGACCTCGCATATTGTGGGGTTCTGCGGAGCGGAAGGTGCGGGGCTGGCGGGACTGGAGTTGAAATATCAGGACGTACTCAAAGGGACAGACGGCAAAGAGGTGGTTCTGGTCGATGTCGATCGCAAACCCATTGGATTCCGCCCCGATTTATACAGGCCGCCGGTCCCCGGCCAAAACCTCATTTTGACGATTGATTCCACCATCCAGCAGTTTGTCCGTGCAGCCCTGCAGGATAAAATGAAAGAATACGAAGCCGAATCCGCCATCGGCATTATGATGGACCCCCATACCGGGGCGATTCTGGCGATGGTATCCCTGCCGGATTTTGACCCCGAACGCTTCAACACAGAAAAACCGGAACGCCTCAAAAACCGCATCCTGACCGACCCCTATGAGCCGGGCAGCATCATCAAACCTATCGTCGCCGCCATCGCCCTGGATAGCGGTCATATCGGCTACCGGGAAGTCTTCTACTGTGAAGACGGCTACTGGGGCAAGTACCGCATCGGCGAATTCGGCAATCACCGTTACGGTAATTTCACCGTACGGGAAATCCTCATCGAATCCAGCAACGTCGGCATGGCTAAAATCGGTTTGAAAATGGGGCAAAAACGGCTTTATGATGGCCTCAGACTCTTCGGCTTCAGTCAGAAAACCGGCATTGACCTGCCCGGCGAAGATCCCGGCCTGCTCTATCCAGTGTCCAAATGGAGCGGATACAGCGTCACCCGCATCCCCTTTGGCCACGAAATCCTGGTCAGTGCAATTCAAATGCTGCGGGCGTATGCGATTCTGGCCAATGGCGGCAGTCTGGTCACGCCGCATGTTGTTAAAGCCGTTGTAGATTCTCAAGGCAGCATCACAAAATTGCATGAAACAGCCGGAACTGCCGGTTTCGTTATCAAACCCGAAGTTGCCCACTGGATTGTCCGCAATGCCCTGGCCGGTGTGGTCAATGAAGGTACCGGTGACAAGGCCGCCCTAGAAGGCATTCAGGTCTGGGGCAAAACCGGAACAGCCAATATCGCATTGCCTACCGGCGGATATGATACCTCCAATTACGTCGCATCCTTTGTCGGCGGTGCCCCGGCCATCAATCCCAAAGTGGTGGTTCTGGTGTCCATACGCAAGCCCAACCGGGCCTTGAACAAAGGCTACAGCGGGGGACGTGTCGCCGCCCCGGTCGTGGGTGAAATCCTGAAAAAAACCATGCCGTATATTGAAAAAGGCCAGTAATTGTTACGGGGCTGCGGTTTTGGTCCCGATAAATCCGGCCTGATGGCACAACCGAATGATTTCCCGGGCAAGCGGTGCGGCGTCCTTGCCGCCGCTTTGACCTTCTTCCACAACCACTGCCAGTGAAATCGCCCGTCCTGCCGAATCACTGACAAATGCCGCAAACCAGGCATTGTAAGGCCGTTCCGTAGAGCCGGTTTTGCCGTAAATGTTCAACCCCAATTCGTTTAAGCCGCTGTCAGAAAACGCCTCATACGCCGACCCGCCGCGCTCATGGACGACCGCGTGCATTCCATCGTACAGGACCGCAAGGTGCTGCGCATGAATCGGCAGCCTTCGAGTGTGTTTGCTGTTCATCGGGTCATCAGGGTCAATCACCAGCCTTGGCGGCTTATACTCCCCGCGTCGGGCCAGAACCGCATAGGCATTGGCGACCTGCAGGGCGGTTACGCGAAGATTGCCCTGTCCGATACCCCACCAGCGTTTTTCTCCTGCCGGAATCACAGGAGCGTCGGCGATATCGCGGATGGATTGCGTCTGAATTCCGTAAATGATGCTGCCGGGAGCCTCACGCAACCGGCTGTCAAACTCGGCGCCCATATCCAGCCCGGCAAGAGTCTCGGCGCTGATGCAGGGTTGAAGGACCGTCGTCCCCCATCCGAATTCCCACAGCCATCGCTGCAGGTCCTCACTATCCAGTCGGTCGGCCAGCCGCGAAAAATACACGTTGCAGCTTCCCCGCAGGGCATTGCGTCCGTTATTGACCTGACCCTCTTCCTCCCACCGCGAATCATGGCAATAGCCGCGCCGCTGCAGCAGGCATTTGGGCCAGCTTGACGGCGGCAGTGTCCAGGAGCACGATATCACCTCATCGGCGGTAATCTTGTTTTCTTCCAGTCCTGCCAGCATAATCAGCGGCTTGACCGAAGATCCCGGCGGAAACGTCTCCTCGATGGCCCGGTTCAACAGCGGCCGTGAGGGGTCATTCAGCAATTCACCATAAAGCTGCCGTGCCCTGTTGACATCGAAAGTCGGCAGCGACACCATTGTCAGGATATCACCGGCGGCTGCTTCGATGACCACCGCGGCGATTTTGCCGTTGCCCCCGAAGCCCGGCGCCGCGGCGTTCGGATCGCTGAGCAGGACTTCAATGTCCCGCTGCAGTGTCATATCCAGCGTCAACTGAATATCCTGCCCGAATTGCGGATTGGTTCGGGAGATTTCATTTTTGTCCCGGTCGTAGGTTACCTCGCCGCGTTTGCCGCGAAGGACAGGCTCGGCGAGTTTTTCAATGCCGAACTTACCGATGATTTCCCCATCCAGATACCGCAGGTAGGTATCGTCGGAAAACAGGGTATCTGCCTCTTCCCGGCGAACCGGCCCCACCCAACCGACAAGATGCGATGCTGCTGACCCGAACGGATAGGTCCGCCGCGATTCGGATTGAATCCTGACGCCCTCAAGATGCGACAGTTCCACCTGGGCAGCCATCAGGGTGGGCCGGTCATAAAGCTCAAGCACGGAATACGCCTTGTGCATCTCAGCCAAATCCACCTCCGCAATCTGCCGGAGAGGAATCTGGTCTTTTTCCTGTTCATAGCGGCTGGTGGGAGCATCGCTGTGATTCCGCCGCCAGGAGATGAACCTCGCCAGTTCCCAGATTCGGTCATTGATGGATTCAATCGTTTGATGCAGCTCCTCCTCCGGCATGCCGGCGGTATAAATACAGAAGTCCATGGCTTTTTTCAGCCGGGCAATATCTTTGGCCCAGTCTTTGGCCAGTTTTGCCTCGGCGGCCTGCCGGTCCTGTCCGGCGGCAGTCTGCTGCTGGAGTCGGGCTTCCCAGAATCGCGGATCCCGCAGGCGGGTCAGTTCATAATTAATCTGCAGATAAAAATAGGGCTCATCCCGCGCCACGATGCGTTCATTGCGGTCCAGGACCTTGCCGCGCAGCGTCGGCAGCGATTTGGGCGGCAGGATGCGAATCTGGCTAAGCTGCTGCCGAGCCGGTTCCGCCAGGAAATATTGCAGATACCATAATCGTGTCAGGCAGACCAGCATGGCCAGCACGCAGAGCCCAATAAAAAATTTCAGTCGCTGATGATACATTATAATTCAAGTCCACACTCTGAATCAGATTAATAGAGAGATATTCTCATGCCTGTCAATTCGGTTGAATAATAAATAACCGTCCTGCCCCGGAATCCAGCGAAATCTGAAGACCCTCCATCGCGGGACTGTCATCGATGACGGGCCGGGCTTCGGACGTCTCCGGATCAATTTCAAACACCTTTTCTGCAGGAGCTTCAAACGTCACCGTCGGCCATGAGGAATACGAAAAATCGTAATTGTTCAGCAGCACCGCCTTGCGGCCGTCTTCATGAACAAACTCGCCGACCAGGTAGTCGCCCGCGGTCAACTGGCGAATCGGTGATCCTTTTAAGATTGCCGACGGATTGTCTTTGGGCTCAACGCGGTACACCCGGGTGCTGGTCAGTTTCATCAGGGTTGGTCCCAGATTTTTGACAGCCCGGTTGATGCGCTGGGCTTCGTAGTAATGCCGTGTCTTCCGGTCGTCCCGGGCGATGATTGCTCCCCCTTTGGGAAACTCTCCGCCTGCGGGCGTGTAATAGCAGAAATAAAGAACGCCCCTGGCGCCATACGCCAGCGAGGTGTAAATCTGCCAGCGAAGCTGGGCCTCGGTGGGATCATAATGCGGTCCGAAGGGCATGGTATTGAAGAAATTCCAGAAGGGGATTTTTTTCTGGAGGGAATACGTTCGCATGACCTCCAGGTTGTCGCAATACCCTTTGCGTCCATCGGCCCCGGGGGCCATCATCGGGTAATGATCCATGCTCAGAACATCCGGTTCGACCTCGTTGACAAAGCGGCTGACATGCTGGTCGTAATTGTCCGTCCCGAGCTGGGCGCTGCCGGCATAGTTGGGAAACAGGTTGATATAAGTCAGTTTGCCGGGATATGTCTGGCGGAGTTTGTCTACCTCTGTTCGCAGGCGTCCAAAATCTCTGGCCGCCGGTTCGTCATGCAGGTTAATCCCCCAGCACGCCGGCGAGCCGAGCAATTCTTCCGGTTTCGTGTCT
>CAZKAI010000032.1:35803-39831 GCA_964550565.1 uncultured Pirellulales bacterium
ATTATCTGTTGAAGAAGGGACGATTTCAATACAAATCCACGGCCCGATGCTGATGTGCGGATAGTCCTTCTGGGCGGAGCTTAATAAATGCGGGATCGGCCTTCCGGACGTTTGCCCATCTTGCCCCAGACCTGCCTTAAAACCAGCCAGACCGCCGGTGCAGCAATCGCCGAATACAACGCCGTGGACAGGGTGATCCAGAATACATCCGGGCGTTGCTGCTCGGTCTTCAAGGATTCCAGCCACACTGCCGGCAGTTCGGTCAGCATATAAGACACAAACACCAGGAATGCCTGGTGCAAAGGCCGCTGCATGCTCAAGGTGCGGCTGATCTGACTGAGCAGGCTGCCGATGATGCCGTAGCAAATCATGTGCGGCCCCAGCGTCCAGCCGACCAGGTCTGCCGCAAATCCTGCTGCAAACGAGCAGCGGATGGAATCTTGCGGACGGGTATTCAGGCTGGCAAAGACCAAAACGACAATCATGATGCAGGGACGCGTATGCCAGCCTCCCAGCGCGATAACGTTCAGCAGTTGGCCGGCGTCGAGCAGGGCGGCCGCTAATAAAATCAGACTGAACATCAACCATCGCATTGTTTGCCTTCTCCCTATGGGGCTGCCGTGACGGGAATAACGATTACAACCTCTTTCAGCGAGGTTAGCGTCTCGATGGGACGAACACGAATATCCCAAATCAGCGGGTCCTGGTCATTAGGATTGACCTGCTGAACTTCACCGATGACCACCGGCACATCCAGCATGCCGCCCTGGGCTGCGGCATAGACCGTATCGCCGATGCGCACATCCGTATCTTTGGGGATAAATCCGATCCGGCAGCCGCTCTTGCCGTCGCCGAACATCTGGGCAGGAATATCTAATTGGGTTCCATCCCGACGGATTCGAACCTCAATTCCATGGGTCGAATCCGTAATCAGGGCCACACGGGCCATCTTTTCCGTGGCGTCTTTTACTGTCCCGATAACGCTGTTTTTATCGGCTGAAAGCACAATCTGTCCGGCCTGCACCGAGGCCTGTGTTCCCTGGTTGATGATCGCCTCATGGCGGGCCGCCAGCAGCAGGGTGTTGACCCGGGCCAGCAGAAGTCCTGATTCCGCAAGGCCGTACTGTTTGCGAACACGGCTCAAAAACAGGTTTTCCCGCTCCACCTCGGCCATTTTGGCTTCGAGATTCTTGTAGTTTTTCCAGAGCTGATTGTATTGGTCTTTTTCGACAACCAGTTCGGGATTCTGAGCCATTCGGATGTGGTCTATTGAAAACTTTCTTCCGACTTCCAGAACAGGCCTGAAGACGCTGCGAAAGGCAAAATTGAGGCGTTTGGTCATACTCTGGGGGATAATGAATATGAGGATGCTCAGGATGAGCAGCCCGATAAACAGCGAACCTCTCGGAGCGTGAATGTTTTTGAATGCCATATCATAGAATCGTTATAGAGTCGATACGTATCGATGGATATACCAGTTATGCCGTGCCGGCAGGCTCAAATCAATGAATCTGCCGCCGGACTTAATCCCATCCCGAACCGGACTGATCAAGGGCGTCTTTGAGAATCTCCAGATTCTCCAGATACACGCTGCAGCCGCGGGCAACACAGGTCAGCGGGTCGTCTGCATGCTGAACCTTCAACCCGGTGGCATTGGAAATAACCGTATCCATCCCGCGCAGCAGCGAGCCGCCGCCGGCCATATACAGCCCGTTGTCAATCAGGTCGGCTGCCAGTTCCGGCTCCGCCCGTTCCAGAGCCCGCATGACACCTTCGATGATTCCGGCAATCGGTTCACGGAAGGCTTCGCGGATTTCTTCGCTGGTAATGACGATTTTACGGGGCAGACCCGAAATGGTATCCCGGCCTGCGATTTCCATGGTCATTTCCTGCTCAAGCGGGGCGGCTGAGCCGATCTGTATCTTGACCTGTTCGGCACGGGGTTCACCGATCAGCAGGTTATAGGTTCGTTTTAAATGATTGATCAGGGCTTCGTCGAAGTCATCGCCGCCGATGCGAACGGATTCGCAGGTGCTGATGTCGCCTAAGCTCATAATGGCAATTTCAGAGGTTCCACCGCCAATATCCACAATCATGGATGCGGTCGGTTCGGTAATCGGAAGTCCGGCTCCCAGACCCGCGGCCATGGGTTCATCCACCAGAAAGACCTTTCTGGCCCCGGCCCGTTCGGCACTGTCGATGACCGCCCGGCGTTCGACGGCTGTGATGCCGCTGGGGACTGCGATGACCACGCGGGGACGGAACAGACCGCCGCGACCATGGACTTTGCGGATAAAATAGCCGAGCATGCGTTCGGTGATTTCAAAATCGCTGATGACGCCGTCTTTCATGGGACGGATAGCAGTGATGGAGCCGGGGGTTTTGCCCAGCATTTCCTTGGCAATCAAACCGACGGCTTCTCCGTCGTTGAGAACGACGTTAGTGCCTTTGCGAACGGCAACCACGGAAGGCTCGTTGAGAACTATCCCCTCGCCGCGGACACAAACCAGGGTGTTGCAGGTGCCCAAGTCTATTCCCATATCCTTGCTGAACCAGCCCAGTACTGTATCCAGTATCACTTTGATTCCCTTCGTTATATCACAATCACGGTTTTGTCCTGCAAAATACTCCCTTTCACAAAAGGGGTTCTGCGGGATAGGACTCCCATATTCAGGTCGTCACATTTGCACCCTGAAAACAGAAATTTATCCTGCAGATATAGTATATTTCGGACAAATCTATTCGGCAACTTCAAAAAAACTAATGGGAAAAAGCTTTATCGGGCCTTAACGACCGTAAATAACGAATCCCATCCATAGTATTCGCCGCATTTAAAGGCTACAAAGGCCGCTGTGCCTACCACTGCCAGCAGTGCCAAAGCTAATATTGCCGTATAGACATCACTTGAACTTGCTATTTTTCGTTTGGCCATAATTGGATAATATAAGATAAACTTATAGTTTGGTTGCTACGGTATCGCCGATTTTGGGCTGCTGCTGGACCATTTCCAGAATGCCGGCGCTTTTGTTGATATCCACGTCGGTCACGACGACGTTGCAAAGGAACTCGCTGCCGCGTACGACATGGAAGGTCATGCCTTTCTGAACGCCGTCAGCGGAACCCACCGACAGGGTGACCAGCGACTGGTCGATTTCCATAATCAGGCCCTGAATATCCGAGCTGATGGGTGTGCCGGCGGGGCGGGCCTTGTCGGATATCTGGGTCACCGGGGTGGCTGCAATCAGCGTGGTGCCGGTGGCAAACTGGGTAACCTGCTTTTCGAGTTCGGTTTTCTGCTCCAGCAGACGACGACGCTCGGATTCAAGCCGCTGCAACTGGACGATCTTGTCATACAGGTCGGCAGTCAACTGGTTGAGTTCTTTCTGGTCCTGGATATTCTGGGCACGGGCCTTTTCAAGCTGGTCCTGGGTCAGCTTGAGCGAATCGAGCATGGTTGATACGCTCTGCTCAAAGCCGGTCATGACGCCTTTCCAGCTATCGGCACGGGCCTGGTATTCCTGGCTGAGGCGTTCGGTCTTCTGCAGGTTGGCGGCCATCTGGTTGTTGCGTTCCTGCAGGGCGTTGATTTCCTGACGAAGTCCGTATTCGAGTTCCTTGGTCTTGGCGACCTGTTCTTTGTATAAATCCGCCTTTTTGATGGCATCCGACTGGGCGGCATCGCGGGCTGTTTGTTCTTCGCTGTAGAGCTTTTTGTAGTTATTGGCGCTGCCGACATAGCTGACCATCATTCCGCAAAGGAAGATTGAAAACAACGACAACAATACCACCAGGATTTTTGTCAACGTGCTCAAGGTACCCATCCTTTCAAATTTTATGTGGCAGTCATGACCCTCAATAATATAGAAATAAGGCCTGATCGAGCCTGTACCGCCACCTCAAAACCTCTATTTTCAGGCAATGCGGAATTGTACGTCAGGGCATTCATAAGGTCAAGAATTTTTTGGGCTTGCACGAAAAATTGGGTTCGTTTGGTAAAAAAAGTGAAAAGGTAAAAGGGAAAGGGCAAA
>CAZKAI010000033.1:0-21357 GCA_964550565.1 uncultured Pirellulales bacterium
CAGCATCTCGGCGCTGCTGGGCAGGGCCAGCAAAACCGATCCCGCATCGACAATCGTCCCGAATCCGCTGCGATCCCGCGAATTGGAATCCAGCCAGTCGGTCTTTCCGGTCTTGGCATCCAGACAGAACAGGTTGCCGCTGTTGGTCATGCCATAGAGCTTGCCCTCATGCAGCACCGGTGTATTATATTGCACGCCGACATCCGGATTGCTCCACAGCGGCGTGGGGGTAAAGGTCTCGCCCTGTTTTTCGACCTTGACGGCAAAGGTGCCCCGCCCCGCGCCGGTATAGATAACCGTCTGCCCATCGACAATCGGTGTGGCGGCGTTATACGCCCGGCCCTGCGGCACAAACGGCAACTGCCACAGCAGTTTTCCATCTGCCAGCCCCACACCCACGATGCTCTTTTCGGTCAGGGTCACAACCTGTTTAACGCCATCGACCGTCAGCAGGGCGGGAGAGCCATAGTCCGGCCCCTCGCCGGCCCATTTCCATTTCTCCTGGCCGTCGGCGAGATTGAACGCCATGATCGCCCCGTTGCCCTGTCCGCCCAGATGCGTGATGACCATGCCATCGACAATCAGCGGCGAGGTCGAGGTAAAAAACCGCGGGACAATCTTGGGGAACGGATCTTTTCGCCAATCCAACTTGCCGGTATCGGCATTAAGACACGACACGACTCCGCCGACCCCGAGTGTAACCACCTTGCCGTCAGCGACGGCCAGCGAACTTCTCGGGCCGGGATGCCGGGATGCGGCTCCGGTAACGGCCTGGGCGGCATACTGGTCTTTCCATAGCTCTTTGCCGGTGCCGGCGTCCAGGCACAGTGTGACTTCATTATCACCCTGACGGGCAAAGACATAGAGTTTGTTACCCACCAGTGCAGGGGTCGCATCGCCCATGCCCACGGTGGCCTTCCATTTTTCGGTGAGTTTTTGCGGCCATTCTGCGGGAGCGGTAAAGCCGGCCGCCTTGCCGTCCCGATTGGGGCCGCGCCACTGGGGCCAATCCCCAGCGAGCACACAGCTTGCAAGTACAACAAACAGACAGAGACTCGTTGCAATGGGGAAACGATGTGAATGTATCATAAGCGTGTCCTTCCACTATTTGGATAAACACCCGTACGGAACTGCACCCACGGCAGCATCTGCGGCGGGCTGTATCCAATCACTCTACCCACCCCGCATCGGCCTGTCAATATGCTTGCCAATTATTCCCACCACCCCAATAGGAAAACCATAAATAAGGAATCCTCCGCTTTTATACCTGTATACCTGCATACTTATATACTTAATTTGTATCCTTGTATTCTGTATTCTTGTTATCCACATAGCACAAATTACGCTAGCACTATCTTGCTATTCGTAAAAAAAATAAAAAATTTTATCTCTTTGTATGAACTGTACATATAAAAACTCACGACTTGGGCTATTTTGATTTTTCGAACAAAAACTGCAAATCCGTCCCTACTATGGAGGCACATAAAAAATGAATAACACGCAAAGACAATTGAATAAACAAAACAAACCACAGCGTAGTCGAAGCATCCCTGCTTCGAGTAAATCACCCACCGCCGCAGGCGGACCCCTTAATTTTATCTTTTCCCCTTTACCTTTTTGCTTTTCTTTTATTGTATTAGCAATCGCCGACTCTTTGCCTGCCTGCCGTGCAAAATTTTGGTAATTTTATATCTGTATTTTGCGTCCTTGCTGGTAAACTATTCAAACTAATCATCGTATAAGACAGGGTCTATATTAATAAAAAGTATATTTCAGGAGTTATTATGAAGACAATGAGCGTGATTGTCGCAATGGTTCTATTAGCTCTCATGTCAATGACGGCCTTTGCGGCGGACTGGCCGAATTGGCGCGGCCCGAATTGGGATGGGATTTCCACCGAAAAAGACTGGGATCCGCTGGCTGTAAACGGAGCCGCCCCGATCTGGAAGGCCGAAGTCGGTGTTGGTTTTTCTGCCATGGTGGTTGCTGACGGCAAAGTCCTCACGATGGGTAATATTGAAAAAAAGACAGATGTTATCTGGTGTCTCGATGCTAAAACCGGCAAATTGCTCTGGAAAAAAGAGTATCCCGAACCGTTAAAAGATAATTTATACGAAGGCGGCCCCAACGCAACCCCGACGGTAGCCGACGGCAAGGTCTATACCCTCAGCAAGACCGGCAAGGTCTTCTGCCTGAATCTTCAGGACGGCTCGATCATCTGGAATCGTGAACTTGGCATTAAAGTTCCGGAATGGGGATTTGCGGGGTCGCCGTACATTCTGGGTGATTTGCTCATTTTGAACGTCTCCGAAAGCGGAGTCGCGTTGAATAAAAACAATGGCGACACCGTCTGGCAGGGCGAAGACAAACCCGCCGGCTATGCCACCCCCGTCAAAATGGACCTCAACGGCACCACACAGCTTGTGGTCTTTGGCGCCGAACAGGTGCAGGGTGTCAATCCCAAAACCGGCGCGGTCACCTGGTCTTACCCGTGGAAAACCAACTATGGCATCAATGCCTCTGATCCGATTGTCAATGGCTCGGAAATCTTCCTGACCTCCGGCTATAACTTCGGCTGCGGCCTTTTCAAACTCAATGCAGGACAACTGGTCAAGGTCTGGCAGAACAAGAACATGCGGTCCCAGCTTTCCGGCCCGGTCGTCATCAATGGATTTATCTACGGTATTGACGATGCACAGCTTGTTTGCCTGGACTGGAAGACCGGCGAAAAGAAATGGTCTGAGCCGGCCGTCGCCAAGGGCACCCTCATGGCCGCCGACGGCAAACTGATTGTACTCAGCGAAAAAGGCAAGCTGATGGTTGCCGCCGCAAGCCCCGAAAAATTTGCACCGATTGCTTCGGCTCAGATTCTGGACGGCCGCTGCTGGACGATGCCCACACTGGCCAACGGTAAAATCTATGCCCGCAATGCCAAGGGTACGCTGGTTTGCGTGGATGTCGCTCAAAAAAAAACGGTAGCCCTCGCTGAAATGGGGACCGCCCCCGTCGAACAGCCGGCCTGGCCCCGCTGGAAAGGCATCAAACAGGACAATATCAGCACCGAGACCGGCCTGATGAAACAATGGCCCGAGCAGGGACCTGCGATGCTCTGGCAATATGAAGGCCTGGGCGAAGGGTTTGCCTCGGTCAGTGTGGCCGACGGCAGGATTTATACGGTCGGGATGGTCAACAAGGAAGGCTTTCTAACCTGTCTGGATATGAACGGCAAGCTGGTATGGAAAGTATCCTACGGGCCGGAATGGTCCAAGTCCGTGCCGGGGGTTCGCGGAACACCAACCCTCGATGGCGATAAAGTTTATGTAATCAGCGGCGTAGGGCGGGTGCTTTGCTTCAATGCCGCCGATGGTAAGGAAATCTGGCAGAAAAACCCCTTCACCGAATTCGGCGGCAAATACGGTATCTGGGGGATTGCCGAATCGGCGGTGATTGATGGCGATGCCCTGTTTTTTGTCGTCGGCGGTTCCAAAGCCACGATGGTGGCCCTGAATAAAAACACCGGAGACACGCTCTGGGCCAGCGACAGCATCGGCGATACCAGTTCCTATTGCACGCCGCTGTTGGTCCATCATGGGGGAAGAAAAATCCTGACCATGCTGACGGCGGACCATATTGTGGGCGTTGATGCTGCCAACGGGAAAATCCTCTGGACGGTGGCGGTGACGGATTTTGCCAAACGAAGTTCTCAGATCAATCCCAATACTCCCGTGTCACGGGATGGCATGATTTTCTACACCAGCGGTTACGACCAGGGGGCAATCATGCTCAAGCTTAACGCCGACGGCAGTGCGGTGGAAACCCTCTGGACCAATCCGGAATTTGACAATCACCACGGCTCGGTGGTCCTGCTGGGCGATTATCTGTATGGCGCCAACTGGAAAGACAACGGCAACGGCGACTGGCTGTGCGTGGACTGGAAGACCGGCAAGACCCTCTATACAACCCACTGGGAAAACAAAGGCTCTCTGACCTGCGCCGAAGGGATGCTGTACTGCTACGAAGAAAAGAGCGGCAATGTCGCCTTAGTCAAGGCCGATCCGGCCGGCTTTGCTCCCATCAGCATGTTTAAAGTGCCCGCCGGCGAAGGCCCGCACTGGGGGCATCCGGTGGTTTGCGGCAAACGGCTGTATATCCGCCACGGGGACGTCCTGATGGTGTACAATATCGCGGCCTGATTATTCTCGAATGGAATCAAACCATGGGCAAGGTGATTTTCTGTCAATGCAAAAAGGCCGCGATTGTCCCGGATGTCGTCCGGAATGCTCTGGCTGAGTGGCTTGGGCGCAATCCAATTGCCTGTGAAGCGGTCGAGGATTTGTGCGGTCTGGCAGCCAATCATGATGAACGACTGGTGCAGTGGGCACAGCAGGATGGTTTGGTTGTAGTTGCCTGTTACGAGCGAGCGGTGCGATGGCTGTTTGCTCTGGCAGGGACGGAACTGAAAAACGATGTTCGCGTGTTCAATCAGCGTGTACAGGCAGTCCCGGAGATTGTGGCTGGGCTCGAAGCAATGAATCTGCCGACCGGGCCGCAAATTGCCAGTGCTGCCGGGGAGTGGGTGCCGTGGTTTCCGATTATTGATTACAGCCGCTGCGTCAATTGCCGACAGTGCTATAATTTCTGTCTGTTTGGTGTTTATACCGTGGATGCAGACGGCAAGGTGCAGGTGACTAAACCTGCCAACTGCAAGACGGGCTGTCCGGCCTGTGCCCGCGTATGTCCCGCGGCGGCGATTATTTTTGCCAAATATACCGAAAGCCCATTTAACGGCGATGCGGTCGATGAACAGAAGCTGGCACAGCTTCGCCAGTCCAAGGATTTCAAGAATATGTCTCCCGAGATGCTGCAGCGGCTGATTCGTGCCCGCATGGGGCAGCGAGCCGATACGATACTGACCAATCAAAAACATGACCAATAAAGCATTACAACCCGCAGTTGTTCTGGTGGCTGACCGTACGCTCAGTGCCCGGTATCGCGTTTTGTTTGAGGGCATTTTTGCCACGATGCAGACGACGCAGGTGCCTGAGCCGGCGATGCGGTATTTTGTTGCACCACCGGCCCAGACGGATGAGTCGGGACGGGCGCTGACGGCACCGCTGGGTTTGCGGCGGGTCGAGGCGTCGCTGGTCGAGACGCTGGGACTCAAGCCCGAGGATGTGGTCTGTACGACGCCGGAACGATTAGAGAGTCTGCTGGGACCCTGGACGAAAATTGTTGCCGTCAGTTCCAGTGACCCGCTGGGAATGGGGATGAGCAATACTACCACGACCAATTTCTGGTCAGGGGAACTTTATACGCGTCGCTGGACGCGGCAACTGCTGGAGCAGATTGGGCGGGCCAAAGGCAAATATAAATTCACCGTTGTTGGCGGCGGAGCGGGGGCATGGCAATGGAAGCGGTACGATGACCCGACGGCGGCTGCGGTACTGGATGTGATTTATGAGGGCTATTTTGAAGGTGACGGGCCGAGCCTGTTTCGGGATATTCTGGATGGCAAATCGGTACCAACTTCTGTCTGCTGCGACAAAACGTGTGCTGCGGGGATTCGACCGATTCGCAGTGCGTCGCTGATGGGGATTGTGGAGCTGTCGCGCGGGTGCGGACGCGGATGCAAGTTCTGTACGATTGCCGCCAAAAAAATGGAACACCTGCCGCACGAGACCATCCTGGCGGATTTACAGACCAATGTTGCCGGCGGAGTTCGTTCGGCAGTCAGCGGCAGTGAGGATTTTTTCCGCTATGGTGCCGAGGGTGTCCGGCCTGAGTTTGAAAAGCTGCGCGGGCTGCTGGAACAAATGCGGCAGATTCGCGGACTGTCATTTATGCAGTTGGACCACGCTAATATTTCGAGCGTCGCCCAGATGTCCGACGACCAGTTACAGGAGGTTCGCAGGCTGCTGACGTGGGAAAAACCGACCGATTTTCTGTGGGTCAATATGGGTGCCGAGTGTGCCAATGGTCATCTTGTGGCGGCCAATTGCCCGGGCAAGCTGGCGCCGTATCGTGCCGAGGATTGGGAAGAATTGCTTTATACCACCGCCGAACGGATGACCCGCAATGGGTATTTTGGGGTGTTCAGCCTGGTGCTGGGGCTGCCGGGCGAGACGCCTGCGGATGTGGACAGGACGCTGAAGTTTGTGCGTTTTCTGGAAAAGCAGAATGCGGTGGTCTTTCCGGTGTTTTTCGAGCCGCTCAGTCCGGAACATATTCAGGCGGGCTATCGGTTTACACTGGATAAAATGACGGCGGCCCATCTGGAATTGTATCGAAGCTGTTATGAGATTAATTTCCGCCAGGTACCTCGGCTGTTTTTTGATAATCAGCGGGCCGGCGGCGTACCGTGGGCCAAGCGTGCGGCGATGCAGTTGCTTGGCAAAACGGAAGTCTATTCCTGGCGTAAGACATTCAGGCGACTGGGTCAGAAACTGGCGGCTGCTCATGGATAAACAGCAATTGCATATTCCACTGCATCAACCGGTTGGGGCCGATGTTCCCTCGGATAAGACGGTACGCGACCGACTTAAGGCCGCTTGCCGTGATATAACAGAACAGTGGGGGCTGGTCGGGCCGCTGTCGCTGGACGCGCTGAAATCGATTGCCGCCCAAGTCCTTGTCCAGGTTGGGCTGGATGAGCAGTATCTGAAATTTACCATTGTGATTTTGAATAATGAAGTGTATCGCAAAGCCCTGTCGAGGGTGCCATTCGAAAAACGGCTGCTGCTATTGCCGCGGTGTATGCGGGATGAGACAGTCTGCAAGGGGCAGTTTGATGAAATCGGCTTGCTGTGCCGGGGGTGCGGCGGGTGCGGGATTGATGCCCTGACCCAGTTTGCTCAGCGACTGGGGTATTCGGTGCTGGTGGCTGAAGGTTCGCCGGTGGTGATGGGGCTGCTGGAAGCCGGCGGCATTGAGGCGGTGGTTGGCGTGAGCTGCCTGTCGATGCTGGAAAAGATGTTTCCGTACATGGAAGCGGCGGCATTTCCCGGTGTTGCGGTACCGCTGCTGTATGACGGCTGTGTCCGGACGGCGTTCGATGTGGACTGGCTGATGGACTTTCTCGAAACAGCGGATGAGGATGACACGGGTCGGCTGGACCTGCGGCAATTGCGTCAGCGGGTGCAAGCCTGGTTTGAGCCGGATGCGCTGGCCCGATGGATGGGGCAATCACCGGGGCCGGTCGAAAAGACGGCAACGGAGTGGCTTGCCCTGGCGGGGAAACGCTGGCGGCCGGCGCTGGCGGCGGGGGTGTGGGCGACATTGACCCAGACCGATGCCCATGCATTGCCCCAGACGATTCAGAAGACCGCTGTTGCAGTGGAATGTTTTCACAAGGCCTCATTGATTCACGATGATATCGAGGATGGGGACGATTTCCGCTATGGTCAAAAGACGCTGCACGCCCAGATGGGTGTGCCGATAGCACTTAATATCGGTGATTATCTGATTGGATTGGGTTATCAATTGCTGGCGGAACTGGAGGTTGATACAGCAATTCGTTCGGCGATGCTTTCTGCGGCGGCCCAGGGGCATCGGGTTTTGTGCCTGGGGCAGGGGGCGGAGCTGGATTGGATGCATCGTCGTCATCCGCTGTCGAGGCAGGATGTCTTGCGAATCTTTGAGCAGAAGACATCGCCTGCGTTTGAGGTGGCGCTGAAACTGGGGGCGATATTGGCAGGAGCGGATCATGCCCTGCTTGACACGCTTACGCAGTTCAGTCGATATGTCGGGCAGGCCTATCAGATTCGAGATGACATTCTCGACTGGATGTCGGCGGAGCCGGGCAGTGATACACAGGCGGCGCGGCTTTCGATTGTCAAGGCCATCGCGCTGGAAAAGGCCGTTGGGCCGGATCGCGACAAACTGATGGATGTCTGGAACGGCAGGCTGACGGGGATGGATGCACAAAATCTGTGCAAGGCCTTATTTGAAACTTATAACGTGATTGCCGAAGCTCGGGGCCTGCTGGCGGACTTTGGCCGACAGGCGCGGGAGTGCCTGGAGGCGATTTCCTGCGGCGACCTGAAGGTCTTTTTGCGTCGCGTTCTGGCAAAAATTCTGGATGAACTGGGAGAACTGTCCTGCTGTGAGGACCATTCGCCAAGACATGATTGAGGCTCTCGGCAGAGGGCTGAGGGCGGCCGGGCATGACAGGGACAAGATGCTGAGCTTTCTGGGGAGCCTGCAGAATCCGGATGGAGGATTTCGCGGACGCAGCACGGCCAGCGATTTATATTATTCGGTGTTTGCGACTGAGCCCTTGCTGACTGCCGGGGGCGGCTGCGACCGGTCTGCATTGGCTGGTTATCTCAAAACCATAGACCCTTCGCGATTGGATTTTATTCATCTGTGCTGCCTGATTCGGCTGATGGGCAATCTGAATCTGCTGGATGAGGCCACGACGGCACTGGTTAAAGAACGGCTGGATGCCTTTCGCTGTGCGGATGGATTTTTTCATCACGCCGAACCGACAGCCAATGGCTCTGTCTATGGCGCATTTATGGCGATGGGGGCATATCAGGAATTAGGTTATGCATCGGATTTTGGCCGGGTGGAGAGTTTTGTCAATTCATTTCTCAATGACGACGGTTCATTTGGCAATGATGTGCAAACGTCGATGGGTACGGTGCCGGCGACGGCGGCGGCGATGGTGATGCTGCGGCAGGCCGGCTGTGCGGTGCATCCGGCCTCGGCTCAGTGGCTGCTGTCTTGTATGACCGACGACGGCGGCATGGCGGTCAGTCCCGTGATGCCGGTTGCGGATTTGCTCAGTACCTCGACGGCTTTACATTCGCTGCGGCTGGCAGGTGTTGATGTGGGGCCGATCCGTGAGGCGGCATTGCGATTTGTAAGCAGTTGTCTGACCGACGGCGGCGGTTTTCAGGCTCATGCATTTGATCCGGCTGTCGATAGCGAATATACTTTTTATGGAATTCTGGCTTTGGGAAACCTCGGTGAATGATATTTTGAAACAGCAACTGGCCTGTGCGTATCAGAACCATGTGACTGCGCTGCTGGCAGAGCGGAACGCATCCGGCTTCTGGGAAGGGCGGCTTTCGTCCAGTCCGCTGGCGACGGCGGTGGCAGTGTTTGCGTTGTTTAAGGTGAATCCGGAACAGTTTTGCAGACCGATTGAAAAGGGATTGGAGTGGTTGTCCCGGACACAGAATTCGGATGGGGGCTGGGGGGATACCGATGGTGCCGACCCGAGCAATCTGAGTACGACGCTGCTGTGCCGGGCGGCGTTTTATGGCTGCCGGGCTCTCGGAAAATACGAAGTGACTCTCAATAAGGCCGAGCGGTGGATTGGGGCCAAAGTCGGTTCTCTGGACCCGAAGACGGTTGTTGAAGCAGTCTATCATACGTACGGCCAGGACCGCACGTTTGCGGTGCCGATTCTGACAATGTGTGCGCTGACGGATTGCCTTGGGCCTGGTGGATGGCGTCATGTTGCTGCGCTGCCGTTTGAGCTGGCGATTTTTCCGCGACGGCTTTTCCGATGGCTGAATCTGTCGGTGGTCAGTTATGCACTGCCGGCTTTGATTGCGATGGGGCAGGCAAAGTATTATTTTGATCTGCCGGGCAATGTTGTTGTGCGATGGATTCGCGGGGCTGTGCGGCAAACGACACTGCGATTTCTGGAGCAGCTTCAGCCAGCCAATGGGGGATTTCTGGAGGCGGCGCCGCTGACGGCGTTTGTGACGATGTGCCTTGCGGCGATCGGACATGCGGACCATTCGATTACCCGGAAGGGGGCGGAGTTTTTGATGCATTCGGTTCGCTCAGATGGGAGCTGGCCGATTGATACGAATCTGGCGACCTGGGTGACGACTCTGGCGGTCAAGGCTTTTGGCGATGATATCGAAAAAGTCATATCGGGTTTTGAGCGTAAGCAGCTTGTTGACTGGCTGCTGGGACAGCAGTTCAGGCAGGTTCATTTGTTTACCGGCTCGGCTCCCGGCGGGTGGGGCTGGACGGATCAGCCCGGTGCGGTGCCGGACGCCGATGATACGGCAGGGGCGCTGGTCGCAATGTACTATCTGGATCATGAACGGATGGATGTCAGGACTGCGGCTCAACAAGGGATAAAGTGGCTGCTGAATCTTCAAAATAGTGATGGGGGGATTCCTACATTTTGCCGGGGATGGGGTAAGCTGCCATTTGACAGGAGTTGTCCGGATATCACGGCCCATGCGATTCAGGCGTGGTCGTTGTGGAAGGAGTTGCTTCCTTTGTCGCTCCGGAAACGATTGAATTGTGCGATTGCCAAAGCCTTGCAATATTTGGCCGATCATCAGCGGGAGGATGGGGCGTGGCTGCCGTTATGGTTTGGCAATCCTTTTGCTCTGGAGCAGGCTAATCCGGTTTATGGCACGGCCCAGGTGGTGGACGCTCTATTAAATAGGAATCAGCCTGTAGATTCTTTGGTTGGGAAAATGATAGCACAATCAATCAAATGGTTATTATCGGAACAGAAAGAGGATGGTTCCTGGGGGGCTGGGGCTGTGGGGACTGCGGAGGAAACTGCCCTGGCGGTTAAAGCCCTTGTGTCATGCAAGGGCCGAATTCAGATTAATTATGCCGATATTGAGCAGACTATCGAAAAGGGGCTGAGGTGGTTGAGGGATTCGGGGCATAAACCTGATAAGGCGGCTCCAATAGGATTGTATTTCGCCAAACTCTGGTATTATGAAAGACTTTATCGGTCTATATTTACTATTTCTGTATGTCATGCCGCACTGGATTAGTTCTATCTGAGGCCGGGGGGTCTTTTTGATAAAATTTAATATTTTCTTAATTAGTCTGGATTTTGTTGCCTGCTTGTATATATTATCAGACTTGACTGCCCTGTCAGGTGCTATTCTGAATTGACCCGTACGGTTGTGTTTCCTATAGTTTACTTGGTAACACATAAAAAAATCATTATATGGGGTGGTTATAGAACAGTCAATCTGTTCTCCGCAGTACGGGACAATGAAGATGAAAAAGGAATTGATGTTAGTCATTTTGACGATAATTGCTTCGGCCTTTTCGAGTGCCGAGACGATTCAGGCCAATCAATATGCGATCTGGGGTATTGGCCATGAAGAAATTACTATCCCGGACGGCAGCCTGATTACCGATGCTGTGTTAACCATCACCGATGTAACGCCTCAAAATAAGCAATATTATATTCATCTGTTAGACAACACCAATCCTGGATTTCAGCGTACCACAACGACCGAGCGGGGGAATGATTTTGCCGGTTATGGAGTGCCTCTGACGGGTGCTTTTGAAAACGGCAACCTGGTGTTTCGTTTCAGTCAAAATAATGATGCCCAGTCCCGCATGTGGACTGTGTATGCCAATCCCTGTACCCTGCGGCTGGCAAACTCTTCGACAGTTCAGCTTTCATCTTCGATTCTGGAGCTGATGGAGTATGCCGGAAACGGCAAGGGGTTCGGTATCGGACTGGATAAGGAATACGACGGCCAGTCCTTTGCATTTCAGAATATTTATTTAGTCTTAACTCTTCAATCTTACACGACCGTATCCGCTCCTCAAACCCTGACTTTCAGCTATAAGACCGGAATCGATTTTGCCCAGGTTCCCGGTCTGGCTGGTTACTGGAAACTGGACGAAAACTGGGGTTCGAATGCGGTGGAGGATTTTGGTACCAATGGCGCATCCGGTGTGGCGACTGTTGCCACGTCGTCGCTGCATACCGAAGGCTGCATCGACGGGGGATTTGCATTTGACGGCACCCAGAGCGTGACGATTGCCGACAACGACGGGCTGGATATGGGGACCGGTGATTTTTCGATTTCGTTCGGCTTTAAGCTGGACCGCTTCAACGATGCCAGCTTCTGGAATGCCGTGCTGAGCAAGGGGCTGATGGTTGCCAATGGGGCCTTTTACGGCATATATGTTGCCAGCAATAGCAAGCTGTATTTCATGGCCGGCGGTGCGGGAAATTTTGCCTGCTCGAACAATTCGCTGAATGACGGTCAGTTCCATCATATCACCGCGGTTCGTTCGGCCGGGCAGCTTGTCCTGTATGTGGATGGTATTGCACAGTACAAGACCGGTGTGTTTACCGGTACTGTGTCCAATGCTTCGTCGCTGATGTTTGGCACCGATTCGAGTCCCACGCGGTATTTCTGCGGCGTGCTGGACGATGTTCGCCTGTATAATTATGTTCTGCAGGCGGCACAGATCAGTGATCTGGCCAAGCAGGCGATTGGCACGGCATCTGGTCTGGTTAACTACTGGAAACTGGATGACAACAATGCTACGACGGCTGTTGAGAATGAAATCAATACCTCTCTGAAAGGCACCTCGACGGCTATGACTTCGTCCCTGCATGCTGATGGCTGTGTGGATGGCGGTTTCAGGTTCACCGGCAGTCAGTGTGTTTCGGTGGCCGATAGCGACAGCCTCGATGTGGGAACCAGCGATTTCTCGATCTCGTTTGCCTTCAAGCTGGACCAGTTTAATAATTCCAGCTTCTGGAATACCGTGCTGAGCAAGGGCCTGATGGCGACCAATGGCGCTTTTTACGGTATCTATGTTGCCAGCAACAACAAGCTGTACTTCATGGCTGGCGGTGCTGCGAATTTTGCCTGCTCGAACAGTGCTCTGAATGACGGTCAGTTCCATCATATTACCGCGGTGCGTTCGTCCGGTCAGCTTACCCTGTACGTGGATGGCGTTGCCCAGAACAAGACTGGTATCTTCGCAGGCGATTTGTCCAATACCTCGGCGATGATGTTCGGTACCGATGCCAGTCCTCTGCGGTTTTTCAGCGGTTCGCTGGATGAAATCCGGATGTACAATTACGCCCTGACGACGACTGAGATCAATCAGTTGAAACAAATCGTCAAGTAACGGGCCCGGCCGGCGTTATTGTCGGGCCGCCATATAGATGGCGCGGGATTCCATCGGGTCTGGCAGTGCCTGGACGTGATTAAAGCCTGTAAATTTCAGCATATCCACGACGCAGCTTTTGGTGGGGAACCATTTGGGAATCTGGTGCACGCCCGGCTGGGGCGGTTTGAAATACATGTAGGGTTCTTTGCCGTCGTGGATTGCGGTTTCGAGATAGACGGTATCGGTGACAGAGGCGACTTTTTCCAGTCCCAGCAGCGGATTTTTCAGGTGATATAAAACAGCAATAAACAGCACGAAGTCATATCTTTCGCGATTATTCAGATCTTCCACCGTTCCTACTTTAGCCAGGATATTCCGCAATCCGAGGGTCTGGGCCGCCCAGTTCAATCGAGCAATCATTTTGGGAGCGGCATCAATGGCGACCACCTGTGCGCCGCGCCTTGCCATTTCAATCGAGAAGAATCCGTCGGCACATCCCAGGTCGAGGACGCGTTTTCCGGCCAGATTGTCCGGGATATAATTTTTCAGGATGTTCCATCGTGAGGCCGGGTGATCTTTGGGCTGGGGGCCGGGGGACGGGGCGATGTCCCGGGTCCGCAGGGTCGGCGTGATTTCAATCTGATGAAACCAGGGTCCCAGTGCAATCAGTTGTTCTTTGAGTTTGTCTTCGTTCATATCCTTATTCCTGGAATGGTTGTTTTGATTCAATCAGGGCCGGGTCTGGGAGCCTTTTAACAGGTACCAGATTGAACCTCCTCCGCTGCCGTGTTTTTGATTCATGAGCCGATTCAGGGTGTTTCGCAGGAAGGCATAGGCATAGGCACTGCTGAAAAGCACTTCGATTTTCGGGTTGTCGAGCATATAGGCATATAGCAGATACTGTTCGGTCCAGTAAATATGTTTTTCGAGAATCTGCTTTTGGGGATATCCAAAGGGCAGGTGAATGTCGTGGGAATGGACCGGGATGTCTTTGGTGACCTGCGGCATAATTTTCAGATAGAGGTAAAGGCAGTCGCTTCCGGTTTTGACGGTGTGGGTGGAGTCGATAAACCAGATATCCGACTGTTCCACAAGGCCAAGCATATCATTGACGCGGATATTCTGCACGAAGGACTCAATCAGGTTATCCACGGTGTCCAGTTTTTTCAGGAAAGGCTTTGGATAAGGCTCGATCAGGGTTAATTTGCCGGTCTGGTTTTTGCGGAGGGCCGCCTGTGCGACCAGGGTTGAAAAGCCGGAGCCGATTTCGAGGATGCGGGCCGGCTTGAAATGGCGAATCATGCAATAGTACATCATGGCATCCGAGTAGGAGAAGGCGGGATTTTTCCAGAAGAAATCCGCCGGATTGTCTGCGTCGCCGTCTGTCGGGGGATTGAATTCATCCGCATAGCCGTATAGCTGCTCGATGAAGCTGTTCATTGTGTCCTTATTGAACAGATGATGATTGTACACTTCGGCGCCGGACTCTTTGTATTCGAAAGACGTCTCAATGTCTTCAATTGATGGGATGTTGGAATAGAAATTGGACGGGATGATGTTGATTTTGTGTTCTTGAATTTGTTTTCGGATGTAAGGATTGGACCAGATGACTTTTTTGGATAACTGGACGAGGGTCTTGAATTCCTCTTTGGAAAGCACGGGTTCCAGCGTATTCCACTGAGATAATTTTTTGACCAGATTTTTTAATGATGTCATGGGTTTTTCGTACATCGTTTGAAACGCTCTCGGTCGGGTTTATATTGCCGTTTCCCTTACAGGGAACACATGTCCTGTGGTTTCCCAATCCTGGCACGGGTATCACATTCAGGCCTGAACATAAACCAAAAAAAGGACAATATCAAGCAGGATATCCCAAAATTCATTTTGCAGAAAGATCGATTTCTGTGACCTCGATATGCGCCGGATCATCGTTCAATCAATCGCATGGGACGATCTATCGGAGTAACCAGGCAATTTATTGTGTATATATAGCGTAGATATTTAGGGGGATAATTCATTTGACTTCTCCATGCGCAACGTATATTTTCTGGGAAAGCCATGGGGACGTTGTAACTAATATTTTGGACAGTAAACATGGCTTACAGAAGAATTTATGGAAAGATATGCGGATTTGCATAAAGCATGATAAAGGCAATTAATTTTATCAATCTTATCTTATATCGGTCTGTGTCGGAATTGCGCAGCGAAGGGTCCCGGACTTATATCAGCTATTTATGGTGGATTATTGAGCCCTTGATGAGTCTGGCGGTGTATTATGTGGCGTTTAAATATATTTTTCACCGTCAGACGGAGTATTTTGCGTTATTTCTGTTTATAGGAGTAGTGAATTATCGTTTTTTTTCGGGCACTGTGACGCGCAGCAGTACAAGCATTACCAGCGGCAAGGGGTTGATGCAGCTTGTCTATGTTCACAAAAGCATCTTTCCTTTGACGGTGGTTGCGGTGAATCTGATTAAGTTCTGTATTACGCTGCTTCTGGTTGTTGCGGCGGTATGGCTGTCGGGGCTGGTGCCGTCGTGGCCGTATCTGATGCTGCCGGTGTTGATAGGGCTGCTGCTGCTGTTTACAGCGGGGGTGTCCATGATTTGTGCGGCCATTACGCCCTTTTTTCCAGATTTCCAGGTGATTCTTAATACGCTTATGCATCTATTGGTGTTTGTTTCGGGTGTTTTTTTTGATGTGCGTCAGATGCCTGATCCTGTCAGGTCGATGATGCTGTTGAATCCATTGACTGTCTTTAATGAACAATTCCGGGCGGTTCTGCTGTATCGACAATGGCCGGATGCGTCTTCGTTCTGGCCGGGTTTGATAGCGGGCGTTGTGTGTCTGGCTGTCGGCGGATTTCTGATTCATACCTTTAACCGCCATTTCCCTAAAATCGGATAAGGTGGGGCTGGATAGCGATGAAGGAATTGATTTTTGATTTAAATGAGGTTGGTTTATTCTATCGGAAGGCTCACCTGTTTCCGTGGAAGAGCAATAAGTTCTGGGCTCTGCGTGATGTGTCGTTTCGCGTGCATCGGGGGGAGACGGTCGGGATTATCGGCAGGAATGGGGCCGGCAAGAGCACGTTATTAAGGATTCTTGCGGGCATTATTTCGGCGGATGCGGGACGGATATCGCGGGCGAATGTGACGGTGACGATGCAGTCCATCGGGGCGGGTTTCGATCCGCGGCTGACGGGCAGGCAGAACATTGTGCTTAATGGACTGCTGCTGGGCAGTGATAAAAAGCAGATTTTCGGCCGGATGTCGGATATTATTGAACTTGCCGGGGTCGGAGAGTTCATTGATGAGCCGATTCGCTACTATTCCAGCGGGATGCGGCTGCGGCTTGGGTTTGCCATTGCCTATTATATTAATACGGATGTCATACTCATTGATGAGGCGCTGGCGACGGGCGACTATGGGTTCCAGAAAAAGGCCGTCAAGCTGCTGAAAGAAAAAATAAAAGGCGATTATACCGTGGTTCTTACGTCGCATTCCATGCCCTTAGTCAGGGAGTTGTGCGACCGGGTGATCCAGATTGAGGCCGGGCGATCTTTGCCGGAGCTGCCGGTCGATCAGAGCATCAGCCGGTATGAAGCGTCGCAAAAAGAAAACTGATGTCATTGATACGAAAAAAGATAACCGAGTACAGAATTTGCCGGACGATTCGGCGCAGCGGATTGTTTGACCGCGAGTATTATCTGCGGAACAATCTGGACGTTGCGCGAAACTGCATGGATCCGGTCCGTCATTATGCGTTGTACGGATGGCGGGAAGGCCGCAATCCGAGTGCCCGCTTTGATACACGATGGTATCTGGACCGATATCCGGATGTGGCGCAGCAGCAGATGAATCCGCTGTATCATTATTGCCGGTTCGGGTGCCAGGAAGGCCGGATGCTGTCTGAGGAGGCGGGTGTCAATGGGGGCAGTCATCCGAGCGGGGCCATTGCCAATAACCGCTGGGCGCTGTTTACTTATCTACTGGGGATGATGATTAAGCATCCGCTGACGACGGTCAAGCTGCTGTCCATGCGGCGGCTGAGATTTATGCTGCTGACCCTGCGCGGCAACCATGAGGAGCCCAGCCGGCTTCAGGTTCGCTACCGGGATATCTATGAAAATTATACGCGGCGGACGACGGCGATTGGCGGCGCCGGGGGCCATGCGCAGCGGTCGGATATCTTTATCTTTCCAATTATCGACTGGCATTTTCGGATTCAGCGGCCGCAGCATCTGGCGATGCATCTGGCCCGGCTCGGGTATCGGGTGTTCTATTTTACCACGGTTCCGAAACTGCATGATGACGGGCAGCCGTTTGAAATTATCGAACAGGTTCAGGAGCGTGTGTTTTTGTGCAAGCTCTATGCCGACGGGAGCGAACAGAACATCTATCGGGATACGATGACGGAGGCCGTGACGGCGGGGTATCGCAAGTCCATCCTTGCCCTGATGAATGCCATGGGCACGAAGAGCTCTGTTTCGATCATTCATCTGCCGTACTGGCTGCCGCTGGCTAAATCGATTCCGGGAAGCCAGGTGGTGTACGATTGTATGGATCATCATGAGGGCTTTCATGGGGATTCAGCGGAGATGTCTTCGGTGGAGATGCAGGCGGTGCAGGAATCCGAGGCGGTGATTACGACATCGGAATATCTGTATCGGAATGTCAGCCGGTGGCGTCCGACGACGATTGTTCGCAATGGGACGGAGTTTGAGAAGTTTGCGCAGGCACCTGGGCATCATCGGCCTGCACGGCGAAAGCAGCAGGTGGTGGGGTATATCGGGGCGATTTCCGAATGGTTTGATGTGGAGCTTGTTGCCAAAGCGGCGGGCCGCTACCCGCAGTACAAGTTTGTGCTGGTCGGTTCGACGGCGGGCTGCAACACCGCGCCGCTCAAGACGATTCCGAATGTCGAGCTGGTCGGAGAGGTGCCTTATGGGGAGGTGGCTGGCCGTCTGCATGATTTCGATATCACGATTATTCCATTTAAAATCAATGAGCTGACCAAGGCGACTAATCCGGTCAAGGTGTATGAGTATCTCAGTGCCGGCAAGCCCGTTGTGGCGACGGCGATGCCGGAGTTGTGTTTGCTGACGGAGCATATTCATATTGGACATTCCCATGAAGCGTTTCTGAAAAAAATCGAGGATGCGATGAAGGAATGCGGGGATTTAAAGCTTGCCGAACGCCGGCGCGACTGGGCCCGGACGCAGGACTGGGCTGTTCGAGCACAGTCCTTTGAGAAGGCGATTGAGCAATCCATGCCGCGGGTCAGCATCGTGATTCTGGCCTATAATAATCTGGAGTTTACCCGGAACTGCCTGGAAAGCATCGAGCGGAATACGTATTATCCCAATTATGAAGTAATTGTCGTGGATAATGCCTCGCAGGATGATACGGCGGAGTATGTTTCGGAGTATATTGCCGGGCGGCCCAATTATGCCCTGATCCGCAATCGGACGAATCTGGGATTTTCAGCAGGCAACAACGTCGGCATTCGAAAGGCCACGGGCGAGTATATTGTTTTGCTGAACAATGATACGTATGCTGCTCCGGGGTGGCTTCAGAATCTGATCTGGCCGCTGATGCGGGACAAGACCATCGGACTTGCCGGGCCGATCACCAATAATATCGGGAATGAAGCTCGGATCAATATTGCCTATCGTGATATGCGGGAGATGGAAACCGAGTCGTTCAAATATATCCAGGCTCATCGCGGGCAGCTCCTGTGGCTGGAGACGGTGGCATTTTTCTGTGTTGCCATTCCCCGCAGAATTATCGAGGAGGTCGGCGAACTGGATGAGCAGTTCCGGATGGGTTTTTTTGAAGATGATGATTACTGCAAGCGGGTCCGGCTGGCGGGATATCGGATTGTGGTGGTGGAGGACAGTTTTGTGCATCATCATCTGTCGGCGTCATTTGACCGGTTGGGGCAGGAGCGCCAGAGGATATTCGAGGACAACAAGCGTATTTACGAGAAAAAGTGGGGCCGATGGCAGCGGCACGTATATCGTGAGGAATCGGACCGGGTGAAATCCGAGTCGGGGCTTCCGAGGTAAAGGACGCCGGCGAGGCTGTGACCGTGAATATGGATATGCGACAAAACGTACAAGGCGGTGAAGCGACACCATGAGCAAACGAAAACTCTATCTGCATATTGGTGCTGGAAAAACAGGGACGTCGGCCCTGCAGCAGTTCTTTTTCCAGAACCGGCATCTTTTGCGATCTCATCATATTTTTTATCCTGAAATCGGGATTCACCAGTTTGCTCATCATGGGCTGGCGACAAGCTGCTATGAGCCCAAGGAGCGGCAGTTTTTCATGCCGGATACCGATATTTTGCCGCTGGAGGATTATCTGGAGCAGGTGATTGCACTTGACGGGGATGTGCTGTTGTCGAGTGAATACCTGTGGCATGGGCGTCATGCTTATAAGCTCATCTCGCTGTGCGAGTATTTTGATGTGAAAATTGTTGCTTATGTCCGCCGGCAGGATGACCTGCTGATGAGCCGGTATAATCAGCATATCAAAGTGACGGGTGAGCCGTTTCAGAATGTGCTGTACTATCTGCCCAAGGTCGAACATGCCATGAATTATGAGCTGGTGCTGGGCCGCTGGGAAAAGCAATTCGGCCGGGAGGCGATTGTGGTGCGGCCGTACGAAAAACAGCAATTTTACGGGCAGAGCCTGTTTGGTGATTTTCTGCATCATGTGCTGGGGCTGGAATTGACGGGGGACTATCAGCTCCCGAAAAAGGACATTAATCCGCGATTATCACGTGATGCCATGACTTTTATGCATATTGTGCACGGTCTGGGCCTGGGCGGGGATGTGCGCGACAGGCTGGTGGGGGCGCTGCTGAAATATTCGACGACTCTCGGGCAGGAATCTGAAGTGCAATCCGATAAACACGGCATGTTGTCGCCCCGGGAGCGTCTGAGTGTCATTGAAAAATACGTCCGGATTAATGAAACGGTGGCGCGGCTTTATATGGGGCGGGAGGATGGCCGTCTGTTTTATGATGCTCTGCCCGATCCGCAGGATGCGTATGTGCCTTATTCCGGATTAACGCCGGAGGCGGCCCATGCAATCATTGCCTTTATTCGAGGGGTTGATCCGGATTTATATCGGATGATTGATGGGGCCATTTCCAGCTTGCTGCCGAACCTGAGCGGTGAAAAGAGACAGTCTCTGGAACTGCTGACGGATTTTGAGTCGATGCGTGCGGGGTGTTCCTCTGCGGCTTTGGACACTTCATCACCCGGTTTGGCTGCACAGACAGAGTCGCCGCAGGCGGCCGCGGCCGAGCGTCCTGTGATGCGGATGATGCGGCGATGGCGGGGATACCTCTATTATGCCTGGATTCTGCTGGTGCACCAGGGCAGGGCCAAACAGCCCTCGGGCCGGGTCAAGAAGGAGAAACTGCAATGAACAACGCCGGGCAGCGTAAGGTGGTGCTGGTTTTGGGGATGCATCGGTCGGGAACCTCAGCCCTGATGGCGGGCATTCATTATGCGCTGGACATTCCGCTGGCAATCGAGACCAATCATGCAGGCCGGGATAATCCCAAAGGCTTTTTTGAGAATTCGGATGTGGTGCAGCTTAATGATCGGATTTTGAGCGGCTGCGGGGCGTCGTGGGAACACATCGGGGCCTGTCTGACGCTGGATCGGGAATCGCCGGAGTATCAGACCTATCGCAGAGAGGCGATGACGCTGCTGAATGCCCGGTTCGGGGGATGCCCTGTGTGGGGGATGAAAGATCCGCGGTTTTCTGTGCTGCTGCCGTTCTGGGAGGATGTGCTGGGAGACCTGGGGGCGGAGGTCTATCGTGTGATTGCCCTGCGTCATCCGCTGGAGGTGGCGCTGTCGCAGCAGACCCGCCATCATGCGTTTCCGGATTTTCATCTGGCGGGCAAGGATGTGGATTATACGCTCAACCTGTGGTACTGGTATAATGACCGCCTGCTGAGGGATTTGCAGGATGACCGGAACTGGATAGTCGGTTTTGATGATTTGTTGGCGGAGCCGGATACGGTTTTAGGGCGTATTGGGCAGATTCTGGACAGGCCGGTGCTGCCCGATAAACTTGAAGCATACGGCAGGCAATTTCTGGAAAAGGAACTGAAACGGCATAATATGAATCCGGCTGCGATGGCGATGTTTCAGGGACGCTATGGGTATGTTTTTACGCTGTATGAGCGATTAAAGGCCTATAGCTGCGGCAGACAGATGATTGTGTCGGATGTGCCTGATGTGCTGAAGGATTTGCCGGATGCGCAGCTTCTGCGAAGCTGGGTGATGCCGATGTACGGATATGTCGATACACTCAAATCGCGCTTGCAGGAAAAACGGGAAGAGCTTGCAGCGGCGGGTCTGCAGACAGAACAGATCAGAAAGCAGCATGACGCTGTACAGGCTCGGATTCAGTCTCTTGAACAAAATAACGCTCAAAAAGAGCATCGCAACGCTGAGCTTGAGGC
>CAZKAI010000033.1:21457-39133 GCA_964550565.1 uncultured Pirellulales bacterium
AGTCTCTTGAACAAAATAACGCTCAAAAAGAGCATCGCAACGCTGAGCTTGAGGCCCTGATTCAGGAGAAGACAAAGGCACTTGCAGAATCACAGGCAAATGCGGCCGGATTGGAACAGGCGATTTCGGAATCAAGGGCAATTGCGGCCGAGATGGAGCAGTTGCTTGCGGAATCAAGGCGAATTATTGCCGGGATGGAGCAGACGATAGCGGACTGCCGCAGGGAATTGTCACAGGGTAATGCGTTGCGCGATGAACTGCGGGCACAGCTTGCTGGGGCCGGACAGGAACTGACTGAGGCAAAGCAGCAGATTGAATCGGGGACAACCCGAATTCACTGGCTTGAGGCGGAGATTGCTCAAAAGGAAAAAGCGGCAGTTGAGCTGAAGGCGGCAATTGACAAGACGACGCAGGATCTTGTTGCGGCCCAGAGCACCCTGCAATGGCAGCAGAAGAATACGCTGCGGTTGAAAGCGGAGTTTGACGATACGCATAAGGCACTTGCCGAGGCTCGAAAACAGATTGCGCACAAGGACAAGGCGGCTGCGGAACTGGAAGCTGCACTTCAATCGAAGACAAAGGCGCTGGAGGAGGCGCTGGGCCGGATAGAACTGGCCGAACGCGATATCGAGCAATACCGCGACCAGGTGGGCCGGCTTAATGCGATCCGGGACGATATTCAGGCCCAGGCGGACGGGCTTGGCCGGCAGCTTCATGATGTCTTGCAGGAAAAAGAGCAGGCTATGTCACGCATTCAGGGGCTTGGGGATGAACTCGGACAAAGGGAAAAGGCCATAGCCGGACTAAGCGCTGAGATTGAGAGCAAAACAAAGTTACTTGACGATACCCGGCATGAGATGGAACAAAAACTGCAGGAGATCGCCCGCTATCGTTCGGAGCTGTATGATGTGTATACGTCCGGATCGTGGCGGCATACGGTGTGGTTCAGGAAAATCAGACGGGTTTTCAAATAAGCGGCTTGTAGTCGGTGGACATGAACGATGGAGAACAGAACGGTGGAGCCAAAAACAACCAAAGAGGCGTTAATTGAGAAAATGACTGAGCTTCAGGAGCTTGTCCGGAAGCTTCCTCAATTAAAGGATGCGGAGTTTAATGACGTGGCAGCGGCGTGGCAGGGGCTGGTCGATACGCTCAAGGATGCGGTGTTTGATCCCAATCCGCGAAACAAGCTGCCGCGTCTGGATTTTGAATACGGCTGGGGTGCCCAGTCGGCTCAGTTTATGATCGACTGCATTCCCGAGTTTCATGCGATATTAAAGCAGTATTACCTTCGCAAGGATGAATTGAAGATGCTGGATGTCGGTGCCGGCTCCGGTGCCGGAAGCAATATTATTACGCTGCTCCATTCGGATCATTATATTTATTCGAAGATTCATGTGGATGCCGTGGATAACACCCCGGTGCGTCAGCGATGGGTCAAGACGATGTATCCCAAGATTAATTATATGGTGGCGGACTTGTTCGACCTGCCAGATAAGCAATGGGATTTTGTTTTCTGCAATGCCGTCATCGAGCATGTTCGAGAACCGCGAAAATTCTGTGAGCATCTGGTTCGGGTCTGCCGGGGGTTTGCATTTGTTCTGGCGCCGTATAAGGAGATCAATCGCATCCCCTCGCATGTCAACACACTCGATGAAAGCCTGTTCAAGGGGTTCAAGATGGCATCCTTTCGCGTATTCGCCAGCATGGCGTGGCACCCCGGCATTCCGGCAGACAAGTGTTTTCTGGCGGTCATCGACTGTCGAAAATTAATCCAGCGGATATATAAACGATAAGGTACGATATGCTGAACCTGTTCCGTCAAAAACCGTTGACGACCGGCACCGGCGAGGGACTTAAGCCCGGGGCCAATCATTATCGTGCGTATGTGGGGCCGCCGGGAGATTATGACCTGGTCAGTGCGATGGTCTTTAATCTGCTGACCTGTGTCGGCCTGCGGCAGAATCACCGGGTTCTGGATATCGGCTGCGGCTCTCTGCGGATCGGCAGGCTGCTGATTCCGTATCTGAATCCGGGCAATTATATCGGTATTGAGCCGAATCAGTGGCTGGTACGCGATGGAATCCTGAATGAGGTGGGACAGGATATGATACGGCTGAAAAAGCCGGAGTT
The DNA here is from genome assembly GCA_964550565.1 of uncultured Pirellulales bacterium. Taxonomy (GTDB): domain Bacteria; phylum Planctomycetota; class Phycisphaerae; order Sedimentisphaerales; family Anaerohalosphaeraceae; genus Anaeroglomus. The sequence goes on from CAZKAI010000033.1 coordinate 23,591, forward strand.
TTCATATCGTGACAGTCTGAACGACTTCACAAAACCGCTGCATATCGATTATGCGATTGCCCAATCCATCTTCAGTCATTGTTCCCGCGAGATTATCCGCCAATGGTTGAATCAAACCTCCCGCCATCTGGCTGACGATGGGGTTCTGTTTGCCACGTTCATCCGCGGGGAGGCTGATTTTGACGGCCAGGGATGGGTTTATCCAGACTGTGTCAAATATACCCCGGCAACGATGGAGAAGCTGGCTGCAGAGGGCGGGCTGGGTTTTGAGGTGATTGACTGGCGGCATCCCCGACAGACCTGGGCGGCATTTTACAAGCCGGGCTATCAAAAGCCCTGGGCTGACGGTCAGGCGATATCGTGGAATCGTATTGTGGATATGGGTAAGCCATAACATGATTGATATCCTGCTGGCGACATATAATTCCGCCCGATTCATCCATGAGACGCTGGATTCCATACTGCGGCAGGACAATCAGGACTGGCGGCTGTTGATTCGGGATGGGGGGTCCGAGGACACGACGGTGGACATCATCCAGTCCTGGCAGCGTCGTTATCCGGATAAAATCGGGATTGTGCCTTCGCAGGGACAAACCCCGGCCTGTGAGAATTTTTCCGCACTTCTGTCTGCCAGCACATCACCCTATATCATGTTCTGTGACCATGATGACGTGTGGTTTTCCAATAAAATCAGCAAGACATTTTCAGCGATGCAGGCCGCCGAGCGGCAATATGGCCCCGACATGCCTGTGCTGGTGTTTACGGATATGCAGGTTGTGGATGAACGTCTGTCGGTGCTTGATGCGTCCTATTTTGCCTATCAGCATCTGAATCCGGGCCGTATCCTGCTGCGGCATCTGCTGGTCCAGAATATCCCCTGCGGCTGCACCATGATGATCAACCGGAAGCTGGCCGAGTACTGCGGGCGGATTCCTTCGGAGGCGGTGATGCATGACCATTGGCTGTCCCTGCTGGCGGCAGCAACGGGCAGGATTGTTTATCTTCCTGAAACCACTATGAAATATCGACAGCATGCCCGGAATTTCTATGGTGCAACGCGATACGGCATAGATTACCTTATCAAAAGAACTCTTGCCGGCCCGGGTGTCGCGCGACAGCGGTTTTATCAGAATGTCAGGCAGGCGAAGGCATTTGAGCAGTGTTATGGGGGGATAATGGATTTACAAAGTCGAAAAATACTTAAAGATTTTGCCCGGCTGGATGAGCTGGGCTGGATTGAGCGGCGGCGTGTTCTGTTTCGTCATAAGCTCTTTAAATCAGGATGGTTACGAAATATCATTACATTGCTGATTGTATAGCCGGACATTTGGTGGTATGATATCGCCCTATGTTAAAGTTGAGTTCAATGGAGTGCCGGCCCGCTAAGACGCTTGCGGGTACAAAGATCGCCCTGGTCTGTGACTGGCTGACGGGGATGCGGGGTGGGGAAAAATGCCTGAAGGCCATCTGCGAGGTCTTCCCGGGGGCGGATATTTTTACGCTGGTCTATTATCCTCAGCATTTCAGCGGGGCCTTTGATGGTCATGCCGTACGGACCAGCTTTATTCAGAGACTGCCTGGGAACGAGAGAACATTTCGACATTATCTGCCGTTGTTTCCAAAGGCTGTTGAATCCTTTAATTTCAATCCTTACGATGTTGTTATCAGTTTCAGCCATTGCGTGGCCAAGGGGGTTCAAACCAGCTCCCGGATTCCGCATATCTGTTATTGCCACACGCCGGCGCGGTATGTGTGGGATATGCAGAGCCACTATACCGCGAATATGGGATTTATTAAAAAGCGAATTGTCTCGCAGATGCTGGCGCGGTTGAAACCGTGGGATATCGCCTCGGCCGGGCGAGTGAATTATTATATTGCCAACAGCAATCACATTCAGCAGCGGATCAAACGCTGTTACAATCAGGATTCACAAGTCATTTATCCGCCGGTGGATGTCAACCGATTTCAGATGTCTACTACCTCCGACGGGTATTATTTAGTCCTGTCGGCATGGGTTCCCTATAAGCGTGTTGATGTCGCCATCCAGGCATTCAGCGGGTCCAAACGAAAACTGGTCATTGCCGGGCGGGGGCCTGAATCCGAGCGGTTAAAAAGATGCCGCCTGCCGAATATCGAATTTGTTGACAACCCGGATGATGCGATGGTCGAGCAGCTTTTGGGCAATTGCAGGGCGCTGATCTTTCCGGGGCAGGAGGATTTCGGGATTGTCCCGCTGGAGGCTCAGGCCTGCGGCAAACCTGTGATTGCCTATGGGGCAGGGGGGGCGTTGGAAACGGTTATCGGGATCGATTCAGCCGACAGTCACTGTGCGACAGGAATTCTGTACGAAGATCCTTCTCCGCAATCGCTGTTACATGCCGTTGAACGATTTGAACAGGTTGAAGGCCGGTTTTTGCCGGAACACTGTCGTCGCAATGCCCAGCGGTTTAATACGGAACGCTATCAGAGCCAGATGCTTCAATTTATCGAGTCGGTGTGGGACGCCTGGCAGTAAGCTGGTAGATGTCAATCGCCTGATCCACAGATTCCATTCCCGTTTGCAGTATTGGGGCGTTTTTGGGAAGAAAGACTGCATCCTCAGAATTTTTTCGCACGATAAAATAATCCGCCTCGATGGGGCGACGACGGATTTTGTATGCTCTCTGGGCATAAAATCCAATGCGATTGTCGAATACGCCAAGTCTTGCATCCTGCGGGATGTTTTTGTTCAGCCATATCCCGAGCGCTGTATAATGGGCCTTGTCGGCATGGGCGGGGCGAAACAGTTTGGGGATAAAAATAACAATCGCGACGATGATGAACGCCGAGGCAAACCTGCGGCGTTTGTCCACGGTTGAGCCGCACCGTCTTGCGAAAAGGGCCATGCCCTTGCCGCACCAGGCCATCGAAAAGAGAACAAACGGCATGATATGGCGATGGCTGATATACCCGGCGTAGCAATACAGCCACATCAACAGGCCAAACCAGACGACCAGAAAGATGGTCAGTACCTGGTCGTTCACCTCCAATCTGGAGAATCGCCTGAGCTTGAAAAAGATTGCTATGGCAATGGGGACAATCAGCAGGTAGATGACATTGGCTAATTTATCGATAAAACGCAGCGGTGCTTTGAAGATATCCGGCATGAAACCGCACCGGACAGGCTGCCCCAAGGCATCGTCTGTTTTTATTGCCTCGGATGCGGGGGGTGTTGGCTGGGCCTGAACGGTTTTATTCCGGTTGCTGTTGAGGATTTTTTTGGGAAGCAGCGAGCCTTTATAGGCCATATAGGGGGCCGCAAACAGGGCAGCCGTCAGTCCCATCATCAGCAGGCACTTCAATGCAGGAATCCGCTGTTGGGATTTTCGCAGCGGGATCAACGCAAAATAAATTCCGGCCACAATGACGACGAAGGCGCCTTCGGGCCGAATCAGGTAGGCCAATCCGCTGGCAATCCCGGACAAGATGAAGCACCGCGTTTTATCTGTGCGGATTCCATCCAGATACAGCAATAAGGCGGTTGCCGTGAACATCAGGCATGGCCAGTCGCTCAGGGCGTCGCCTCCGTTTTCGGCATATACAGGGATCAGCAGGATAAGGAATACATGCAGAAGTGCTGTTTTAGGCGGGCCAAATCGGCCAAACAGGAGATATAAGACCGCCAGCGTGATGATTTTACAGACTCCGGTGACCAATTGGCCGGACAGGATTTTCTGCTCGAGGGTAAGGTTGTCCGTCCAGAGTCCCATGCCTTTCTGGACAAACCATACCAATGTCGGATACCCCGGATGCTGATCATAAGCCCGAATGGCCTCTCCCGGGGCCGTATGCAACTGATCGGTGAATTCAAGAAACGTGACTGAGTCATTGGAAATGCACCGGAACGTTGCCGATTTGAAGATGCCCAGCAGCACGGCGACCAGGATAAAAAGCAGAAAAAGCCGGTGATTCGGTTTAATAGGCATTGGGGTCCTTGAACAAATGGAACAGCGTTCGCAGCAGGATGACCAGGTCCAGTCCGAGCGACCAGTTCTGGATATAGTACAGGTCGTACTGAACCCGTTTTCTGATGGAGGTGTTGCCGCGGTATCCATGAATCTGGGCCCAGCCGGTCATCCCGGATTTGACTTTATGCCGCAGCATGTATTTTTTGTATTCTTCGGAAAATTTCTCCACGTACTCCGGCTGTTCAGGCCGCGGGCCGACGAGGCTCATGTCGCCCTTGAGCACATTAAAAAGCTGAGGCAGTTCATCGAGGCTGGTCGAACGCAGAAACGCCCCCAGTCGTGTGCGTCGCGGGTCGTCCTGGACCGTCCATGAGGCCTGTTCCTCGGTGCCGTTCCGCATAGTTCTGAATTTGATGATATGAAATGCTTTCTGGTTCATGCCGATGCGCTGGTGCTTATAAAACACGGGTCCGCTGCTGGTTACCTTAATCAGTGCCGCAATGATCAACATTGGGATTGAAAGCAGAATGATCAGCAGGAGAGCAACGATCCGGTCGAACAGGTCTTTGATGAGGATATGAACTCCGGACAACGGCGGCTCGGATGCGGTGAATAAGACGCTGGACCCCACCGTCAATGTCGAGGGACGACTCAGGGCTGTCAGTCCGCCCCAGTCGGGCAGGATGCGAACGGTGATACCGGAGTATTGCAGTTTTTCCAGAATTGAGAATGTCGCCGGGGAACTTTGTTTGGCCAGGTATATCTCGTCGATTTGATTGGCCTTCAGGATGTCCGGCAATTGCTCGATGTATCCGTAAATGGGGATGCCCTGAATGGTTTTTCCGTCAAGGCGGGGGTTGTCATCCAGAAAAAAGGCACAGGTCAGTCCCCAGTAGCTGCATCGGCGGATATCTCTGAACAGCCGCAGGGCATTTTTGCCGGTGCCGATAATGGCATAGTGCCGCTGGTTGTATCCTCTGGCGCGCATATATCGCAGCGTTTTGACCAGCAGGAAATGGCAGCTCAGCAGGCCGGCCAGCAGCAGGAAGAAAAACAAAAACAGCAGAACCCGGGTGTAAGGGGCTTTTTCGATATAATACAGAAACGCGATTATCAGGATATAGCCCAGTACGATTGAGCCGAGCTGCTTTTGAATTTGCGTTCCGAGGGTCTGGATGCGGATGGATTTGTAAATCCCAAACCAGTATCTGCTTATGCAGATGATGAATACAACCGGGACCGTCAGGGTCAGATGCGTGGTATAGCGGGGGATGTCGGTGTAGGAAAAAAGCCCGCAGTGAAAGCGGAGAAAATAGCAGAAATTCCATATTGTCGCGACGGCGACTGCATCGAGACAAATGCGTATAAAATTAACAATGGCAAAGTGTCGCTTGAGCATGATTGTTTATCTCTGTTTATGGAAAATCAATGTACTATTTCCATGCCCTTTCGAGCGGTTCCAGTTCCTATGCCATTTTCAAATACGGTTAAAGCAATGGGTTCAATATATTCCACAGTGTTTGTCCGCATGCAGTGAATCCATCCATTAACGTATTGGGCCGGTTAAAGGTTCTATGAGGGTCGTTTTTAATTTCTGTTCTGCCGCCGCCTGCGGCGACCAGCGCCGCACCAGCCGCGACATCCCATTCATTTTTGGGGGCCAGACTGATGGTTGCATCCGCCAGACCCGCTGCCACCTGGGCCAGTTTATAGGCAATCGAGCCGCAGGGGACAATCTCAAACGGTGCCGATTCCAGCGGCTTCCACAGACCTTTGCGTATCTCGCTGCGGCTGGCCAGCACCCTGGCGCCTGCCAGTGTTGTTTTATCAGTGGCTCGGGCGGGGGTGCCGTTCAGGGTCACGCCACTATGAATAGTCCCCAGAAAAAGCTGGCCCGCCGCCGGATTTAAAATCCCTCCCGCGACCGGCTGGCCTTTCACGACCAATCCCACCGAAATGCACCACTCCGGAATCCCTTCGACGAATTCCCGCGTGCCGTCAATCGGGTCCACAATCCATACCCGTTTTTTATCTAATCGATCCGGATTGTCCACCGTTTCTTCGGAAAGCCATCCCTCGTCCGGCCCCAGCAGCATTTCCTTGAGGACATTGTCCACGGCCAAATCCGCCGCTGTGACGGGGTCTCCGCCGGCCTTTTTTTCCGCCGCGATGCGTCCCGGCGTAAAGGCCGAGACGGACTTGGCGGCTTCGGCAAGGGCCTGCTGGATCCGTATCAAATCTTTTTCCAGGCGATCCATTATATCAGGATTCCCTTCTGTTTCAGGAAAGAATGGACCTTGTTGACGTTGGTCTCGGCGGCTTCACCGCGGCTGAGTACTAACGATGTCTCGATGTCCGTCGGTTCTTCGCCCAGCCAGATGACTTCAATCAGGTCGCTATCGACGGTGTTCTGAATGATGCGCAGGTCTTCCTGGGTCAGGCCGATGGCCGTAACCACCAGAATCAGGCCGCTTTCGAGCATCAGGTTGGCCACTTCGCCCAGACGTCGTAAATGCTCAGGTCGATGCGGCTGGTCGGTGCCCGGTTTTTTAATGTCGGCATCCACACCATAGAGCACGTTGGCGATGCCCATGAAGAACACAAACCGCCCTTCGCTGAACAATTTCTGTTCGACCGCCCGGGCCAGCGTTTTTTTGCCGGTATTTTGTCTGCCGGTAATGATAATCAGCGAGGGCCGCTGTCGATAGGACTGCTGCCGCTGGTCGCGTGAAATCTCACTTAAAGCCCATTTCTGATTGCGCCGCATGACGTAATCACGCAGATTTTCCTGGGCATCCGTCAGGGCCTTGCGGACAATGCCCCCGCCGCGAATTTCATAGTCATCGACAATGACAAATCGCCCTGTTGCCTCGATGACGTCCGTCGGGTCAAAGGCAATCGCCCGGGCTGTCCGCAGGATGCAGTCGGCCACATTGTGATATTTGACCTGTTCGTTGGATTGTCCGGTTGCCATCTCGGCCGCGTCAATGGTGCTGAGAATCTCTTCGACGACCATCGGCTGGCGGGCGGTCCCGATTTTCAGGATATATTCTTTATTCTTGACTAGGGGCTTTTTGCCCATCCAGAACAAACTGACCTGCATGCGAGAGCTGACCTGCGGGGCGGGCTGGCCGACCTTGGCGGCAATCTGCCCACGGGCGATATAAATCTGGGTTTCGAGCGTTAGTGCCGCCGCTGTGGCCGCCTCGAACTGCTGCGGGATTTCGGCGTTAAACTGTTCCAGTGTCTTGACGATGCTGCTTTTGCCGGAGGGATAAAAGATGAGTTCATCACCCACCCGGACATCACCGCTATCGACCGTCCCGGCCACAATCCGCCGCTTGTCGCCGGCGGCGGTAAATTTATATACATCCTGCACCGGCATCCGGAACGGCTTATGCAGCGGGGCGGGTTCCTTGACAAACGAGTCCAGCGTTTCCAGTACGGTCTTGCCTGTGTACCACGGCATCGTGTCGCTGCGGGCCGCGATATTGTCGCCCTGCATGCCGCTGATGGGGATAAATGTTCCGGTCAGACCTGTCTGGCCGAGAAACTTGCCGTATTCAGTTGTAATCTTATCGAATGTTTCCTTGTTGTAGCCGACCAGGTCCATCTTGTTGACCAGCACCACAAGCTGACGGATCCCCAGAAGCGACAGCAAATACCCATGCCGCCGCGAATTTTCCTGTATGCCTTCTTCGGCGTCAATCACCAGAAGTGCTGCCTCTGCATGTGAAGCCCCCGTCACCATATTCCTCAAAAACTCGATATGTCCCGGGGCATCGATAATAATATAGTATCGTTTTGCGGTCTTGAAAAAGATGCGGGCCGCGTCAATGGTGATGCCCTGCGAACGCTCGTCTTTCAGTGCATCCAGCAGAAAGGCGTATTCGAACGGCTTGCTGTTGCGCCGGCACATCTCCTGAATCTGCTGCAGCTTGCCCTGCGGCAGCGAATCCGTATCGGCCAGCAGTCTGCCGACGACGGTACTCTTGCCGTGATCGACATGCCCGACAATCACAATATTGAGCCGCTCTGTTAGTACCTGGTTATCCATAGCTTATCTTTTGTAAGAATGTAAAGGCTTACATATATCCTTCGCGACGCAGCGTTTCCAGCCCGCCGCCGTCTTCGGCATCCTGGGCGCGCCCGCTGCGTTCGGCAATATTTTTCAAATGGCCACTGCGAAGTTCTTCGATGATTTCTTTGGGGTTTTTCGCCTGTGACTGGATGGGAAACGTGCACGGCCAGCACCCCAGCGACCGATACCGCTTGCCGTCGCCCTGGTCGTAATACAGCGACACCGTCGGGATCTTTTCCCGCTCGATGTATTCCCAGATGTTCAATTCCGTCCAGTCCAGCAGCGGGTGAACCCGTACATGCGTTCCAGGAGCGAAATCCGTCTTATACTGATTCCAGAACTCCGGGGGCTGATCGGCGATATCCCAGTCGCTGTTGGTATCGCGAGCTGAAAAATAGCGTTCCTTGCTGCGGCTGCCTTCTTCATCGGCCCGTAGCCCGACAATGACGCCGGTAAAGGGTTCGGTGTTGCTGTCCACTTCGTACTGGTCCGCCGTGTGATTGAACCGGTATCGCGGCCAGTCGCCGGCCAGGGTATGCTTCAGGGCCTCGGTCTTGAGCAGCCGACAGCAGGTCAACCGGTCGGCGTTGCCGTCGGGAAAGGTTTTCTTGTCGGCCAGGGCCTGCGCATTGACCCCATAAACCATGTCCAGCTTCCATTGGCGCGTCAGCCGGTCGCGGTAAGTAATCATCTCCGGGATTTTATAATGGGTATCGATATGCACCAGCGGAAACGGCACATGTCCCAGAAAGGCCTTTCGCGCCAGCCACAACAGCACTGTGCTGTCCTTGCCGATGGACCACAGCATACAAAGGCTCTTGAAGTTCGCATACGCCTCGCGAAGGATATGAACGCTCTGATATTCCAGTTGATCCAGATGATCCATAATCGCCTTTATAAATAGCGTTGTATATAATCCAGAATCGTCTTTTCCGACTGGTCGATGCTCTGCTGGTCGGTTTTGACGACTATTTCAGGATGCTGCGGCTCTTCATACGGGTCATCCAGCCCGGTAAACGATTGAATCTGCCCGGCCATGGCTTTTTTGTAGAGTCCTTTGACATCTCGTTTCCGGCAGGTTTCCAGCGATGCATCCACATAGACTTCCACGAAGTTCCGGCAGAGTCCGCGGACAAAGTCCCGAGCCTCCCGATACGGTGAGATAAAAGATGCCACCACGATGACCCCATGGTGTTCCAGCCGGCTGGCCATGTATCCGACCCGCTTGATGTGTTCATCGCGGTCTTTGCGTGAAAAACCCGTGGCCGGGAATGCCGCACGCAGACTGTCTCCGTCCAGGCGTTCGATGCGTCGTCCAGACTGAGTCAGTCGCTCGTAAACCCTGTCGGCCAAAGTACTTTTGCCCGCGCCCGAAAGCCCGGTAAACCACAGCACAAAGGCTGGTTTTTCATTTGTTTGTGACGTTGTTTTCATCCCTGACTTCTATTCCAAATCATAATCGCACACAATACCAGACTTTCTTAGCAATTACAATCCTGTATGTCTTTTTCTGAACAGTGGACTTTCGACAGGGCGGGTCCGGAATTCTTGTTATGAAAATAAAAACCCGTTGAATTGGCCCTGTTTTTCAGCTATGATGACCCCATCGACTATTCGAAACTTCAATAGAAAGGGAACGCTATGGATATCTTTGCCTTTGCGATGAAGATGGAACAAGACGGCGAAACCTTTTATCGGGAGCTTGCCCAGAAAACGACCCATAAAGGAGTTGCCAATATCCTCGAAATGCTGGCCGATGAGGAGGTCAAACATTACAAAGCCATCAAAGCCATGCAGGGAGGCTCCCATGCGATGTCCGACACCGACGTGGTTGGGCGAGCAAGAAACATCTTCCAGCGCATTCGTGAATTCGGGGATGCATTTGAAACCGCAACGGATGACATTGCCCTGTACCGACAGGCGATGAAGCTCGAAAAGCAGAGTGAGGATTTTTATCTGGATCGGGCCGACCAGGTTACCGAGCAGGGGCAGAAGCAATTATTTCTGCAGTTGGCCGGCGAGGAGAAAAAACACTATTATCTGCTCGAGAATATCGTGGATTTTGTCTCCCGACCCCAGCATTGGCTCGAAAACGCAGAATTCTTCCACATGGAAGATTATTAAACCATCTCTAACCCATATCCATTTTCGGAGGGCAGCGTGGCGCGAGGAAACGATTATTCGATAGTCCTGACCGGCCAGGCCGGCATGGGTGTCCAGACGGTCGAACAGCTTTTGATGCAGGTCTTCAAGCTGGCCGGCTTTCACATTTTCGCAACCAAGGAATACATGTCGCGCGTCCGCGGCGGCATGAATTCGACGTTGATTCGGGTCGGTGCCAAGCCCGTCCGGGCCTGCGTGGACCGCATCGACATCCTGATACCCCTCAATAAAGGCGGCATCCGGCACGTCGAAAAGCGGCTGTCCCCCGACACCCTGATTCTCGCCGAAAAGGAAATCTTCGAGGACCGGGCTGATTTTGGCCAATTGAACTTAATTGACATCCCCTTTACCCAGATTGCCACAGGCCTTGGCAACAAGATTTATTCGAGCGTTGTTGCCGTCGGGGTGCTTGCGGCCCTGTTTGAGATCGAGTTGTCGGTGCTGAGCGATTTTATTGCCAAACGCTTTGCCGGCAAAGACGAGGCGATTGTCTCGGGCAACCTGGCCGCCGCGCGGGCGGGTTTTGAGCACGGCAAACGCATCGCCGCCGAAAAGCATCTGCAATTTCCCCTGCGTCCCGACTATGCCGCGAAAAGCCGCATGCTGGTCAGCGGGGTCGAAGCCCTCGGCCTGGGGGCTGTTGCCGGCGGATGCAATTTCATCGGCGCCTATCCGATGTCGCCCTCGACGGGGCTGCTGCAATTTCTGGCCAAACATGCCGACACCTTCGGCGTCGTCGTTGAACAGGCCGAGGATGAGATCGCCGGCATGAATATGGCCATCGGCGCCTGGTATGCCGGGGCTCGAGCTGTCGCCAGTACCGCAGGCGGAGGATTTGCCCTGATGACCGAAGGCCTCAGCCTCGCCGGGATGATCGAAAGCCCGCTGGTCGTTCATATCGCCCAGCGTCCCGGGCCTGCGACCGGCCTGCCCACCCGCACCGAGCAGGGGGATCTCGAGCTGGCCCTCTACGCCGGCCACGGCGATTTCCCCCGTGCGATTCTTGCCCCCGGCAGTGTCGAGGAGGCCTTTTCGCTGATGCGTCAGGCCTTCGATATGGCCGACAAGACCCAGTCGCCGATCTTTGTGCTTAGCGACCAGTACCTGGTCGATACCTATTATACTGTTGAACGATTTGACGTGTCCGGCTGCAAAACCAGCCCGCAGTTCATCAAGTCCTTCCGCGAATACCAGCGGTACGCCCTGACCGACAATGGGCTGTCTCCCCGTGCTATTCCCGCCTATGGCGATGGCCTGGTTGTTGTCGATAGCGACGAGCACGACCAGCAGGGCCATATCACCGAAGACCTCGACCTGCGTGTGAAGATGGTCGATAAGCGGCTTAAAAAATTCGCCCTTCTCGAACAGGCCGCCATCGCTCCGACGCTGTGGCCCAACTTGAATTACGCCAAGCTGGTTATCTGCTGGGGCTCCACTCAGCCGGTCGTCGAAGAGGCGATTGCCCGCCTGGGCCGTGTCGATGTGGCTATGCTGCACTGCGGACAGGTCTGGCCGATTCATCCGGCGGTGGCCGACTACGCCCGCCGCGCCGAAAGCGTCATCTGCATCGAAGGCAGCGCCACCGGCCAGTTCGCCAAACTCCTCAAGCTCCATAAAAATATCAAAATCGACCACCAGATACTCAAATACAACGGACTCCAGTTTTCGGTTGAGGAAGTGATGGAAAAGCTGTCGGGGATTATATAGGTTGTATAGGGCAAAATGATGTCGGACAGGAGCATGAACAATTCAATACAAACAGCAGCACGGAGTGCAAGCGACGTGATTTTTGACATTGGCGAAGTCTGGATGAAAAAAATGAGTAAAAATATTGGCTACACAGTGTGTAGCTTTTCGGGGTCAGTGACAAATCAAATAGAATCAGCAGAGATCATGAGAATACCAGACGATTATTATAGGAATAATTTTTAGGAGGGATTATGCTAAGGCTGATATATTTATTTGTTGGAGTATTATTTTTATCTCTAGGCTTCACAGGGTTTTGTACTGAAATAAAAGATCCAATCGAGGTAAACGGCATAAATCCTATTTCAAACTCGGATAATTTTACAGACACACTAAAAAAAGCAGAGCAGGGCGATGTTGAAGCACAATACAATCTAGGGTGGATAATGATAGAAGATAAAGACAAGTCTATCGAATGGTTCAGAAAATCCGCCGAACAGGGGCATGTGAAATCCAAGTGTATTCTGATATCAATAAAAGAACCCAATGCTATTACATCTGAAGATAAAAACACAATCGAATTATTGGCTAAAATAGCTAAACAAGGTGAAGCAGATTCGCAATTCATTCTCGGTATGATGTATAATTATGGCTGCGGTGTGCCGAAAGATACCAAGGAAGGAATCATGTGGCTTACCAAGGCTGCAGAACAAGGTTATGATAAAGCACAAGCTGAATTGGGTGATGTATATATTGATGGTGAAGGTGTGCCACAAGATTATAAGGAGGCTGCCAAGTGGTATACGAAAGCCGCTGAACAGGGGTATAATAAGGCGCAATGTAAGCTTGGCGAAATGTATTTATATGGCCAAGGTGTGTCAATAGATGGTAAATCGGCGATCAAATGGTATGAAAAGGCTGCTAAACAAGGTGATTATAGCGTAATATACCGTCTGGGCGATATATATGAATCAGGGACGGGCGTGCCGATAGACGGGAAAATGGCGGTGAAGTGGTACACTATGGCTGCTGAACATGGAGATCAAAATGCACAATTCCGCCTGGGTTTGATGTATTTTGATGGCCAGCGTGTTTCTAAAGATTATAAGGAAGCGTTTAAGTGGTTTACTAAAGCCGCTGGGCAGGAATACTATCAGGCACAATACCATCTGGGCTTGATGTATGAGAATGGATGGGGTGTACCGAAAGACTACAAAGAAGCATTCAATTGGTTTATTAAGGCCGCCGAACAGGGGGATACTAAGTCCCAATACAGTTTGGGTTTGATGTATCTTAATGGTCAGCATGTTCTTAAAGATTATAAGGAAGCGTTTAAATGGTTTACTAAAGCTGCTGAAAATGGATATGGCGAGGCGCAATACCATCTGGGTTTAATGTATGATAATGGATGGGGCGTACCGAAAGATGAAAATGAAGCAGTGAAGTGGTACACTGAGGCAAAGGAGGACAAACAAAGCGTTGCTAAGGCACAATATGAGCTGGGTAGTATGTACTATGAAGGTTACATTATGTCTCAGGACTATAAAGAAGCATTTAAACTGTTCTCTAAGGCCGCTGAGCAGGGGCATACTGGTGCACAATTCATGATGGGTTGTATGTATTTTCATGGTGAGGGTGTATTGCAAGATTACGAAATGGCGGTTAAGTGGTTTAAAACAGCCTCTGAGCAGGGACAGGCTGAAGCTCAATGTAATTTCGGTACTATGTATTTGCTTGGCCAAGGAGTGCCGGAGGATTATATCGAGGCATATAAATGGTTGAATCTTTCTGCGGCACAAGGAAATGAGTTGGCAGCGAAAAAAAGAGAGATTTTGAAAGAAAAGATGTCTCCGGAACAGATCGCGGAAGCACAACGATTAAGCAGGGAGTTTAAACCGAAAATCCAAGGTCAGTTTGCATCGGATGATCAGACTCTCAAAGAGTCAGAAATCAAAGGTAATGGTACGGGATTTTTTATCACAACAGATGGATATCTTCTTACTGCGTATCATGTAATCAATGACGCCTCCAAAATTCAAGTCTGGACGGGCAAGGGATTGAGTCCGGCAAAGGTGATTCGTGTGGATTCAGCAAATGATATTGCTCTGTTGAAAGTGGACGGGGCGAGATTTGAAGCGTTGGCGATCAAATCGAGTCGGGATGCCAAGGTGGGACAAGAGGTTTTTACGCTAGGGTTCCCGAATATCCAACTTCAGGGGACAGAGGCCAAATACACGCAGGGAAATATCAGCAGTTTGAGTGGAATTGCCGATGATCCTCGCCTGTTTCAGATCAGTGCTGCAGTACAGCCAGGTAATTCAGGCGGACCACTATTGAATGCCGAGGGGCAAGTGGTTGGATTGATTGTTGCCAAGTTAGATGAGATTGCCACGGCCAAAGAAACTGGATCGTTGCCGCAGAATGTCAACTATGCTCTGAAAAGTTCATTTGTCCTGAGTTTTCTGGAATCAATTCCTGATCTATCAGAAAAGCTTAAGAAGCCAGTGGGTATGAATAAAGCAGAAGCAATTGAAAGAGCTAAACAAGCGGTGGCAATTATAGTTTGTACGCTGTAAAAAGAGTGAAGCGGAAGAATAGAATGATAAGACATGGTGTGAAATGTGAGTTATGTAGGATGTCGTATGTCCAAGAAAATCCGGACGATGTTAGAGAGCATGAAGAATACCATGACAAGGTGGTTAATGGTCTTCCTGTTGTTTCGGCGGAAGCGGAATCGGATAGTGTTATATATTTAAGCGACAGCATGAAAATAGTTGTTGTGAAAAAATCTTCATCTGCGAAACAGCAAGGCCAAGCTGAGGAGGTTTTTAGGTTAGCGAGAAGAGATACGGAATACGATGCAGAGGTGGTTTTTGGTGAAGATGAATTATGTACTCACGTTTTTTTATTACAACGGCAAGAAAGAAATATAGGTTTATTGATGGTTGAAAAACGAGACAATGTCTCGATAATTTCGTGGTCTGATATTAATTTAGGCAAGAAACCAGAACGGTTACCAAGTCATCCTCCTATGTGGAGTATTTGTTTTATTTGGATTCTAAAAAGTTGTCGCGACTGTGACTTGGGAAAAAGTATGATTGGGGCAGCACTTTCGTATCTTCGTGTTGATCTCGAAAATATTGGATGGTACCCAACGTTCTCAGAAACAGGTGAAAGGTTAGTTCAAAGATGTTGTCCGGATTCTTTTTATATTGTTAAATAATCGGAAGAGGCTGCGGATTGTAATGATTCTGTGAGTAATTTCTATGATACGATTTAGGCAGTTGACGACTGCCTAAATCGGCGAAGAAGTGTGGATTGCAGAAGTATGTTATCAATTTAAATGATTTAAGGAAACAATATGGGAGAACAATTGCTGACTCCGACGGATGTGACAAAAAAGCTGCGCATTAGCAGGGCCAAGTTTTATCGCATAAGAGCTCAATTGGTAGCTCGTGGATTGAAAAAAGTGGTAATTGGATCAAATACAAAATATCTGGAATCAAGTTTAGATCGTCTTATATTAAAATGTGCAGAAGAAGATAGACCGCTGGTATGAAATAAAAGCGGAAACAAATCGAGAGGTGACAATGGATACAAAAGCATTTGACATGGGCAATATTGATATCGCGTGGTGTCCGGGGTGCGGGGACTTTTTGATTTTGA
>CAZKAI010000034.1:0-22246 GCA_964550565.1 uncultured Pirellulales bacterium
TAGGGATTGCCATCGGGACCTACCAAAGTGCAATGAACTATGATTTTCGTAATTATAAAACCGCGACCAATCTCAGGACGGATGAGTTACCGAGACATTGGTTTTGGAGGGGTGGAACAGGAGATTATGCGCATGAGCCTGAACCCTATGCGGTAGAGTACCTGATGAAAAATAACATTTTGCCGAGCCGTGAAGTCTTTTTCTGTCCCGGTGTCAAAAACCTTGCATATAACAAGAACTACATACTCAGTAAAGTCGGCTCCGGTAATTATACCCCTTATAATACCGATGACATCTATGAGCAGGTTGCTAACGGAACATTAGCGGCCGGAGATCGCCCCCTATTCTGGAGTACTCATGTATGGTTATGGAAGAAGGAGATCCGCAGCCAGATTGTGTCTGTAAATCCCGTATCAAATAATGCGATGATGTGTGATATGACCAGTGGAATCTGGCAGTACGCCCGCAATACCAGCGGTACCCTGGCGAACTTTTTTAATGCCGTTGGGATCGAACGGTCGTTTCAGCACAATAATGTTTTGATGGCGGATTTAAGCGTCAGCAATCCCTCTGATAAAGACGATGATATTATTCAATGGCTATGGAACTCCAAAATATGGGCAGGGACCGGATATTAAAATATCACAAATTTTGATTGATGCATGGTTTGTATATATAGCAGATGCATACGAAAGAAGAGCAGAATGAATAGCATTTATTATCGATTGTTATTGGCGACAATCCTGCATGCGGCGATTCTCAACGCACAGGCTGTACTATTCATGACCGGTCCGTCCAGAACCGTCATTGTCGGCAATGACGGCGAGATCGGTCCGAAAAACCGATATTACAGCCGCGAGCTTCGCGCTAAAAATGACAGCCAATTCTCTCAGTATGAGGTCTCTTTTGCCATCTATGATCTGACTGCCCTTAAACCCGCAGGCAAGGTGTATACGAATTGCAGCCTGCGGGCCTGTGTCAAGGGCGCTTATCCGGCCAATGTCGGCAAATACTTTTATATCTATGCTGTTAAAGAAAGCCTTGATCATACGCTACCTGTGAGTTGGAAAACGTCCCCGGGATTAATGAATGATCCTACACCTGCTCTGAACAGCGAGATTACACTGGCGACCTTGGATATGGGCAAAATATACCCCTTGGTGGGCAGTTGTAAGATTACTTCAACGGATTGGCTGTGGTATCAAACAGCGGACAGTTTCACCCTAACTGATATTCTGAATCAGGATACCAATAACACACTGATGCTGATGTTTGTTACTTATGACCCGGCAAGCAATTTTCAAATCCGCTCGAAAGGTGACAACACCGTAGATCCGAAAACGGGCCTTTCGAACGGACCTGTCCTTATGGGTGAGATTTCCGATCCAATTGGTGCCGGCAATCCCAGTCCGGCTTCCGTATCGACAATAAGCACTAACCTGTCTCAAGTGCAATGGTCAGGCCCAGCCCCAGTCATTGCAATCCCGGTGGTTTACAATGTATATCCGGGGACCAAAGAATCCGATTACACTAAAACCGACTACGGTTATATGACTCTTGCTCGTTCGATGGTCAATGCGTTTGCCCCCTTGCCGAGCGGACTGCTTGTAAAGCATACGGCCTATTACTGGATCGTTGATGTCGTCGCTCAAAGCCGCACCACTTGGCTGACAAGAGGGTGTAAATGGATCTTTTATACCACCAATACCACATCCACCACTAATTTTGGTGGAAAACAATATACGCTGCTTTGCAATGCAGCTGAACCGTTAAAATTCGCCAATAAGCGCGACAGAAAATTATCCGAGGCGTTTGACTATACGATAAATAATTTCGCCCCTTGTGTTGGGGCAAAAAAACTATCACTTTTTTATTATGGAGGTGTATCATGATGAGTCGAATTTGTGTTTTCGTTTGTTTGGCATTGTTTTTTGTGTGTGCAGCAGAGATTGTGCATGCAGCGCCATTCCAACTGAAGGATGGTGTCCAGTCAATTATTTATGGCAACGATACGGATACCTCTCCGACCGGCCGGAGGGCCAGTCGAGAAATCCGGGCTTACAACCGCACGGTTACCTCAGGCTCCAGCCGACAGTTTTCTTTTCAGAAGTATGACCTGACCGGTCTCAAGCAGGAGGGCAAAGTCTTTGCCAACTGCTACCTGCGGATCCAGACCAAGACCGCCGGTGCCGCCTTTAACGGCAAGAATATCTATGTCTATGCCGTCAAGGAAGATTTTGACAACTTCGCCATCGGCAGCGGATCCTGGTCGACGGCGCCTGGAATTCAAAATGCGCCCGTTCCCCCGCTGAGTTCTGAGATTACCATCGATACGCTGGACATGGCGGACCTGTATTCTCTGGTAGGAGTCTGCACGCCGACTTCGACCAGTGTTTTATGGTACGATACGGCTCCCAGCGTCAACCTGGATGATGTACTCAACCAGGATGATGATGACACACTGCTGCTGATGTTTGTGACCTACGACCAGGAGGCTGGCTTCCAGATTTACGGTTATGACGGCGCCGGCAAGGAACGCGGTCCGTGGATCTGTGGTGAAATTACGGATCCGATCTGGGCGGGAAATCCCAAGCCGTCCAATAATTCAACAGCAAATATCAACCTGGCCCAGGTTAGCTGGACTGCAGCAGAACCTAATGCGCCAGGAACAACCCTCAGTTACAATGTGTACATGGGAACAACCGATCCTAATTACAATAATCCGGACTATGGCTACATGACACTGGCCAGCGCGACCATGAACACTTTTGCGTCGATCCCAGCCGGGATGCTCCAGCGAAATAAGACTTATTACTGGATTGTTGACGTAATTGATCCGAGCCGCGTGCCTTCGCTGGTTAAGGGCTTCGTGTGGTCGTTCAATACGAACAATCTGGCCCCGCTCGTCAATGCGGGTAATAAACAGTATGTATGGCTGGGCAATGCCGAGGAACCGACCATCGCCACGGTCAGTCTGGACGGGACAGTAACTGACGATGGTCAGCCCGGGCCGTTTACAGTTCAGTGGACCCAGTTCGGCACGGATCCGGCGGTTGTAACGATCAGCCCGGACAATGTCCAGGATGTCACCCTGCAGCTTGAGGCGACTGGGACTTACACCTTCCTGCTGACAGCGAATGACGGCGATCTGTCAACCGGCAGCACCGTCGAGGTCTTTGTCGGGCAGACAGCCTGTGATGCCGCCAAGGCAATGCCTGGTTTCACAGCAATCATCGGCGACTTTAATACGGATTGCCAAGTCAACCTGACGGACTTTTCGATCTTTGCAGCCAACTGGCTGGAGTGCAACAGCCTTGCACCCTGCAACTAATTTGAATGGTGAATGGAGTTTGCCGCCGCGTAACGCGGCAAACTCTTTTTTTGTATTTTAATTACTTCATGGATCGGAATAACACAATGAGGAAAACGGAATTGCCAATCGCCTGCGTGATCTGCCTGGCGGCCTGTCTGGCGCCAGCGGCTGTGAATTATACTCCCGAGGACGCTTGGAGAGATGCCCAGATTGAACTTCGAAGCGAAAAATCCACGACCGCCCAACGACGGATGGACTGGTGGAGGGATGCCCGGTTCGGGATGTTTATCCACTGGAATCCTTCTTCAGTTGCGGTCAGTGAAATTAGCTGGAGCAAACAGTTTTATGATGATACCGGCGAACAGATGCTGGACAACCCTCGCCCCGATGACGGTGTAAGCGGGGTCAAGGAGCATACCAACTGGATCAGTTGGTTTAAGCCGCCGGTACCGAATGAGGTATACGATAACCTGCCCAAGTCGTTTTATCCGGGGATGTTTGACGCTGACCAGATTGCCGCGCAGGCAAAGTCTGCGGGAATGAAATATATTGTCATGGTTACCAAGCACCATGATGGTTTCTGCATGTGGAATTCGAAGTATACGGATTTTGACATGGAAAGCACGCCTTTCAAACGGGACCTGGTAGGTGAAATGGCAGAGGCTTCCCGCAAGGCCGGATTGAAATTCGGGATATACTATTCGCAGCGGGACTGGCATCATCCGGATTACCGAGTCAAACCGTTGACCAAATACAACGAGTACATGCGCAACCAGATCAAAGAATTACTGACTGAGTATGGCGATATTTCACTGATCTTTTTTGACGCTGGGGCCTGGAAAGACTGGAAGACCTGGGAATCGGATGAATTGTTCAAAATAATTTATAAGCTGCAGCCGAACATCGTGATCAACAACCGCTGCGGCGTGCCGGGGGACTATTCAACGCCGGAACAGAAGATTGGGATTTTCAATACACAGCGAGACTGGGAATCGTGCATGACATTTACTGGATTCTGGTCCTGGCATGGATTCCAGACCCCGGTCAAGCCATACGAGGAATGCCTCAAGTACCTGGTCTCCTGCGCGGGCGGTGACGGCAACCTGCTCATGAATGTAGGCCCGCTGCCGACAGGACAGATCGATCCGCGTGAGAATAACCGGATGCAGCGGATTGGCAAGTGGCTGGAGAAAAATGGCCAGGCCATTTACGGCACCCGCGGAGGCCCGTATAAGCCGGCCAAATGGGGAGTCAGCACTCACAAGGGGTATTATGTTTATCTGCATGTCTGGGATCTGCAAGCCATGACAGCCCCTCTGCCTGCGCTGGGCAAAACCGTAACAGCCGCTGAGATTTTAGGCGCCAATGCCATCGTTTTTGAACAGAATGAACAGGGACTCCGGTTGTCAGTTGATCCTTCACAGGCGGCACCTGATGTGACTGTAATCCGGCTGACGCTTGAAGGCAGTGCCGACTCAATTGAACCCATTTCCATGGATTGACATAATGTTAAGTGCACCAACGTATTTGAGGAATGCGTCCACGATAACGTCGTGCTGTCAATCGATCATCTTTGCCATGATGCTCGGCTTTTTGAGCGGCGAAAGCATAGGACAGGTTCCGGCTTTTCCAGGAGCGGAGGGATTTGGCATGTATGCCGCCGGTGGTCGCGGAGGCGACGTGTACGAAGTGACGAACCTGAATGACAGCGGCCCGGGCAGCTTCCGGGCGGCCTGCGAGGCCAACGGCCCCAGAACGGTGATTTTCCGGATTTCGGGGACGATCACGGCAAAGTCACGAATCAACATCCTGAAACCAAATATCACTATCGCGGGCCAGACAGCTCCGGGTGATGGAATCTGCCTGCGCGGTGCAGAACTGATGATCCGAACACACGATGTTATTGTACGTTACATACGATTCCGCCGGGGAAACCAGAGCGGAGGCGACTCCATCAACATCATGGGCGGCTCAAGCAATATCATTCTGGACCACTGTTCCATCAGTTGGGGCCAGGACGAAAACGGCAGTTTTTACGGCAATAATGGCGTTACCGTTCAATGGTGCATGATCGGCGAAGGTTTTTTTCCTCATAGTTGCGGGGGACTGTGGGGCTCAAACAGTTCGTATCACCACAATCTAATTTATAGTAATGGAACCCGCAATCCAAAGTTCTCATATAACCGTGAAGGAGAAGTCATTGATTTTCGGAATAACGTAATTTACAATTGGGGTTACCAAAGTACAATTTCCACCGGCAAAGAAGGACAGATTAATATCGTCAATAACTATTTCCGGTACGGCCCCGGCAGAGATCCAGACGACCCGCTGAACAGCCAGATTACTGAAGCGATGGACGGGGTAAGAATCTTCGCAAACGGCAATTATGTATGGGGCTTTTCCGATGTCACATCCGATAACCGGCAAGGCATGCGGGGTGACTTTGTCCGGGCAGATCAGCCTTTCCCGACAGTTCCAGTAACCACACAGACAGCGGAAAGAGCCTATGAACTGGTGCTTGCCCAGGCAGGAGCCTGTCTGCCCAGACGGGATAGTGTCGATTTACGGGTCATCGAGCAAGTTCGCAGCCGGACCAGCACCTTTGCAGGAACCAAACGTGGCCGTCAGTATCCTGGTATTCCCGACTCCATGGAACATCTCGGCGGCTGGCCTGAGCTTAACTCACTGCCGGCACCGGCCGATAGTGACCATGACGGAATGTCTGATGCATGGGAAGCAGCCCATGGTCTTGATCCAAATGATCCATCAGATAGAAACGGCCACACACTAAATCAGGACTACACCAATCTTGAACAATACATAAATAGTCTCATTTTAATTAAATGAATGCAAATGAGAAAGGTTTTTGATGGGGGAATTATGTTCAGTAAACTGACAGCGGCCATCATTGGATTGATCGCTCTGAGATGCGCCGTATTAGCCGTGCCTCCGGCGTTTCCCGGTGCTGAAGGTGCTGGAATGTATTCCGTCGGTGGACGCGGTGGTGTGGTTTACGAGGTGACAAATCTAAATGACAGCGGGCCAGGCAGTTTCCGGTCGGCCTGCGAGGCCAGCGGGCCGCGGACGGTGGTTTTTCGGGTTTCGGGGACCATACAGGCCCTCTCGCGGATTAGCATTCTCAATCCTTACATTACCATCGCCGGCCAGACGGCTCCGGGCGATGGGGTCTGCATCCGGGATGCTGAACTGATGGTCCGCACTCACGATGTAATTGTTCGCTATATGAAGTTTCGACGGGGTAATACCAGCGCAGTCGGCGGGGACTCGCTGGATGTAATGTACGGGGCTGATAAGGTTATGGTTGACCATTGCACAGCCACCTGGGGCCAGGATGAAAACTTGAGCTGCTATGGAGTGACCAACGTGACGATTCAGTGGTGCATGATCGGCGAGGGTCTATATGGTCACAGTTGCGGCGGATTGTGGGGGCCGGACTGCTCCTATCATCATAACCTGATCTACAGCAATGGGACCCGTAATCCTAAACTGGCGTATGGAATTGAGGATCATGTCTGGGATTTCCGCAATAATGTGATCTATAACTGGGGCTATGAAAGCAGCAATGGTGATATCGTCGGCAATCTTAATATGGTGAACAATTACTATGAATATGGCCCCGGAACACGCCCCGGCGGCGTGCAATATCGGATTACAAGCGGAGGAGGCTGGAATGTCTACGCGGACGACAATTTTGTCTGGGGCTACCCGGCGATTACCACCGATAACTGGGCCGGCGGCATTCAGGGGACTTATGTTCGTTACTATGCTCCTTTTACTGCTCCAGCTATTACGGAGCAAACAGCTGAACTGGCTCGGGAATACGTGGTGGCCAGCGCCGGAGCCAAACGGGATTCTGCAGATATGCGGTTCCTCAATGAAATGCAGACGCGGACCTACAGTTTTATTGGATTGAAGGATACGACACTCTACCCTGGAATCCCGGATTCGATGGATCAGCTTGGCGGGTGGCCGACGCTCAATTCACTGCCGGCCCCCGCTGACAGTGACCATGACGGGATGCCTGATGACTGGGAACGGGCTAAGGGTTTGTCACCGACCAATGCCAACGATCGAAATGGTTATTCGCTGGACGCAAACTACACAAATCTTGAGGTCTACATCAACAGCCTGTGTCCGGATCCCTACGCACCGACGCCCAATCCCATGACATTTAACATGCTTCCCAAAGCCATCGACAGCACTTCGATTGCCATGAGTGCTGCAGAAGCCAGCGATCCATTCGGAGTAGAATACTACTTTGCCTGCACCTTCGGCGGCGGCCACGATTCCGGCTGGCAGGACAGTGCCTCCTATATTGCTACGGATCTGAATCCGGATACAACATATACCTACGCAGTTAAGGCACGCAGCAAAGGCGGTTCAAAACCAGAGACCCTGTTGTCAAATGCGGTATCGGTGACAACCCAGTCGCTGTGGGCAGTGCGTTTCGGGCCAAACTTGGCGTTGAGTTCGCTGGGGACAAAGGCAAGTACCGGTTCGGCTGCCTTTGCAGGCGATATAGCGATGGTCAACGACGGGGTGTCGAATACGTCGAATAATCTCTGCCGCTGGGTCAGCACGGCTTCGGTCCCGGCGATCATTACTTTCACGCTGCCCGAACCCAGGTACATCAGCGCCGCACGAATCGTCTCAGGATATAATAACGCCGGTACACTGAATTCAGCAATCACAGATTTTTGCTTTGAGTATTTGGATGGATCCGCATGGACAAAGATTGGCAATTCGAATGTGGTAGGTAATGCAATGATTGTCTGGACGGGCCGATTTGACCCGGTAACAAGTGACCGTTTTCGCCTGACAGTCACCAAGACACCATCCAATTATACCCGGCTTTGGGAAGTTGAGCTGTACCATCCCGATGCGGACTTGACCCGTGACGGAACCGTTGACAATGCCGACCTTCAGGCGTTTGCCGAACAGTGGCTTTTCACTGGGATTGGATGGAATGCCGACTTCCATGGAGCGCAAGATGGCAGGGTCGATCTTGCTGATCTTGGCATTCTGTCGGAGTTTTTAGGATGGTAGCCTGAAACTCCGACTGAAATTTTCATGTCTGCTTGCCGGTTTTGTGATTGGCAATGCCAGAGAATCTTATTGTCGAAATCAAAAGAAAGGAATCATATGAAAAAGGCCGGAGTCCTGGCAATTATATCCATTATGCTATTTGCCAATATGGCAATCTCCGCGGAGTCCATCTTGCCGGAAATAACGCTGACCGTCAATACAGAGCAGGTTGTGGGTCAAATCGACGAAAGGATTTATGGGCATTTTCTGGAACATATTTACCATTCAGTTAACGGCGGCCTGTGGGGAGAGTTGGTCTGGAACCGGTCTTTTGAGTTCAGACCTCGCAATAGCCGCCATAAAACCGCGGATGACCCGAACATCCCTGCAGACAGTATCGGCATGTACTGGGTGGGATACGGTCCTGGTACAGTCGGTTGTGTAAATGAAAATCCATTGAACTCCAATTATTGCGTTCGGATTGTTCCTGCGGCGGAAGAAACCGGTGTCTTTCAAACTCCATTCGCCCTTCACCAGGGTGAAACCTATCGGGGATCGCTCTGGGCACGCGGAGGCGGCCGTTTGACCGTTCGCCTGCTCGACGGTCAGACCGTCCTGGCCGAATCGACACTCGGCGCCGCTTCCCTGCAGTGGAAAGAATTCCCCATCGTTCTGAAACCTTCGGCGGACGCCGACAATGCTGTGCTGCAGATCGGTGTGATTGGTGAACCCACCTGGATTGACCAGGTTTCAATCATGCCGGATTCATGGCAGGCGGCCGGAGGCTTTCGTCCCGATCTGCTCAAAGCACTCAGCGATCTGCGTCCTCCTATTCTGCGATGGCCTGGCGGCAGTTTTGCCAGTAAATACCGCTGGAAAAGCGGCATCGGACCCCAGCACCAGCGGGTGTCATTTCCTTCACCCATGTGGGATGACCTGGAAGTAAACGCCTTTGGCACCGATGAATTTGTGGCCATGTGCCGCAAAATTCAAACCGAACCGGTGATGGTTGTCTGCATCGGACAACCGGATCACATGGCCCAGCGTGATGCCTATTGCCGTGAGGCAGCTGAATGGGTTGAATATTGCAACGGTCCGTCCAATAGTACCTGGGGCAAAGTGCGAGCCGCCAACGGACACCCGGAACCCTACCGTATCAAATACTGGGAAATCGACAACGAGGTCTGGAAGGTTGATCCAACCGATTACGCCTCGCTGGTCCGTCAATACGCAGCGGCCATGAAAAAGGTCGATCCCTCCATCACTATAATTGCCTGCGGCAGCGGCCAATTGGGTGGACGATGGCATGAGGGTGATCTGGCGGTTATCCGTCAGGCGGCCCAGGAGTCAGAGTTCCTGAGCATCCACCACTACGAGAACATTAAAAACTATGGCACCGGACCTGCAAATGATGAGGCTTTCTGGAAAATACTTGCGGCGGAGATTTCCGGGTCGAAAAATCCAGAGATGAAACTGTTTGTCTCGGAATGGAACCTGCAAAGCACCGACTGGCGTACGGGACTCTATGCCGGCGGTATCCTTAACGCCTTTGAACGCAATCCGATTGTCGGTATGGCTACGCCGGCCCTGCTGTTCCGTCATGTCTCGGCAAGAAAATGGGACAATGCGTTTATTAATTTTGACCATCGGACCTGGTTTCCGGCACCCAACTATGTTGTGACTAAACTATACCGGGATCATTATCTTTCACAGCGAGTTAAAGTGGAAGGAGACACCAACGGTCTCGATGTTATAGCCACCCGGAGCCCTGACAGCAAACAGGTAGTCCTTAAAATCGTCAATCCAACTGAAGATTCAGTAAACATAAAAGTAATTTTTAACGGCAATTTTAATCCTGCCAAACCAATGCTCCACTGGATTGCACCGGGCTCACTTGATGCCCGAAACACTTTAGAGCGGCCTGACGCAGTTCGCCCAGTGAGTGGAGAAGTTAGGCAAGACGGAACTAAAGTTCTATTTCAGGCTCCGCGACTTTCAGTAGGCTTGCTTAAAGTACAGTAAAACGGTATACTGCAAAGGCCTAATCTTGGTGTAGATCTCAAGAACAATTAAAATTCGGGAGCCTTATGATGAATAAGGGAATTCAAGCTGGGAGTGTATGGTTTCTGGCATGCGTATTTTTATCTCAGCCAGTGTGCTTTTCTGCTGAAAGCAAGCCCCAAACAGTAAATTCTCAGGACAAACCATTGAAAATTTCCGGCATTTACCCTCACCTGACCATGTGGAACATGGAAGGTGAGTGCGGCACCGGAGCCGTCGTGCCATGGCAGGACAGCTTATGGGTAACCACCTATGCCCCGCACAGCCCAGGGGGATCTACCGATAAACTCTATGAGATAACAGCCGATTTACATCAGAACATCTTTTCAGGCAGCGTAGGGGGAACACCGGCCAACCGCATGATTCATAATGAATCCGGACAGTTGATCATTGGCCCTTATCTGATTGACAAACAAAAGAATATACGCGTCCTCGGGCCGGATAAAATGTTTGGTCGCCTGACCGCCAATGCCCGTCACCTGATGGATCCCGAAAACAAAATTTATTATGCCACGATGGAAGAAGGCCTCTACGAAGTAGATGTTAATACTTTAGAAGTGAATTGTCTCATTCGAGACGGAAACAACGGAGCTCCGGAGTCAGGAATCGTATCAAAACTGCCCGGTTACCATGGCAAGGGCATGTATTCAGGTCAGGGGCGGGTTGTCTACGCAAATAATGGTGAACGCCATCCCAATGTTACCACTGATCCCACCCTCACCTCCGGTGCGTTGGCTCAGTGGTTCGGCCAGCAAGACTGGCAGCTTGTGCGGCGAAACCAGTTTACAGAGGTTACCGGACCGAATGGTATTTATGGCAGTCGTAAACCTAAGACAGATCCGATTTGGACCATGGGCTGGGATGCTCGTTCACTTATTTTAGCGTTATTGGACAACAACGAATGGCATTATTACCGGCTGCCAAAAGGAAGTCACAGTTATGACGGTTCGCACGGCTGGAATACAGAATGGCCGCGTATTCGTGAAATCGGTGAAGAAGACCTTCTGGCAACAATGCATGGCACCTTTTGGCGGTTCCCGGCAACATTTTCAAGGAAGCATTCCGCGGGGATTGCCCCTCGCTCCAACTACTTAAAAGTCATCGGAGACTTTTGCCAATGGAACGACCAGGTCGTCTTTGGCTGCGACGATTCGGCCAAATCCGAATTCTATAATCAGCGGTCTTTCAAATCTGAATATGGCGGTCCGAAGGAATCCAACTCCAACCTCTGGTTTATTCCTCCCGAGCGAATCGATCAGTTAGGTCCGGCTATCGGCCGCGGCTCCGTCTGGCTGCGTGATGATGTCAAGGCCGGGGTTGCCAGTGAACCATATCTGTTTTCAGGATATGACTATCGGCAGTTAAATCTCAGCCACAAAACCGAAACGCCAGTGACTTTTATGCTTGAGACAGATAGGAAAGGCACGGATGAATGGACCCCGCTGGGCACAATCACGGTTCCCGCCAAAGGTGCAGTTAACCGTATATTCAACGACAATGACAGCGGCACATGGATTCGCCTGAAAGCGGATAAAGATGCTGTCGGTGTTACCGCCCACTTCCACTATCGCAATAAAGATAACCGGTCCTCACTGACAGACCATCTATACGCCGGTGTAGCTGCAACTGAAAAACCAGCAGCTTCCGGCGGTCTGATGCGAAGCTTAAGTCACAACAAGCTCGGACTGGCTGCGTTCGGCATCAACGGCAAGCCTTGCGGTTATTATGAATTAAATCAGCGGATGCAACTGATCCCTATTGAAGATGCTGCTGCAATGTCGGATTTGATCGAAACTGTTAGACCACCGCAGAATGTGTACGATGAGGATACCGCTTCAATTTTGATTGTCGAAGATGGAAAACGTTATCGTTTACCGAAGTATGCAGATGCTGAAATGCCATTTGGTACGCCGCGGATTTGCCGAGAAGTGGCTACCGAGCGTGATTTATTAAGCGTGAATGGAACCTTTTATGAACTGCCTGCCCGGAATGCACAGGGATTGGCCAAGATTCGCCCGATTGCCTCCCATAATCTGGTGATACACGATTTCTGCTCTCACATGGGCCTGCTGCTGTTTACCGGAATCGATGAAAAAAACCAAAGCAACCACATTTTCCGCAGCGAGGACGGAAAGGCTGCCGTTTGGGCGGGCGTCGTAGATGACTTATGGCTGCTAGGAAAACCCCGAGGCACCGGCGGACCGTGGAAAGACACACAGATCAAGGCACATCAACCCTCTGATCCATATCTGATGACCGGGTACGATAAAAAGAAAGTTGCATTAACATCATCTACCGCAGCGACAATCACCTTGGAAGTGGATGTGGATGGGACCGAGTTATGGGTGCCTTATCATACTTTCAATCTCGAAGCCGGGAAAACAGTTAAAGAGGTTTTCCCGGAAGGCTTCAGCGCTTACTGGATACGCGCAATCAGCGATTCGGATACAACGGCAACAGTTATTCTAACTTATGAGTAATTCAGAATCAAAATACTTTGAATTTAAACAAGGGTGCCCAGCATGCCGGTGTCGAGGTCACCCTGTTGTTGATGGAGTTCCTCGATGACATTGGCCGCGATGATCTCGTGCTCGGTATCTATCAGAAAAAACTATCCCGGCTGGGGCTATATGGTCGAGCAGGGAGCAACGACAATGTGGGAACAGTGGAACGGTTTCTGGTCGCAAATCCACTCGTGCTTTACCTCCGCGGACAACTGGCTTTATCTCGGGCTAGCTGGGATCCGGCCGGATCCCGCCGCACCGGGATTCAAGAACGTGATCATTCGCCCAGCAGTCGTCGGGGATATTACCTGGGTGAAGGCACACCATGACGGCCCCTATGGCCGCATTGCCGTGAGTGGAAACTCGAAGGCGGTCGGCTCAATCTGGATCTGGCTATTCCGCCCAATAGCACCGCTACCGTGATTTTGCCTGATGGCACAACGCACCAAGTCGGTACCGGCGTAAGGACGTTCCGGGTACTGATGAGATGATTGCCTCCGGATAGATGGCCCTACAGCTCAATCTGTCACAACCAGCCAATCATTATCCGATAATCATCTAATCCCAGATTACTGCAAAGCCGATGAAATAATCTGCCCGTTTTCAACTCGAATCTGCACTGGCCCGACCAGCCCTGCCGGGATCAGCGGCGTATCGGCCCGATGATAGTACCAGATTACAAAACCCTTGCGGCCCTGTGACGGACGGGGTTGATCCTTGAGGAACCATTCCGGATATGCCTTCATCGCCCGCCCCATGGCCGGTCCGCGGTCCTGGCCCCACTCGAAATCGGCCGGCTCCTGCTCATCGCCGACCAGCCGATTGTGCCAGGTATTCGTCACAGCAATTTCCAGTGTGTTTTGACCCGGCTTGGCTGCGCTGGATACATCCACTACAAATGGTTCATGCCAGACAACGCCGAGAGCCTGCCCGTTGACCGTCACTTTCGCCATGTCATACACCTTGCCCAAATCCAGCATCACTCGCCCGGACGTCGGCACGGCATCCAGCTTAAATGTATTCCGGTAAGTCGCTGTCCCTGCAAAATACCTGACCGACGGCTCCGTATGCTCCGACAGTGACATCAACGTCTCCATCTTAACCCCAGGGATTGTATCTACCGGCGAATCAAACTCCACCGCCCATGGCCCGCCCACTTCAACCCTTTGCGATCCCGTTAGCTCAAACGCCTGCTTTTTGCCCGATGCAAACAGCACTTCTCCCCCAATCGCCTGGGCCGAGTAAATCTTGACACCACCGTCCGCCAGGCCCATTACCGCTACCTTGTTGTCCTTAATCCTGACCACATGGTCTTTCGGCATCATCCCGTCCCGGAATACAACACATACCGACTTAACTGCACCAAGGTCCAAGTCCACTTCCGTACGACCATTCCGCTGCCGCCACACCCCCGCCGGTGCAATCGTACCGGCCTGGGCATCCCACAGTTCCGGCCGCCGGTCCGCAACACGAAATGATACCGTTACCTTCTGCGGCGAATCATTCACATTGGCAACAAAGAAAATATCGGCAGTTCCGTCGCTCCGATGCTGAATACGAATATCGCCAGAGTCTGCACTGCGGATTTCGAAAGCAGGATGGATGCCCAAATCCTTCATCGCCTCCCTCACATCGCCCGAGACATACAGCTTTCCTTTGCCAACGGTGCGAACCTGCTGCTGATTATCACTACCCCAGATCCGCTCGGTCATCTGCGTCACATCACGGTCGCATTTCGGATAATCCGTCAAACTTGGTGACCGCACTGGCCGTCCACAGACAATCGCCGCCCCCTGCGCCAGCAGTTCCCCTACCTGTCTCACATCTGACGGCAGCATTGCCTTGGAATGCGGAATCGACAGGAAACGATACGTTCTGCCGCTGGGCAGCACGATCTTTCCGTCACGCACCATGACCTCTTTGCGAAACGCGTCCCAGGAAATTGCATCCCCTCCACCCTGTACGGAACCCACACTGACAAAATCCGATGGCGTTTCGCCCCACTGCAGCATCGCCTGCACCCGTCCCAGGTAAAGAAAGAACGCCTTGCCCGGCTCAAACCACGTCTGGTTGCGGCCCAAATGCGTCCCCCACCAGCCCATCCCCATTCCCGGCTGGTATTTGTCACTGAACGGCTGATGCACCCAGTGATGCAGGATCATCCGGTTAACGCCCGCACCGTAACTGCCGTCCGCCGACAGTTTCAGAAAGCCCGGCGTTTCTTTCCACTGGCTCACCTCGGGCCGCCCCGTGAAGGCCTCGGCCCCGATCACTGTCCGCCCTGCAGCACGTCCAGCAGCCACAACGCTGCTGCTGATGCCGCCCTTGCCGCCGGTCCAGAACTCACCCATCGGCAGGTCCGCCAGGGCCGCGCCTTCAACCGTGTCAAACGGCCCTCCGTACGGCTCAAACTGGAGCTTACAGCCAACCGACTCTACCACCGTCTTGCCGATCTGCCAGCCGTTCTCAAAATAAAGCCGGTTGATTACGTCCTGGTAATCCCATTCAAACCGGCTGGTCAGTTCTTCGCTTCCGATAATCCGCAATGCCTTTGCCCCCCCCGTTACCGACGGCGCCAGACTCGCCATCCAGGGCAATGGATCATAGCCTTTGCGTTTCGTGAACTCCTCGCGAAAACCCGGCGTCCAGCTCTGGTGTCCTGCCTCGTAACTGTCGATCAGGAAATGGCGAAAGCTCTTACCTAAATACGGCCCGAGATGTTCCTTGATTGGATCGATCACCTGCGCCCAGTGAAACCGGCTCTGCTCGGCACTCATCTTGTCGATCTCCAGTGCCTTGCCGATCAGATCATCCGGCAAAGGGTGCGGATTGGTCCCCGTCGGGGCATGTCCCAAGCGGATCACCGTCCACTGTCCCGCCGGAGCTTCCCACTCCAGCTTGCCGTTTTTGAACCGATTCGTCAGGTCAATAATCGCCTCAGACTTCACCGGCCCGTCTCCCGACGGCAGCGCCACCACGCCAATATCCTGGTAATAAA
Source organism: uncultured Pirellulales bacterium (assembly GCA_964550565.1). Taxonomy (GTDB): domain Bacteria; phylum Planctomycetota; class Phycisphaerae; order Sedimentisphaerales; family Anaerohalosphaeraceae; genus Anaeroglomus. Next base: position 15,923 of record CAZKAI010000034.1, read on the forward strand.
CCGATCTCTGCCCCGTGCTGCCCCACCCTGAATACCGGGGCTGATCCGGCTTAGGCAGTTCTACCGAAATCAACTTGCCGCCTTCGATGTCTGTGGATTTCCACACCACCTTCTGCATGCCCTTGATCTCATCCACCCACGGCCCTCCCGTCGTCGAATAACCGACCGTGTTATGCAGCCCGATCTCCAGCCCCAATCGATCCGCCTCAGCCGCGGCATGCCGCAGCGCCTCCCAGTATGCCGGGCTGCGGTAGGTCTGTTCCGGCCATGGGTTGTTTTCCGTGGGCGCATGGCTTTCCTGCACCGCCGAGGCAATATTGAAAATCGTCGCTCCGCCGATCCCCGCCGCTTTCATTGCCTCCAGATCCCTGGTAATTCCCTCTTTTGAAAAATTCGGCCCCATCCAGTGCCACCATACATATGGCCGTGCCAAAACCGGCGGATTCTTAAACACCTCTTCCAGCGTCGATGCACCGCCAAAAACCGTCAATACTCCTGTGCACAAAACAGTCAGGATAAATCGAAATTTCATGTTAAGTCCTTTATTCTATAATCATGATATGATGAGTGAGACCGTGACCTTAAAAAAGTCAAATCCTGCACTTGCTTGCTGTAATGGATTTCATAATACTCTCCTGAATCACCTGTTTCAACGACTGAATACCTGAAACTCATTGATATTGATCGGGCGCTGGGCATTGAGCACATGCAGCCGTATCGCACGGGCCTTAATCCCCCCAAGCTCAATGCGATTGTCAGGGCCTATGGTCGTTCCCCGAGCAACTTCCTTCCAGATATCGCCCGCTTTGACCTCAATTGTAAACTCACGGGTCTCAGGCCATTCAATTTCGGAAATCCAAATATGATCAATTGCGACTTCCTTGCCGAGGTCAATCGTCAGCCAGCCGGAACGAGCTTCATTGGCGGAAGCCCAGCGGGTCATAAGGTCGTTGTCATTGGCCTTGGCGGCGTCGTAGCCATCCTTGGGATAAGTGCTTGACGCAGTGATTGACTGACGTGCGATAACCAGCACCGGCGCGAGGTCCGGAGGGACCTTGCCCAGCCAATTAACCACATCTTTGGCGCGGCTTTCAGGAGTGACCTTGAGCGACTTGAGCCTTCCCCCCTTAAGCTCACCTTCAACAACCGTCTGTCCGGGGGCATGCAGTCTGAAATTCACATCCCATTCCTTTGGCCAGGCGGGAAACAGATGCAGTTTGTCGCCGGGGGTTTGCAGCAGCATTTCCTGGAGCTGTACCATGGCCGCACCACCATGATCCATATCCGGACGACCACAGAAAATCATGCCATCCCAGAAGGCAGGATACCGTGGCAACTCCCAATCAGGACGAGTCCAGCGAAGTTCCCAGGGACTGAGCATCTTTTGAGTAGCCCATCCATTATATTCAACAGGATCTTCCATACGGGGATGGAGGAATTTCGCCAGTGCATATTCACGTGCCACTTCAGTCAGGCCCAGATCGGCGGCAAAAATCCCGCCCTGATACCAGCAGAAATAATTTTTCTGTTTGGCCGGGCAGGTGTCGCCATAATGGAAAGCATGTCGTGCCACATCAAGCTCCGGCAGGCCGACACCATACAGCCGGAATGGAAAAATCGGATAGAGATGCGGCAATTCCATGTTGAAATCAGGGCGTTGCGCTTTCCAGGAAGCCGCCGGCGCGAGCTGGAGCGCGCCCTTCCACGTTCGGATGGGAACCGGCGGCAGCGTGGCGCGGAATGATTTCCAGAACACGCGCTGGGATGGAGTGCCGATGTCGTCGGACAGGGCCAGCAGCGCATCGGTTAAAACAATCAATCCCGAAACTGTTGGCGCATCGTTGGTGGTGCCAGTGTAGGCTTCCACCGCGTTGCCTGGATAGATGACGAGATGGCCGTTGGCATCGAGTTCGCAGCCGCTGGCTTCCTTGTGCTTGCGGCGGTAGAACTGGTTGAAGAACCGCAGGATGCCATCGGCGACCGGCACATAAGGCCGGACATCCGTACCGAAGTAGCTGCTGGATTGCAGCATCATGAGCACGAACTCGATGCCGCTGACATAATGGTATCGCAGGCATTCCGGTGAAGTGTGCCCACTGCCGTCCCTGGTCGTATAAACCGGCAATCCGAATATATCAATGTCCTCAGGAAAAACCGCGCCATCAATATTCCAGAAGTGCCTTGCCCAGGCTATGGAAACCTGATGCCGCTCACGGTAGAATTCAAGCCCCACCTTGAGCATATCGGCATCACCGCTTTTTAACATTGGCCAGTGAATCAGCCGTTGGTTCTGGGCTGTGAATCCGGCGTGGCTCCATTGACGCTCATTGGGATTTGCTTCCATCAGATAGGGGCCGCCGTTGAATAGCGTCGGCATGCGCCCACTGATGTTGGCAGCAAGCATGGCGCGAAATAGCTGATAGTTCCGGCCTGCTTCCCAGGCCGGGTCATCTGCAGTTTTCCCTGGATTGATGACGATATGACTCCGGCTCCAGAACTCACGCCACCATGCCTGAGTCTTTTCGCGGTCGATGGCGGCAGTTGCACGCGTTCGGACTTCCAGCGAGGCAACCTCTTTTTCCCATGTTTCCACTGTCGGGTCCTGCGCGATGCGAAGAGTGGTACGCAGATCGAACTTAGTCAATGCGTTCCGTGTCCGGATGGTCCAAGTCTTCGTGCGGATGCCTTCATTTTCTGCCTCACCACTTTCGCCGGCGATGAATCCCGCACCGGATAGTCGTCCGCCCCAGGTATGGTTAGCCATCGGGTCAGGCACAGCGTCGGCGATGGCCTCGATGCGATTTTTCATAATCCGCTCGCGGCGTTGCGGTGACGGGCCATCGATTCGAAACCGCCAGACAGCGGCGTCTCCGTCAAAGCGGGCCTCTGCGCCGCCGACGACTTCGATGGCAGCGGCAATATTGAGCGGTTTTGACGCTTCGCCTTCGACATGAACTACCGGCTGAAAGACATCCACCCAGACACACAGTTTCACATCGGTGCCATCAATGGCCTGCCCGCTTATGTGAATGCTATTGTCGACAAGTCTGAGTTCCTGGCGGAATTTTCCGGTGAAGGGATTCGGAGAAAATGTGATTCGCACCCTGCCCATCTTTACCTGCGTACGGCCATCCCAACTGTCCGGTGAGGCAATATAGAACAAGAGATCTTCCTTCGTTGTCCAGACATTGAGGGCGATATTACCGCCACTACAGGGCATGGAATGCAGCGCCCTTAAGCCGGGTTCGGTCCACGTGATATTGTAGGAATCCAGCCATGGTGACGACGGAGCGAATGTGGACTGCGCATAAACCGACAAAACATTTATCGAGAAGACCAAACCAAGGAACAGTCTGCACTTGCAGACTTCGCTGAATTTCATAATATACTCCTGAATGACATATTTCAACGACTGAATACCTGGAATTCATTGATATTGATCGGCCGCAGGGCCCTGAGAACATGCAGCCGTATCTCACGGGCCTTAATCCCACCAAGCTCGATGCGCTTGTCAGGGCCTATCGTCGTTCCCCGAGCAACCTCCTTCCAGATATCGCCCGCTTTGACCTCAATCGCAAACTCACGGGTCTCGGGCCATTCAATCTCAGAAACCCAGACATGATCCATTTCAACTTCCTTGCCGAGGTCAATCGCGAGCCAGCCGGAACGAGCCTGGAAATCCGACGCCCAGCGCGTAGTCAGGTTCCCATCATTGGCTTTGGCCGGCTCGTAGCCGGGCTGATCGAAGGTACTCGAGGCCGTGACGGGCTTGCCCGCACTGATCGGGGCAGGCGGAGGTGTATAAGCAGGCTGTCGGCCCAGCCAGTTGACGATGTCTTTGGCGCGACTTTCGGGAGTGACCTTGAGCGACTTTAACTTTCCGCCCTGAAGCTGGCCTTCGACTACGGTCTGCCCCGGTGCGCGCAGTTTGAAATCCACATCCCATTCCTCCGGCCAACCCGCTAAGAGGTGCAGTGTGCCGTTCGGCCCTGGTCCCGGAGCCAGGATCATCTCCTGGATGCCCGTCATGCCCGCCCCACCCCAGTTATGGTCGGGCAGCCAGTCATGACCGGGACCGAAGAATGCCGGAAAGCGAGCCTGTGGTGCGGCGGTATTTGCCATCTTGTAAATCGCACGCTCTTTTGCCTTCTGAGGCCAGGCCAATGCGGCCATATTTGCGACATTGGCCATCCAGGAGTAATCCTGCTTGCACAGGCGGGCTCTATCCGCAGGAATCGTTTCCCAGGTATCACGGGCCAATTGCAGGGTATCCGGCCGCGTAATCCCCGCCAAACGATAGGGCCAATACGCATACATCTCGATCGGCTCCCACTTGTTGTATTCCCCTTCCATGGAGCGTGCCGGCAGCAGGGACTGACGCCCCTGGCGCGTTCCCGTAGGTATCTCAGGCAGGGTTGCCTGGATCTTCTCGAGACGGATGCGCGAAGCGTGAGGCAGTTCAGAAAGCCTCAGCAAACCTTCGGTCACCCGGCGAAGACCGCACACGGCATCAATCGAGTTAGTAGCCCCGGAGGCATATTCCAATCCGTTGATCGGGTAAAGCAGCAGCTTGCCGTCATCGCCAAGTTCTTTGCCGGTGCGTTTCCTGGTTTCGGCACGGTAGAAAGTGTCATAGAAATAGACTGTGCCAATCATCCACTCGAGGTCCTGGTCGATTGGGTAGCCGATGCTCGAGTTCGCCTGCAGGTTCATCCAGGCGTTCTCCAGCCCCATTGAGAAGTGATAGGTCAGGTGTTGGGCACCGCAGAGACCATCTGGCCGCGGGCCTACCGGGCAGAGCCCCCAGATATCGAGGGGCTCAGTGTAAACCATGCCATCGGCGCCCTGTTTTTTGGCACGGTCAGCAGCGACTTTTGCACGGTTACGGTAAAATCGAGTAGTTGGCGAAAGAAGATCGGAATCAGCGGAAGCTACAGTGGGCCAGCCCAGCCAGCGTTGGTTCTGCGACATGAAGTAGCAGCCCATCCAACGGCGGAAGTCCGGGGTAACCGGTTCGCCCTCAAAGGTAGGCAGTTCGTCATTGTTGTTGCCCTTGATGCGGCCGTTGTTGTCCGTAGTGAAGATGCCGCCATTGAACAGCAGGGGCAGCTCGCCGTCACGGTTGCAGGCGAGCATGTAGCGGAAGAGCTGATAGTTGCGGCCAATGAGGAAACCGCGGTCGGATTCGCCCTTGCCGGGATTGATGATGATATGGCTGCGTGACCAGAATTCCCCCCAGCGTTTCAACTCATCAGCCCTGGCGGCCTTGCGTTTTTCGAGATCAAGCATCGCCTTAGCCTCGGCCAGCCATTTTCCCGTGTCGGCATCAACGGCTGCGGCCAGACGCATGGTAATGACATGCTGCTTTCGGGCCTCGGTGGTACCGGCCCAGGCCTTCCCATCCCAAAATTGCCAGCGTACGGGAGCCTCGGACGGCTGGCCGGTTAAGCCGCCCTCGATGGCGATGGCCAAGCCGGAAACACGGCGGGCGGTGACATCGGGCAGGGATTCGGTTGCAATCCCCTGGCTGCGGGCCTTGCCGGGCAGGTCGATAGCATAATCGGCATTGCGATGGAAGGCGAGGAAACTGTCGGCAGAGGCCATAATATGGTCACCTCGAAAGGTAGTCTTTGCACCCATCATGTCGTTGCGGATGCCATCCTTGGTCTTCTCCCGCCAGGTGCCATAGGCCACTTCGAGCGGATGGGCTGTTGCGGATTGGGCTTCAAAGACCAGCGTCTCACCGGTGAACCAGAGGTTGGCTCTGAAGTCGCCCTGCACGATCGTGATCGTGCCGGTGTCGGGCTCGAGGCTCTGAGAAAAACCGGCTCCGCCAAGATTGAGATCTTTAGGGATTAGACGCACACAGCCAAGCTTAAGCAAACGCCCGTTCTCATCGAAGGCCCCGCTATGGGCCAGGTAGAGCCATATTGAACCATCCTGAACCCATACATTTGCACCGGCCCCGAGCCGGCCGGACAGTGGCATGGAATCGAGGGAATCCCGGGACGGTGTATCCCATATAACATCATAGAATGACAGGTCAACGTTTTCGGTTCTGCCAATCGAAGAGAAAGCAGCCAGCGTAAATAAAGTTAATAATGTATGCCGTATTTCCATTTGATTCCTTTCAGTTCGTCAACACTCACGTTACTGTAACTTAAATTACAAACAAACTCTACAGGTTGCATTCCTTTCTTTCAGATCATACCTTTGTTTTTCTCCAGCTTCTTGTAATGCCATATACAAATATACCGAATCATTTGTCTGATTTTATGCCGCTGGTATCCTGCCCATCGTGCAATCAGCAAAAGATATCTCTGA
>CAZKAI010000034.1:22346-38910 GCA_964550565.1 uncultured Pirellulales bacterium
TGTTCACCATGATGCGGCATCGATTGGCTGGTCCAGTGAACAAAGATACCATAGCGTGCTTCCTGAAACCATGTCGTATTCGACCGCAGTGACAAAGCGGCTTCTTGAAGTGAAATCTCAACCTCCGGACGAACAAATTCAAGAGCGTGAAAGTCTGCATGAAAAACACTCTCTTTATCCGATGGCTGCATACATACAGCGATACGGTGAGGACCAACAGAAAGCGGGATAAGGCTTTGTAATCTGATTCTTTGCCAGTTCGTTGCATGCTCGGGCAGTTCAGCCCTAAAGGATTTTCCATCCGCAAGAACTTCGATTCGGAGCTTTTGCCCTGCGTTGCGGCGAAGCAGGATATTGACCGCATAATCTCCCGGCTGGTCACAGGTAATCTCCCATGTCGCCTTTTGATCGGGCAGGCTCCAGCACTGAAGATAGAACTTGCCGTGTCCGCCCGGCTGGAAAGGAACAAGACCCTCAGAATACTCTGAATCCACTCCCATCAGCACCGTATAATCATCCGGCCTGAGCCGCGAATCGGGGACAAATATCCCAGCAGATAAATCCCCAGTCATCCGGGCAGGCACCACAACAGACGATAATAATATCAGAAACATTCCGATTTTCACATCAATAGAACTCTTTCGTAAGATATTGATCCATTTATGCGAACATCAATCGCATACAATCAGACAGATTATATTCCCCGTCCGTAGATCGCCATATTTTGTTTTATAGTGCCCAGGGTTTTCGCCCACTACGATTGACTATGTTGCTGACAGCTTCACGGTTACCAACAACCTGTTCCTTTTCTGCATCCCATTGAATAGATTGCTTCAAACGAATAGCTGCGTTACTCAAATGGGAAATCAGGTCAGATTGCACAGCCGCCTCAATGGTTGAAACAGGTTTCTGTCGGCTTTTAATGCACGCGATGAAATTACCCATATGATCTTCGCTTTTATAAAGGTGTATATCGGTATCTTTGAGCTTGACTCGTCTCAGGGCTTCATTGCTGAAATCAATTGCGCCGCGCCGGACTGTAACCCAGCCATCTGTGCCGTGAAATGTGGTGCCATGATCCTGCATCTGAGGATAGTACTGACTTACAATGGGTTTAGCTGTAACAGCATCCATAAAATGCATTTTTACCTTGTTGGCATACGTACAATATATATCCCAGCAGGAAACAGTATCAAGCAGTCCGCCGGCCGGAATAGTTCCGGTTCCTTCATAATGGACTGGAGCGGTGTTATCGGTATTGTTTCCCCACTGAGCGATATCCAGCGGATGGGCTCCCCAGCCAGCGATAAAACCCAATGCATAATCATAGATATGCCAGACACCCAGGTTGCTGACACGTACATCACAGTAAGGCTTCACGGGAGCAGGACCAGTCCACCGGTCATAATCCAGATCTGCAGGCACCGGTTGTGTCGGAGGAATTGTTTTCGTATATTCATGGTCTCCAATATGACCGCACCAGACATCTATTTTATGAAGCTGGCCGATATAGCCGTTGCGCACCAGTTCACAGGCGAATCTGAAATAATAATCCGATCGCTGCTGAGTGCCATACTGGAATACCGCATTTTTATCCTGAATAAGTTTACGCAATTTAAATGCATAATCCAATGAAATACCCAAAGGCTTTTCAACATAGACATCTTTTCCTGCCTGCACGGCCTGCATGGCCACCGGAACATGCCAATGATCCGGCGTAGCAATAATCACCCCATCAATATCGTCCCTGGCAAGCAATTCTCGGAAATCCGCATACCCCCTGGCTTCACTGCCTGACTTCCTGCCGGTTTGAGTATATATTTCCTGGATTACAGTGAGAGCTTTTTGCCTGCGTGACCCAAAGCAGTCACAAACAGCTACCACCTGTGCCTGATCATTATACAAGACATTGTTCATCAAACCGGAACCCTGACCGCCGACACCGATGCAGCCGATATTCACTCGATTGCTTGGAGCCGTTTCACCGAAAACAGAGGAGGGTACAATTGTCGGGATAGCAAATGCTCCTGCAGTTGTAGTAATTGATTTCAGAAAGCCTCTTCGATTCATTTTCATTTTACACCTCTCTTTTGTCTATAGACACATAATACATGTTTTCATCACTGCTTGCAATAGATACAGGTTCATTCGAATACGCATCATTAAACTGATCGGATATATTATAAAGAATAGAGCTTATGGTATACAAGAATAAAAAGATTAGACGGATAAATTTCTGCACGGTTTTCCTTTATTCCTTTTCAGCAGTCATATGTATTGTCTGGCCAGATTGGGTCATCAAATCATAAACAAAGCCTGGATCGATCCTCTGCGGCTTGAGATTGACTTTGTCCGTGATAATCGACTCGAGGATACAGGGCGTCTGATAGAATGGATTAGAATTTGTACCCTCTGCTGCAGTTGGTTTGCTTCCGTCTATCATCAGCGCTGTCCGGCTGCGGATTCGACAGTTACCTCCGAGGCCAGACCGGATTGCCAAGCTAATGACCTTACCGCCCCGCCACTGCAGATCGACTATTTCAAAGCCGCCGCGAGCCCGCAGCCCGCAGACTCTCCCTTCCTTCCACTCGTCCGGCAGAGCCGGCAGGATATGGATTGCCCCATCATGACTTTGCAGCAGCATTTCGGCAATACCGGAGGTAAAACCAAAATTGCCGTCAATTTGGAAGGGTGGACAGGCATCAAAGAGATTCGGATAGGTCCCGCCGTCTTCTGAATACCCTGTGCCAGGCTTGGGCGGCACGGCGGGTTTGATCTGTTCACGGATCAGCTCGAGGGCGTGATTGCCGTCGAGCATCCGGGCCCACAGGTTGATCTTCCAGTTCATTGACCAGCCGGTCGATGGGTCACCTCGGTGAATCAGAGACGTTCGCGCTGCCTCGAAGAGTTTCGGAGTTCGGTACGGGGAAATCTGGTTTGACGGGTAAAGGCCATACAAGTGCGAGACATGGCGGTGTTTGTCGCCGGGGTTGTCCCAGTCTTCAAGCCACTCCTGGAGCTGGCCATGCTTGCCCACCTGCATCGGCGGCAGTCGCTTGACCGCCGCTTCCAGCGAGGCGGCAAAGTCCGCATCGCGTCCCAATATTTTGGCTGCCTGGGCTGTTTTCGTAAACAGGTCAAAGACAAGCTGATTGTCCATCGTCGTACCGGCGGCAATTACAATCCACTTGCCGCGGACGGCATACGGCGCATTTTCCGGCGACATGGAAGGCGATACCACCAGCCAGTTGCGGCCGGGCTCTTCCACCAGGAAATCAAGGTAAAACTGCGATGCCTCACGCAGAACCGGATAAACCTCTTCCAGATATACCCGGTCGCCGCCGAACTGATATTTATCCCAAAGATGCTGCGACAGCCATGCTGCTCCGCAAGGCCACAGGCCTGGTGAACCGTCGATAGCCCCCGTAAACCGCCAGAGGTCAGTATTATGATGCACAACCCACCCCCCGCAGCCGTACATCGCCCTGGCGGTTTGGCGGCCGGTCACGGATAAGTCTTTGACCATTTGAATCAGCGGCTCATGCATTTCCGCCAGGTTGGTTACCTCGGCGGGCCAGTAGTTCATCTCTGTGTTAATATTGATGGTGTACTTGCTGTCCCATGCGGGATATAGCTGATAATTCCAGATGCCCTGCAGGTTGGCTGGCTGGGTACCCGGCTGTGAGGAACAGATCAGCAGATAGCGGCCGAACTGAAAATAAAGCGCGGCCAATTGCGGATCCTGGCGCTGGCTGAATAACCGAATCCGCTGATCGGTTGGCTCCTGCGTAAAGTCACTGCTGCCCAAGTCCAGCCTGACCCGGTCGAATAGATCCTTATAAAACGCAATATGGTCCTTGAGCAGGTTGTGGTAGTCTTTTCGCAAAGCAGCCTGCAGGCAATCGGCTGCCCGCCTGGAAGGATCAGCGGACAGGTCATTGTAACGTTTAAAATTGGTTCCGATTGCGACCAGGATCACTGCCGAAGAGGCATTCCTGATTTGGAGTTCCCTGCCGGCGGAAGAGATAGTTCCATCCGGACAGACAATTTTAACCTGCGTTTCAAACCGCACCTTGCCCTTAATTCCTTCATGATCCGAGGTTGTCCCATTCATCACCAAAAGGTCGTTGCCCCGGGTAAATACTTCGACAGGGGCCGGTCGGGTAAGCCATGCTTTAAAATTCAATTGCCCCGGCCGGCTTGCCGTCAGGCGAACCGCCGTAACCTGATCAATAAACGAGGTGAAGACCTCTCGCTTGAAGGTCACATCACCTACTTTGTAGGAGATCGAGGCTACAGCATCATCCAGACTCAGCTCACGATGGTAGTCGGCTGACTGGTCGTGTCCCTCAAATACAAGGAATAAATCTCCCACGGTTTGATACGGCATACCGTGGGCCTGTTGACTGGAAATCGTCTTGCAGGCCATCGCCTCAGCCTCTTCATAGCGACCTTCAAAAATCCGCCTGCGAAGTTCCGGAAGTGACTCCAATGCTCTGGGGTTATCATTGCGGTACGGACTGCCCGCCCAGACAGTATCTTCATTGAGTTGGATGTGTTCTTTGGCCGGACCGCCGAAAACCATCGCCCCCAGGCGACCGTTGCCCAGCGGCAAGGCTTCCTCCCAATGCTCAGCCGGTTTGTCATAGGTAAGGCGATTGGGTACAAAAACTGTCTGCAAGGTCGTTTCAGACTTATCGCTGGCATAGACCTGTTCAGTTTGACGAACCAAACTTGTCTGAAATTGGACTTTCATCTGTGATGTCAATCCGATGACAGAAAACAGAAAAGAAAGAACCGTGAGACTCATACATTCCTCGAACTAATTATACTTTAACCATGTACAATGTTTAACAGACTACTGCCACTCTTTCATCAATACCACTCATAATCCGAACATTCGGACGACTATACATCTTTATGCCGATGCAGTCATATCCCTGCGATTTACAAATCAAGGCTTTATAGAGCATATTATTTTACGGGGATAGATTCATCCAATTAGCTGCTAACTGAGAGAATTCAAAAAAGTCAACCCAACAGTTACCATCCATGTCCGTGCCGGCCGTATTGAAGCAATTGGTCTCCAGCCACAGGGGCGCCAGGGCAGAGACATCTTCCAGATTGACGGTTCTGTCACCGGTCAAATCGCCTGCAGGCCCATTCTGCCAGGGGGAAAGATATATCCCGTCTATGATCTGACGTGAAATTCCAGGCCCCGACCATGCAACAGCTAAATGATCACTGCCGCCCCCCTCTTTATGCAGCACTTCGATATAATATTTTCTATCAGCCGCCAGTGTGACCGCAGACGACTTTTGTTCCGGGTATTTATCCCATTGACGAATTCCTGTATAAGAAGGCACTCTCGCGATGCGGACGCGACTGGCTGGATTCCCATCGGTACTGAGCCACAACTCGGCCCGGTCATCTGCCGCTATCCAAAAATTATATTGTCCTGTCGACAGTGGATGCAGATATCCCCGGCAGCGGGTTCCATAGAATTCTCTCCAGTTTGTTGGACCTTCCAGAGACCGCAGTTTTTCGCTGCCGGCCGGCTTATCAGAATAATTCGGATTCGAGACAAGGTCACCGACAGATGAACCCGTTATATCCGTCCAGTATTCACGCAGAATAAAACCGACCGTTGTTTTGGGGAAATGGATAGCCTGTTCCTGGGGATAAGGCGATTCATTCAAAGAGTTATCGACTGCTGTAATAACATAGTAATATACTGTACCATCAGCCACCTGAGAATCGATATAATACGGAGTGGTTAAAAGATCGGTATTAAGCCGCTTGAAGTCCTCGCCGGAAACTTCAGACCGATAAACAACATACCCCTTAAGATCAGGTTCATTACTTGCATCCCAATTAAGCAGAACACTCAGACTTTTCATGGTGGTTGTTAACCCACTAACAGTCGCTGGAGGGATTATGTCCGCTGTTTGCGAGGGAATTTTCAGTAATACCATTGCACTTGGGGCAAGCTCAAGGGTCAATTGATTGCCACCTGAAACCTTCTGGGGAATTAAAGTGCGAACCATCATTGGATCCGGATGAATCACTCCATTGATGCGGATGTTATCCATATCCTGATTGTTGATGCCGCCGGTAACCATATTTCCGTCCGGTTCCATCTGCCATTGTTGTGCGATGGGAGCTGCATCAAATCCGCTGATATTAATCTGCACAGGAACTGTATCGACCGGGGAGTTGTTGACAATCAGAACAGTCATATTTCCCTGTGCATCTTTGGCTGCATACGACCTCACCAGCAAATTAGAACTGGATGCAGTAACCATATCCCGGCCGAAATAATTAATCAAAATCGGATGGATATACCATACCGGGTAAGCGAAATTGTTTGGCCCAAATTCCCACTGAGCCCAGGCATTTGAACCTTCCCATTTGTGCTTTGCCATTTCAAGAATATATTGGACATGAAACATGGCGTTCACATAACATTGACTGCGATTATAGGCTTCGCCGCCGGGATTCGCATCCCATTCGGTCATATAATAACCGATTTTACCGACATAAGATGTCCCAAGAGCACTGGAGACCGAATGGTTCAGAATAGAGGTATATTCAGCAATGTAATCAACATGATCGGCCAGAAGAGCCGTGTTGTCTCCCGCGGCAGAACCGCCCGGATAGGTATGGATAATGATAAAATCAGGCACGACTCCCTTCATCTCAGCTGCGACCAATGTATCATAAGTCCAGCCGGGAACTCCGCTGGCATTCCCGTGAAAGCCAATTTTAATATTTGGATTGACCGCTTTCATAGCCAGGTAAAAATCGGCAAAATAGTCACCATAACAGGTTCCGTTAATTTCCGGGAACCAGCCGCATTCCCACGAACCGCCGATTTCATTTCCAATTTCCCAATATAAAGCGGTCACTGGCCGGTTGGTCTGATCCCTAACCCAGGCCGCAGCTTCATTCACAGCCTCCTGGTGAGTATGCTGCGTACCATACCACACACCGGGAAAGTTCACAATCGGCTGAAGAGTAGGAGGCGTTTCATCATCAGATTCGCTAAGGGCCGGAAAAAGTTGATTAAGTGTTTCGTTGTAGCTGACAATCCATGAGCTGGCATTATTGGGACCTTCCATGTCTCGCCACAGGTGACAGTTTCCCCACGATCCACCGGGCCACCGCAGATACTTGCGCCCGGAAACAACCATCAACTTATTAAAAACGGGATCGTTACCATCCTGGTTCCCCGACCAGCAGGTTAAATTACCCCCATACATCGTCATGGGGATAGTGCGAATCCCCGTATTGCCGTCCACTGTTATCTGCGCAGAACCGGCAGAATGGCGGGATATCTTGAAATTATCGATACTGATCTGACCCGTTCCCGTCGTTCCCGTCTGGACGGAAAAAATCGTATAAGGTTTGGTTAAAAAGGTAGAACGTCTAAAACCAAGCCCCGCCAAATAAACAGGGCCAGCCGCATCATCGAGGTCGTCAATCATCACGGAATACTCCCGATCGGCCGGCTCCATACCAATCATGAAATGATAGACATGTCCGACGTAAACCTTCATCCCCGAGTTGACTACATAGGAGGAATTCCAGGTTCCATTCTTGCGACCATTGTAAAACTGCCAGACGGGGGTAGTACCCGCACCGTTTCCGGCCAGCCCTGAACCTGCAAAGATAAAAAAGGAATTACTGCTGTCCGTATTAGGATTCATGGCATATGAGCCGATAATTTGAAGACGTCCATTGATATTGTTTAGTTGTCCGATATCCGGCATCACATCAATGCGGTAATCAAACTGGATGTCATAGGGTGAGCCGGTGTCGATACCAGAACCGTCTGAACCAAAGTTGGAAAAAGCCCGTCCCAAGCCATCTCCTCCTTCTATCGCAGATATTGACAGATAATCGCCGCCGAGATTGACCGGGCTTTCGGATGTTACAGTTGCCGCGACCCCCAGTGATTGCCAACCATCGCTCCAGCCCGCACCGGCAATTCCTGGGTACTGGTCCGGCAGGAAAGAGCCGTTTCCATCCGAAAAAAAAGCGGCTGTAAATTGAGGCGAATTCCCTGTGAAACCAATCACACCAAATAGAAGCGGCCAACTCACGGCATAAGTAGCCAGGCTGATTCCTGAAAGAACTAAGATTAAAAGGAACTCAATAATACATACTTCCCCTGCCGGAAAAGTACAATTCTTTTTTATTCGCTGCATTATTGATATTCCCTGTATCTGATTATCATTTGTTAATCACCTCGGTTAGCAAAAATAAAATAGAGGATAACTACAATAGCTCAAAGCATGTCATCATATTTATCGCTATTTAGACAATGCTTCCTCAATTCAGCCAATATTCCACAATATCCATGATCTCTTTAAAAGAATAATATAGTTGCCATCCTTGTGAGATTTCGGCGACATCCTGCAGATCAACCTGGTTATCATCGGTAAAATCGCCCAGGATTACCCGTGCCGCACCAAGTCCGTCATAAACGGTTCTCTGAGACCCATCGATTTTGGTACCCGGGACATCATCGATATATACATCAATGGAGTTGCCGCCGACAACTTCTTTTCGGCCGATATAAGCACGGTAGAGAGCAACTGATCCGTCAATCATACTGACCGAATTGTTGAACTGGACAGATTGAGCCTGCTGGGACGATTTCCGACGGAACACCAGCATATCGGACTGTGAAAAACCACCCGAAATTCGCCAGTCTTCATCGGGATCAGCCCAGAAATATGCAAATATATCATAGATTCCGTCCTGCAGACCGGTGATAGTTGTCTTAAGTACTGGGGCGTTCTCCGTGCTGTTCTCTCCGGCCATATAACAACCATCCCCATTACCAAAAGACATCTGCTCATGCCACAGATTATCGTTCGCCGCGCCTGAGCCATTAGCGGGGCCGGTAGCCGCCAGGGGTGAACCATCGGTCAACACAGTATTGCTTACAGTCGCATCGATATAAGTGATTAATTTCGAGGATTCACCAAGACGATCAATCAATCCCACAAGTGTTTCATCATAATCCCGTTGCCAGGGGTAGTAGCCGCGCAGCCAGAAAACGGCTGTATTGTTGGCATCCCAGGCTGGTATGGCTGGGCGAAGATTATCCACAGTGGAATCAAAGGTAATCTGCGTCCACTGCCAGGAGGCACCCTGGTCCCGGGTGATGCCCTTGAAGATTTCATGGTTGCCTAAAACAGCATTGTTTCTTGGATCAAATGGAGTGGAAATATAGATAATATCCGGATTATTAGGATGAATGGCGCCTAATCCGGTATAATCCTGTTCGCCGTTGTGAAGGCCCCGGCCCATTTTAGCCAGCTCGGTGGACTG
Organism: uncultured Pirellulales bacterium; assembly: GCA_964550565.1. GTDB lineage: Bacteria > Planctomycetota > Phycisphaerae > Sedimentisphaerales > Anaerohalosphaeraceae > Anaeroglomus. Next base: position 31,689 of record CAZKAI010000034.1, read on the forward strand.
CCATTGCGAACCGTCAAACCGTGCATAAAACAGCCGGTGATCCGCATCGCCGGAGCGGCTGTCCGCAATCTGGGTGCCGTAGCGGGTCGTATACAGCACAACGGGTCTGCCCTGCCCGTCAAGCTGAATTTCAGTAGTCCAACCCCGATGGTATTCCTGGCTGTCATTAATGCCGTCTTCCGGCGAAGCGACAAATACGGGGGTAAAGTCTTCCGGGGCCGGCGCGACCTCGTCAAAAATATTCGAATCAATAACAGCACCGAACGAATTGTACGACTTTCCGCCCTTGATATAACCGTGATAGACGCTGGTGTTGTAATCGCGGGGATGATGTTCGGTGCCGATAAAGTCGATCCGGTCCCTTCCATTCGATACAAACTTGTAATAACCGTTGGAGTAGCTCGTCCCCGTTTTGGTCAGGGAGAGCTTGCCGGCATAGTGCCAGGTTTCTCCCCAATCGTCGGAATAGGCGATATTCGGGCTCAACTGTGCTTCACGGGAGATATTATAGAGGCGGCCCATGCCAGTGCCCTCATTGACCAGGTAGAGCAGGTTGGAATAGGTAACACTGGCGGAGAAGTCCGGATTGCCGACGGCATACCAGTTATAATAGGTTTCTGGATCCCAGGCGCCGGCGTCGTGGGGAAACGATGAGATTCGGTAATAATTGTTGCGGGTGGACTCATTATGGCCGGTATACATATGGAGGTACCGACCGTCGGGCCGGATCCACAGCGCGCCCATGTTATGGTCATCGCCGTATCCGTAGGAGGGATGGTCGCCCATGATGATGCGCGTGCGCGAGCCCGTCGCGATGTTGAACGCCATCGTGTCAATGTCGCCGTCGCGCGGAATGCCGCCGATTCCAAGATAGTTTGCCGCCGTACTTGTAAGAACACTGCCAACGGCCGGATCGTAAATGATCTTCTCATCCTGGTACCAGCACCAGCCGGCGTTGTCGTTGATCATGATCATATTGCCCGCAACCAAGTCAACCGGGCGTGCGGGACTGTTGGTCGTGAAACTCCACAGGCTGCCGGCATATTGGGTCGTGCCGTCATAGGAATCCACCTGCCAGTAATAGACGGTATCATACGCCAGCTCAGCGGCTAGTGAAAAGCTTTCCGCTGTGACCGTGTATTTGGGGTTGCTGTAAGGATTTGGATCTGTCCCGAAATAGACATCATAACTGCTGGCCGCATACTTCGTCGGACCTTGCCAGGTCAATCCTGTAAAGACGTCTACATTCAATGTCCCACTGGCAGGAGAAGGCGCCGTCGCAATGGTTGTCTTGAACAGCTCAAAGCCATTCATGACAAAGAATACCCTTGAAACCGGATCCGTCGGCAGTCCCCGACAGTCAAATGTCAAGGTAACCGGATTCACGCCATCGGAGGAAATAACCGTTGAAAAAGTTGCTACGCTCGAAAGCGTTCTGACGTCGTCTCCAGAGCCGGAGGTAATATCAATACCCCTCACAATCGTCGATCCAAGGGCGTCATTAACCGTCACATCAAAACTACCTGTCTGGTCATGGGTATCATGGTGATAGGACTTCCAGGCATACCTGCCGGCAGGCAGTCCACGGATAGTTAAGGTCATCGGATCTCCGGCCTGGCGGGCATCGGTTCCGATCCAGTCCCTGAGCAGGTCCTCTGCATCCGTCCCGTCATCACCGCCGCGGTCATACATCTGGGAAGTCGCATTGGCCGCGCCTGCCGCCCAGGTGGGCAGAATGGATATCGACCTGCCAAAGGCTAAATAGCTCTGTTCTGTAAAGCTGCTTAATATTTCATGATTCGCGAAATAACCCTGCCAGCCGGCGGCTGCAGCACCTCCGGTCTGGGTAAAATCAATTTTCAGATCGGTTGTGGAAGGCGTTATGGTATCAAACGTCCACAGCGTCCCGGTCACGATATGGGTCGGATTCGATGGATAATCTCGGTATGTGGTATCAATTCGCCATGCGAAAGAAGCTTCGGCTGCGACTGTGACGGCATATTCCGTGGTGGAAACCGGCAGTGCGACGGCATCAGCCAGAATAGACACAACACCATTGAGATTCTGTTCGCAAGTTACCAGGTAACCGTTTGCGGCTCCGGCCGGGTCGGCACCGGCCACCCAGTCCAGCGTTAGCACCCCCCCTTCAAGTCCGCGTGCGCCGTTGGCCGGTGCGGCAATTACCGCGGCGGCCGGAACGGCACCACTCTCCTTTGAGGTAATGGCAAAAACCTCATCATTTGCGGCATTGGTTCCGGATTGACCGCCGGCATAGGTATTTGTCTTGTTGCGGATCGGGGCCATGATAAAGCCCGTCCCATTGACAGGCTGCCCGTTCTCGGAGGTGCCGATAAGCACATAACGGTGTTGTCCGGCGGCCAGAGTGATGTTTTCTGTCGACACATCAAACTGCAGGTAGTGTACCGGACCATCATTGCCGCCGCCAGGCTGAAGTCCGGCAAGAGCGATATTGGTGAACGTATAATCGTTTGTGCCGTCATTTCCCGCGTCTATCGCCAGCGTAATGGTACCGATAACTCGCTGATCATTGTAGCCAATGTACAGAGAGTCTATGGTTATTGCAGACGGCAGGGTAAACGACTGCCAGACCGTATCTCCATAGTCGAGGCTGATCCGGTCCATCAGACCCGTGCCTCCCAGGGGTGCATTGCCGGTGACGACATTCGCAACACTTTGGGCGTCAAAGGGACTCGGATGGTCCGTTACTATGACCGCCTTGCTGACACTGCCGATTACAAACAAAAGCAAGGAAATAACAAAACAGATTAGCGGATTGATATCATTAATTCTGCATTCTTTTTCCGCCTTCATGGATAAGATTTCCCCATTTGCTAAAATTGACTTTCAAAAGCTTCCACAGTCATATAGAACGATAACAACATGGTTCAGGCCCCTCAAGCCTTCTCATTTTAACTAAACAAATATTTTTCTTACTGCAATTACATGTCCAACAAATATTGCGACAGAACGCAACATGCGTTCTGTCGCAATATGGATTTATTCTTATTGACGCCTACGAAGCAATCCCAGGCAGCCCAGCCCCATCAGGACCAGCGAAGCGGGTTCTGGAACTGCGGTGACGGCAAAATGCGAATCATCCATCAAGGCCATCGATACATTGTTGAATGTCGCGCTGCCGCCTGCATAGGTATTGCTCTGATTCCGACTTGGCGCAAAGGGCCAACTGCTGCTTCCTGATGCTTCACTGGCCATCTCCAGGTGATAGGCATGCAGTCCGGCACCGAGAGCAATCGCCTCCGAAGAAAGGTCAAACTGGACGTAACTCCATGGACCGCCATTGGCGCCGGCATAGACAACACCACTGTCAAAAACAATCCCGGCAAAGGATATTTCACATTCTGCAAGTGACGCGGCATCCGCGCCTTTATCGATGTAAAGCGTCAGCGTTGATCCTGTTTTGTAACCCGAGTATCCGACATAGATCGAGCCAAGGGTAATCGGGCTTTCAAGCGTGAAACTCTGACCAAAATGTTCAGTCGCATCAAAACCGAAACGGTTTGTTGTACCGGAAGGGGTATTGACGGCTGCAATGTTTGAAACTGTCGTCACATCGAAGGTGCCCCCGGAACCATCATGATTGGTCACCACGACGCCGCCGTGGACAACCGCTGCCATAACAAACAGCATTGCTAAAACAAGAATCTTACTTTTCATCTTCATTCCTCCAAAATCATCTCAACATTACATTACAGCTGGGATCGGCACGCTGCCGATCCCAGCTATCTACTTTTTGCATAAATTTTACTGAATACCCCACTTGGCCTTGAGATCCGCTTCAATCTTCTGCCGTTCAGAATCACTCAGCGCTCGATTGAAAACAATGATCTCGGCGATCTGCTGACCGCCAGTCCGCATATTTCGGTCATTGCATAACCGGCTGGCCTCCACGTTGTTTGTCGTCACGAGGCTGACAAGCGAATAATCCGCAGGCAATCCCGTTGTAGTACCGTTAACAGACAGGCCATTGAGGTATGTTTTGCCGTTTACGACATAGGTCGAGGCCCAGGTACTGGACCAGGGGGCCGAGGTGGCAGATGAAAAATCCGCCCGGTGAAAGTGGTACGTGTTGTCGTCACCCAGCAGGAAGTTGGTTCCCTTGATAATCCAGAAAACCGTTCGGATAGTGCTCAGATTCAGATCCGTACCGTCCGCCTTCTTGAGCTGCATCCATTTATTATTGGCGCCGACGATGACGGGGCCGAAGTCCACTATCCCCTTGCCGTTGAGACCGGTGGCTACGTAGTTCGGATCTCCACCGGTACCACCGGTAAGCATATAGCTGCCGCTGCCGGACTTATCGTTCCAGCGGGAAACTTTGTTATCGGAAATCGTCAGCGTGTTCGTATCCGAAGCATCCAGCCACAGCAGAAGGTCCTTATCGCTCAGATCACCGGCTGTATACTCCTGGTTGGTCGTCGCATAGGTATCCGTGAGCCACTGGCCCGCGAAAATTGCCAGGTCTTCCATGTCAACAATGCAGTTGTCGTTGTAATCATACGGACTTTTGACATAGGCGGTATTCGGATTCTTCTTGGCCGCCTCACAGGCATCACTGTAAACGTCAATCTTCATCAGACTTTCTGAGACCGGATTGACCCCGTCGGCAGCAACCACCTTGAGCGTGTACGAACCGAAACTGCTGATGGTCACGACCGGATTCAGTACACTCGTACTGCTGAATGTCACTCCGGGATAAGGCAGATCAGGATACTGGGAAGATACCAGCGACCAGACCAGCGTGGAATCGCTTTCCGCATCATACAGAGTTGCTGCGGTCGTCCGTGACGACAAATCCAATCCCGCCTGGGCATTGGCGAGCCAGGTGACGATGCTTTTTCCGGCATCCACAACCGGTGCGGAATTAAAAGCAGCGGTCTTGAAACTCCAGACATTCCCTGTCACAATGTTCGGCTCAGTACTGCCCGCCCAGCGAAGCCGGGTGTCGACGCGCCAGTAATACTGTTTAGAATACTCCAGATCCGGTACTGGATCAAACGAGGTGCTACTGCTAAAATCCCGAAAATACTGGCAGCCGGTTCCCACAGCCACCTTGGTTTCATTGGGATCCATGTACAAGCGGAACTGCTGAGGATAGCTAGGATCAATGATGGGAGTGCTAACTCCCGCCTGCCAAGACAGAATCTGCCCGGCATCCACAGGAATAAAAAGAGGGCTGGCCGGATTGGTCGACAGGCCCTGACCGTCAGCCGGATTCGGAGTATTAGCGGCAAGCGCTAACTCGGTAATGGCAAAAACCTCATCATTTGCGGCATTGGTTCCGGATTGACCGCCGGCATAGGTATTTGTCTTGTTGCGGATCGGGGCCATGATAAAGCCCGTCCCATTGACAGGCTGCCCGTTCTCGGAGGTGCCGATAAGCACATAACGGTGTTGTCCGGCGGCCAGAGTGATGTTTTCTGTCGACACATCAAACTGCAGGTAGTGTACCGGACCATCATTGCCGCCGCCAGGCTGAAGTCCGGCAAGAGCGATATTGGTGAACGTATAATCGTTTGTGCCGTCATTTCCCGCGTCTATCGCCAGCGTAATGGTACCGATAACTCGCTGATCATTGTAGCCAATGTACAGAGAGTCTATGGTTATTGCAGACGGCAGGGTAAACGACTGCCAGACCGTATCTCCATAGTCGAGGCTGATCCGGTCCATCAGACCCGTGCCTCCCAGGGGTGCATTGCCGGTGACGACATTCGCAACACTTTGGGCGTCAAAGGGACTCGGATGGTCCGTTACTATGACCGCCGCATCGGCGATAGTAACTAGCATCATCATCAAACAAACTGCCAATACTTTTTTCATAATGTTCCCTCCATAAGTTAATAGGGTTTTTAATATAAGTCGGCGCTAATTGCCGGTTGACATTTTGCTGGATTGGTAGAGACTCTGTATTTCCTTCTCGGATAATACACGATTATAAATCACGACTTCACAAACAGAGCCAGCAAATCCGCTCGTTTGTTTTCTATAGCGGTCCGGAGCTTTACCAATGTATAATTGATTAAACATTTCATTGTCAGAATAATTTCCCACTTTGGAACTTGATTTGTCTTCTAACTCGCCGTTAATATATATTATTTTATTTTCTCCCCACAACGACGATACAACAACATGGTACCATTGCCCAATCTGTGGAATGATTTTGCTCTTTGTGGGATTCATCTGCACAAGCTCATTGCCGCCGAAAGCCTTTCTGGTAATTTGTTGAAAATGCCCTCCTGCATCAAATCCAATTTCACGGAAAATGGTGCCGTCTACTGACTGCATGACAAATATGACAGACTCGCTGACTGATTCGGGGCGTACCCACAGACTGTAAGTAAAGCCTTTCCGTTCATCCATCACGGGGATGTCCACGGACATTCCGTCCATATCAACCCCGGAAAAATGAACAGCGGAAGAGGTTTTTCCCTCGCCCAGATCCGGTCCTTTGATCCAGGCAAATTTTTCCTGCCGGTAATATGTTAGTTCCTCCACCTGCATCTTGTCTGTAAGCGGCGATGAGGCATATTGATCAAAACTCAAATAGCAAAAAGGATTCAGGGACATTGCATATCGCTCATATGGAGAAGGAATGTATGCGGCAAATTCCTTTTGTCGAAATGGAATCGCCTCAATCTCTAATCTCCCTTGCAGTACTCGAGCGGCCTGACCTTGAGTGAGTTCATGCCCTGAATCACACCCTTCAGCTATTAAAGAGGCTCTTCCACGAACCATATGAACTTCAGTGGTTCCATCTGAAATCACTTTGATGCCGAATTCTGTGCCCAGGTCAATCACTTCCGCTGTGGGAGTAACCGCCGTAAATGCCGCAGCACGATTGGGAATTACTGCATAGAACTTACCATTATGGATAAACATCCCCGCTGCACCAGTCAGCTCAAACTCAGCAGGTCCCTCTACAATCACTTCCGTGCCGCAATCAAACTGAACTTTGACAATTCCTTTACGGAGACTGCAATGCCCATCGTTAGTCCATAAGCGAGAGCCAATGACCAGATCCGATGCCAAGCTTTCCCATACAGGGTCCAACTGGTCAACTACTGTAGCTACTGAAGTACTATAAGGTTTGGGTGGCATAAATTTTACTAATAAAATAAAAACAAATAATGCCGCCATACTGATTACTAATGTGGCGAAATGAAACTTATTGATTTTTCGTTTG
>CAZKAI010000035.1:0-38771 GCA_964550565.1 uncultured Pirellulales bacterium
GATTTGGCAAGTTCCATCATCGTCTTCTGGCTGTCGTCATCGTGGAGGTGATAATACAAATCCAGCATCTCGGAATTGCTGTGTCCCAGCCACGCCAGAGCCTTTCGATATGCCACACCATGGTTGGCACACAGGCTGGCGAAATGGTGTCTGAAAGAATGGAGCTTAAATTGGTTAAAACTTGTGAATTTACATGCTGCACAAAGTGTTTTGAGGCGTTTTAGAAGCTCTCTTGCCTTAATATTGGGAAGCAGTACACCCTGGCCTATTCTCCTGCAGGCTAAGAGTTCGGCGATTTTAGGGTGAATTGGAATAAATCGATCATCCCTGTCTTTTGTGGTGCCATTGGATCCCCCTCGGCAGACATGAATCATGGTATACTGTTTTTTCTTTATGATAATATCCTGCTTGCAAAGTTGTTCGACTTCCCCAATTCTAAGGCCGGCATAACCCATCAGTGCAAAGGCTAATTTTTCATTATTGTACTTCCCCCAGGTGTCTCTTAGTCTATCCCGACATTCTTCGGTGATTTGATTATATCTATTCAGCTCCCACGAGGCCTATGCAGGCTCCTGCACCGCTAAAACCACGATCTATTGCCGTATCTGGCTGACAACAACTCGGACATCAATGATTTACTTGTGATGGCATTAAATTGGCTGGTAATTGAATATCTGGCGGCATACAGTGCACAAATGTGCGGTTTTTAGAGACATATATGCGTTTACTAAATGCGAGTCTTGTTATAGAATAAAATATGAAGTTCTCTTGGAATTAATTTGGATAAGGAATTCGATTGAAAGACTAAAAGTAATTTGCCGTTAAGGAAAATCTACTAACAGCTTGTAATGGCTATATAAATGGATATTTTGGCTCTTAATCGGGAAACGGTCGCTTTTATTCATATCGGAAGTGATGGAGGATGTTATTTTTTAAGATGAATAAACAAGTGGTGGTAAAAACATGAGAATCTTAATAATTGCCTGTTGTGCTGGATGGATGACTGTATTGGGCTCAATAATCTATGCGGCTACATCTGCTTCCGTTTCATTTGACTATAACAGCTCGAATGGAGTTGTGGACAAATCCAAGTTGTTAAATCTGGCGCGCGGATGGCAGGGGCCGATTCATAATACAGACTGGCACAATTCATTTTATGGCAATATGGCGACGGTGGGGGTTCAGGAGCTCCGCATGGATTGGCTTGTCAGTGACAGCAGTTATCATGTCGTCAGGAGGGACGGGCAGAATAATCTGACTTATGATTTTATGAATCTGGATGCGATTATTCTACCTCTGCTGATGCGGGGGATGCGTCCGGTGATGTGTGTGCATATGGAGAATGTGGCGGCTCTTGGGATTACCAATAAAACAGATGGTCAGTGTTTTCCATCCAATCTTAACGATTACCAGACGGTTATCAAGACGTTTGTACAGCATTATAAGGACCTTGGTTACAGCGGGCTTACCTGGGAATCGCACAATGAGTGCGAAAACTTCACCAATCTGACAGCCGAACAGACTTATATCATGTATGACCATTTTGCTCACGGGGTAAAACAGGCGGATCCCACGGCCAAAGTAGGCGGCCCTGCGACCGGATCGGACTGGTTTTCGTATATGGGGACCTTTCTTGATTATTATAAAAGCGACACATCGAAACCGGATATGGATTTCTTTTCGTATCACCAGTATTCATCCGAGACATTTTATTCCATCACCAATGCGGTGAATCTGTTTACCAGCCGCGGTCTTCCCGTGCCGCCGATTTATTTAACGGAATGGAATGACTATCCTTTTGTGCAAACTGATAACGACCAGTCTCAGCATGCGGCCTATGTGTCGCAAAAAATATACTGGGCGATGATGCATGCCTCGGCGCTGACGAAAATATATTTCTTTAACTACGCTGATGGCAATACCGGTCAGGTTTTCAGCGGTGAAAATGGTTTGTTTACGGCCGGCAATCACAAGAAGGCTTCAGCCAATGCGTTTAATCTGTACAATAATCTTCACCATGTCCGGCTGACTCCGACAATTTCCGGGCAGGATACCAGTACGTATTATGTGTATTCAGTTGCGACCAAAGACCCTGTAACCGGCGGCGTATCTCTGATACTTTGGAACAACCGGAGCACGGATGTCAATGTGTCCCTGTCTGTTTCCAATCTGCCGTACCTGGCGTCTTCACAGAATTTTGTGCTGACCAAATATATTATTGACAGTACGCATGGCAACTATTACAACGATTACCTTTTGAATCCGGGATTGTCGCCGACCAGTACCGCAGTGGGTGCGTCGGAAAATGTCGGTGTATCGGAAATTGCCACCTTGCCCGCGGCGAGCTCCTTTTCTCGAGCGGAGTATCTTCCTGCGTGGTCTGTGACGCAGTTGAAATTTTCGCCTGTTGGCGTTTTCAATTCAAGTGTTGATTATGAAATTATCAACTGCCGCAGCGGTCTGAATCTGCAAATCAATGGAGCTTCGCAGAAGACGGAACAGACATCCTATGGGGCCCAGGACAACCAGATGTGGAACCTGGTTGATCTCGGAAACGGTTATTATAAAATTGTCAATAAAAAAAGCGGGCAGGTTCTTGAGGTTCCGGGCGCTTCAACCGGCAGTGGGGTGCAGCTTGCCCAGGCGATCTGGACAGGCGGAAATCATCAGCAGTGGCAGGTTTTTGACGCCGGGTCTTTTTATAAGCTGATCAATCGAAACAGCGGACTTGATGTACATGTATCCGGCGGGGCTCAGAATGAAGGGGCGCCGATTATTCAGTCGGCTGTCGGTACGGGTTTGCAGGAGTTGTGGAAAATTCAAGCGGTTCGTCCGGCTCCGAATGCGGCCTGCCGCGGCCACTGGAAGCTGGATGAAACGACCGGGACTCTTGCCGGCGACACCAGTGGCTTTGATAAACACGGTACACTGCAGGGTATCACATTCACAGCCCATTCACTTGCCGGCAAAGATGGCATGGCGCTGAATTTCAACGGAGTCAATAACCATATTACAGTACCTCCGCTGAGCTTCTATGGCAACACTGTAACGGTGACCGCCTGGATCAAATGTGATGCCACGGCTGTTCCATGGAGCGGTATCTTTTTTAGCAGAGGCCCCAACGCCAATGGCCTCAATATCTGCAACAACCGTGAGCTTCGTTACCACTGGAATAATTCCAAATACACATGGATTTCCGGTCTGACCCTGCCGGTCAATGTCTGGACATTTGTTGCGCTGGTAATCGGGCCGGGTCAGGGAACGATCTATATGGATTCCGGTTCAGGTCTCCAATCTGCGACGAATTATTCAACGCATAATGCTGAGTTGTTTGGTAGCGATTCCTATATCGGCTGGGATAACGCTGATAACGCCAGGCATTTTCGAGGCATCATTGATGATGTTCGCGTCTACAATACCTCATTTACATCTTCCCAAGTTGAGTCTGTTCGCAATTCAGCCGACCATAACAGTCCGACGCCCAGTCCGATGACCTGGGCGACGATGCCGTATGAAAGCGGTACGGGGGCAGTGACCATGACGGCCTCTGCCGCCAGTGACCCTGCGGGGGTAGAGTATTATTTTGGCTGTGTATCCTGCGGAGGCCATGACAGCGGCTGGCAGAGCAGTGCCACCTATACTGATATGAATCTGACATCGGTAACAGCTCAATACCGGGTTAAAGCCCGGGATAAAAGCCCGAATTCCAATGAAACGGCATTATCGGTTCCTGCCGATGTGACCATTTCCCGTTATTCTTATGGCATACAAATACGTACTATCCCCAGCAAGCTTCAAGTGGAAGAATTTGATGTCGCCGGGGAAGGGTTGAGTTATCACGATACGACAGGGGGTAACAGCGGCGGAGCTTTGCGGGTTAATGAAGATGTGGATATCATCAGCTTTACCGAAAACAGTATGACGTATTATGCGGTGGATTCCATCGAAAGCGGCGAGTGGCTGGAATACACGGTCAACAGTGCCGCAGGTCCATCGGATGTGTCGGTTCGGATCGCCTCGATGCAGATGGGGGGCCAGATTAAAGTCTGGCTGGATACGACTTTGCTTGCGACGATTCCGGTACATAATACCGGTTCACTGACGACCTGGCAGGTCGCCTCGGCTACCGGCCTGACATTGCCGGAGCAATCAGGAGCGAAACTAAGGCTTGAGTTTATGGGGACGGGTTTCCGTTTGGACTGGATTACGTTTCAACAGCAAGGTTCATATGGGGCCGCTCCCAGTCCGATTCCCGGCAAAATCGAATTTGAAGACTATGACATCGGCGGTTCGGGGATTGCGTGGTATGATACGACGCCATTGAGCAACAGCTACGGTAACTATCGCAGTGACGGAGTGGATATTTATCTCAACGGCGGTGTATTATCTGTATTTACTGTGGCAACCGAATGGCTGGAATATACCGTTGACATCATTCCGGGTATCTATGATATCATGGTTTGTTCTGCGTCTTCCAATGCCAACCAGACGCTGACCCTGACGCTTGATGATCAGTTGCTGACGATGTTTAATTTGCCGATAACCGGAGGCTGGACAAGCTGGAAGGAGACCTCCCTGTCCGGTATTCCGATAGCTGTCGGCGGTCAGCGTGTATTGCGAGCGATTGTTGGGCCAGTGGGTGTTAATCTTGACTCGATTCGTTTTGTGCGTCATCATAAGCCGGCTGATATTGATAAAAGCACGAGGGTGGATTATGGAGATTTTTCGATATTATCGTCGCAGTGGATGTCGGCTCCGGGTGTTCCGTCGGCCGATATTGCCGAATCCAACAACCTGGTTGACCCCAACGACCTGCTGATGCTGACAGGAAATTGGTTAATTGAAGAATAATACAAATGATTATATCAAAAATAATGTTTGACGGCAAAGATATAAGTGGGCTGATAAAATATGATCTATTCAGTAAAACAAACCTAATGAAACGACAAATTATGACAAAAAAGGCCGTACTGATCATGAGCATTAGTGCTCTATTAATTTTATCGGCCTGTTGTGCTGAACAAGCGGAAAAAAGAAGCAGATCAGACATTCGGAAAGAACACCTGGAATGGTTTCAGGATCAGCGATACGGGATGTTTATTCATTGGGGTCCTTCGGTGATTCATGGAGGCAAGTATCCGTCATCGGAGCTGAGCTGGTCGCGAGGAGGAAATCCGCCGGATGCCTGGTGTGGCGGCGGACCAATTCCGGAGTCTGTTTATGATGATTCCTTCCGACAATTTGACCCGAAGAAGTATAATCCTGAACAATGGGTTCAACTGGCCAAAGAGTCCGGTATGCGATATATGGTCATGACGGCGCGCCATCATGACGGATTCAGTATGTTTGACACACACTATTCTGATTTTAAGATTACCCATCCGCAGAGTGCTTACCGTCAGCGGATTGCCAAAGAGAACCCTGATGTAACGGATAAGGAGATTGACCACAAAGCGGACATTATACGTCAATTTGCTGATGCTGTTCATGCTGGCGGCTTGGGGCTGGGTATTTATTATTCCGAACCGGACTGGTTTCGTGAGGATTACCGTATTGCGCTGACCGGCAAGAACAAGGCAGGCAAAGAGGTCTCTGCAGAGGCTCGCCATGCGGCAAAAAAGAGCTACCAGGATTTCATGCATGCTCAGTTGGAGGAACTGACGACGCAATATGGGCGAGTGGATATTCTCTGGTTCGATGCGATCAAGCCCTCGCAGGTGGCCGAACATGGCTGGCAAGCTTTGTGGATTCGGCGGGATACCTGGGATATGATCCGCAGAAACCAGCCTGACATTCTGATCAACGACCGGCATGGATTTGAACCGGATTACCACACCCCGGAGGGATCGGATGCGCAGTATATTCCCGGAATTGTCCAGGAGTCCTGCCAGCACCTTGGCCGCCAGTGGGCCTGGTCGCCGGACGATCAGGTTCCTTCGCAGAAGTGGGTTATTGACAGGCTTATTATCAATGCTTCGCGGAATAGTAATATATTGATGAATTTGGGTCCGTCGCCGGAAGGTGTTTTTGACGTCAAACAGGCAGCTCTTATTCGTGCGGTCGGGCAGTGGTTAGGTGAACGTGACGATACATTCTATGGAACACGCGGTGGACCGGTCATTAATAATGAAAAGGATCCATCTTTTGTCACTATGCATAAAGATGGCCTAATTTATGTGCATGTCCTGCATAGCGATTCAGGGCGAAGAGAAATATGCCTGCCCGGTATTAAAGCCAGGAAGGTTTATTTATTTGATCATCCGGAGCAACAAATAATATTTCGGCATGACAACAACACGGTATATATTCGCATGCCTGATTTCATTGATCCAATGGATGAGATTCTTGTTCTCGAAGTAAAATGATTCATCCGCCCAGGAAATATTAATGATGACAATAGAGAAGTTGTGTTGCATAAGCAATGACGCGTTTCGTACCCTGTGGAAAACCGCGTTCATAACGCTGAAAACAGGCATTATTTTAGCTTATGAAATGATTTGCAGCAGCACTGACGACCATCTGATATCGCGACCATGGAAGTGAACGTGCCGGACACAGATGGAATTATTTCTCTTGATTCTGCTATTTTTGTACAATAGGATATTCCCGGTGACGGAAAGTTAAGGGACAATTTGGGTATGTTCCGTGGTCAAGGAAAGTGCGATTTTATAATGGACGTGTATATATACCCAGCGGGTATGATTATTCCGCGAGCAAAAGAAGCAAGTGGTTGAGACTGCTGTTCATAGCCGCATTAAAACGGAAAATATCAAGCAGGATCAATATAATGAGCAGGCAAGTCAATATCTCAGAATGAATTATGTCCAAAAATCCACACATTTTATTGCTTTTAGAATCATCGCGTGAATACGGCAGGGCGCTTTTAAGAGGAATTGCCAAGTACTCATCGCTTTATGGTCCGTGGACCATGGAAAGGGAAATTCCGTTTTACCTGACTCGGCAGGAAGGCGGCAATAAAATTAAGAAACCCTGCAAATGGCTGGCTGACGGGATTATCACCCGGGACAGCCGGGAAATCAGAAAACTCCTGTCGATACCGGTCCCGGTTATCTATGCCAGCTATTTAGATGAGAATACTCCGAATGTATCGCGTATCGTGACGGCTGATCAGGCGATTGCAAAACTTGGAGCGATGCATTTTCTGCAACGGGGCTTTCGGACTTTTGGCTATACAGGTTATGATGATATGTACTGGTCTCGCAATCGCGGGAAGTATTTTTGTCAGGAAATCCAGCGTCATCATTACCAGGTGTACTGTTTTCAGCAATCTGATAAAAAAGCAGATAGGCAATGGGCTCAGGAGCAGTTTTTGCTGGCCGACTGGCTGACTTCGCTGCCAAAGCCCTGTGCGGTTTTTTGCTGTAACGATGACCGGGCTGAACAGGTGCTGGCAGTGTGTCGTTTTGTCGGCCTCCAGGTCCCAGAAAATATAGCTGTTCTGGGCGTGGACAATGATGATATCATCTGTTCCCTGGCAAATCCCCCCATTTCCAGCATCGCTCTAAATATCGAAAATGCCGGCTTCCGTGCGGCACAATTGCTTGATCAGATGATGTCTGGAAAACAAACGGAATCACAAACAATTATCGTTGAACCCCGTACTGTAGTGACGCGTCAGTCGTCGGACGTTTCAGCCATTGAAGACAAAGATGTTGCTGAGGCGGTTTCTTACATCCGCCATCATTGCAATGAGCCAATCCAGGTCAGTGATGTACTGCGGGCAGTATCGATTTCCCGGCGATCCATATATGATAAGTTCAAGCGAGAACTGCAATGCAGCATCTATGCTTTTATTAAAAATAGACGAATTGAGCAAATTGGACGATTATTGTCGGAAACCGATATGCCCGTCTCTCAAATTGCCCTGAAAATGGGTTTTCACAGTGCCGATCATATCGCTCAGTATTTTCGTTCACAAAAAGGAATGAATCCTCTTGATTACAGAAAACAGTTCAGTGTGAACACATCAAATCCATAGTTTGACTTGGGCAGTCCAGAATCCGGCAATACTGGACATGTTTTAAATATTTTCGTTTCAACTCCCAAAAAGTTGGCAAGATGTTTTTTTTAATTTTGAGTCTGCGGCATATAATGAAGGACGAATAGAACAGGCATGGCCTTGTAGCGTATCGCACTGCAAAGGCAGTCGGATTGCTTCCCCGCGTTGCACTTCATTAGTTTGGTAATAGATATAATATACTACACCTCTGCGAACAGCTTAAAACGTTATATTTTATAGACTTCTGTCTTTCAAAGAATTGAAGCAGCCTGCTTTATTTCAGGATATCTGCATTTTGCAAGTACGTCCATGCAATGCCTATTCGGCAATCTAATTACCCTATTATAATGAATCAGCAGGCAGAGATTGCACATAATTGCGGTTTTAAGAGACGAAGGTGCGTTTACTTGCGGCGATGTTTTGCGGATTATAATTAAATGATAAATTCTGATGAAAGAATCCTTATATGACCAATGTCCGAACAAAACGTGAAATTAAAGGTTTTACTCTAATTGAGTTGTTGGTTGTCATCGCCGTTATCGCCATGCTTCTGGCTATTATCACACCGGCCCTTAAAAAGGCCAA
The DNA here is from genome assembly GCA_964550565.1 of uncultured Pirellulales bacterium. Lineage (GTDB taxonomy): Bacteria > Planctomycetota > Phycisphaerae > Sedimentisphaerales > Anaerohalosphaeraceae > Anaeroglomus. The sequence goes on from CAZKAI010000035.1 coordinate 8,606, forward strand.
AGACACCGCCAAAAGTATCACCTGCCGCAGCAGTCTCAGGCAGATGGGTATTGGATTCAGCTCCTACTATGCGGAAAATAATGACGAGGCGCTGTATTCGGCCGGAGGTGAGGACTTCTGGTTTTTGCAGATAGCTCCTTATTTGGGTGATGGAAAAATGAAAACAGGGGGCCTGGCGGAAGAAGAACTCAGGTCTACCATGCAGATTCTCAAATGCCCCATGACAAAAGCTCCCGAAGATGCCGGGGCGGGTGCTTATTTTGGCAATGCCCGTGAGCAATACCGTTATGCATATGGTCAAGTAGTAGGCAGCTATACGATTAATGCCTGGGTCGGCGGCTGGGATTATAAAATCAATCCGAAATTGGGCCATGTTAATGAAGCCCAGGCCCGTGCAAATCTCATGCGATCATACCGTGAGAAAAATTCCAATCGCAACCGAGCGGATGTTCCAATTGTGGCAGAAGGAATTTGGGTGGATACATATCCGGAAGATACTGACCAAACGCCGGATAAATGGCCTGCCGGTAAAGATCTTTCAACCGGAAATATCAGTGGTGATATCGGACTGGGACGTATAACAACCAATCGTCATGGCATGAGTACCAACTTGTTGTATTGTGATGGCCATGTCGCTTCAACTCAGCTTGACACTTTATGGGCTCAGCAGTGGCATAAGAAATTTACAAAACGTTATGATGTGACTATCACAAAACGATAAGGAAATGCAATCCGAATATTGAAGTGTATGTGACAAGGAGGAGTGAATTATGAAGGGATTAAAAGTGTGTTGTAAAAAACGAATAAATAATGTGTTGTGGAGGATCGAAAGATGAAAAAAGTGATGGTAGTTGTAGCGGTAGCGTTGTTGAGTATGATGGCGCAGGCAAACATGATTACCAATAATCCAGGGTTTGATGGGGTAGCATGGCAGTACACAGTGCCCGGCTGGGGTGTCTGGGCCGATGGTGTTTTTGACGGTGGTGGCGGATCAGGTGGTTCACTAGCACTCGGTTGGAGTGATGGCAAGGTGGTCTGGCAGGCAGCAGAAGATCTCGTTCAGGCCAATACTGTGTACACCTTGAGCGCGGTTGTGCAGACCCGACCCGATAACGGCGGTCAAGCTGAAGGAGCACAGTTGATTATTCAGGATGCTGATGCCGGATGGACAGACGTTATCAGGCAGGACTTCTGGTTCTCGGACCTGGGTGACACCTATGGGGCAGTGGGACAATGGCGTACGGTTTCAATACAAATGGACTCTGCCATTTACACCAGTACAGTAGGTCATAAGCTGGGTGTTGCGATTGCCCTGCGTGAAGATGGACGCTGGAACGTTGGAAATCCTAACACGGATCCTTATGGATTTTTGTATGTTGACAGCATGAACCTGGTTCCCGAACCGGCTACGATGGTTTTGCTGGGTCTTGGCGCCCTGGTTTCTCTGCGGAAACGCAAATAATCATCATTTCGAGTTAATGGCCGTTCCTGGTTTATGAAACAAACCGGGAACAGCCTTGAATAAGCTGTTTCAGGTAGATTTCAGGAGAATTGAAAATGAAAAAAATGGTAATTCTAGTAATGCTGCTGATGGCAGCCATGCCGCTATTGGCAAGAAACATTGTCAAAAATGGAGACTTCACCAACGGCCTGGCCGACTGGAGCAACTGGGCTAATGGCGCCTGGGCCAACCCCGGCGAAACAGGAACTGGAACGATCGCCTTTGGCTGGGTTGATGGGGCCACTTTCGGACAGGTTACCGAGCACCTGATTAAACCCAATACCAAATACACCATGACGGTAACGGTCAAAACCATCAATCAGTCCGGCGGTCAAGCCGAAGGCATCGTTCTGATTATGCAGGATGCGACTGCTGGCTATACAGACATTGTCCGTGAAAGACATTGGTTCCCCGACATGTATAATTTCGGCGGATCTCCGTTTGGCGCGCAGAGTCCCTGGCTGCAGTATTCCCTGACATTTGATTCATCTGTCATAACCGGTACAGTCGGTCATAACCTGTTGGTGGCTATTGCCGTCGGAGACGACGGACGCTGGGATGCTTACGGCAATTTGTTCCTCGACAGTGTCGTCGTAAACATTGAAGAAGCCGAAGATCCTCAGCCTGCCAACGGCGCAACCGTTCCGGACAGCATCTCGGAACTGTCGTGGGTCAATCCGGTAGATACCAGCAAGTGTGATGTCTGGTTTGGTGCAGGCGATGCCAATGAACTGGATTATAAAACGAAATTAACTAAATATGAAATTACAGGCACTAATGTGATTCAGCCTCCGGCCCGTCAAACCTTTGCAATGCCCGAACCCCTGGCTGGGAGCAAGTATACCTGGGTTGTAAACTGTTATCGCGGTATCCCGCTGCCGACTGAACCCAATTTGCCTGGGGTTTTCTGGTCATTCAATGCAACGCCGCTTCCGCTGATCCAGAGCGATCCGTCCAATCAACTGGTCGCTCCAGCCGCAAGCGCCTCATTTACAGCGACCTTCACCAGCAGCAACACGGCAACGGCCAAATGGTTCAAAGAAGCCGGTGAAACCGATGTCGAAGTGGTTGCCGGCGGCGATGTGACGATTACCACATCCAATGTCGGATCTCTTTACACCTCGACGCTTTCGATTGCAAACGTCGAAGTGGCCGACGAAGGCCAGTATTACTGTCAGGCGGCCAATGTCGGCACTAGTGTTTCAGCAGCAGCCAATCTGGCGGTCAAACGGCAGATGGCCTACTGGACCATGGACAGCAAAGATGGCGGAATCTATGCCGATAGCAGCTCCGAAGACCACAACGCCACCATTATCGGGGATCCGAATATTCTGTCAGGTGTGAAAAATGGCGCTGCAGACATCTCTCCGCTTGCAGGTGTTGGTAACGCCGGCACATGGAATCCTTCAGCCCTGTCCGGACAGCTCACTGTTTCCATGTGGATTAAGTGGGCCGGCGCCGGCGGCAATCAGATTCTTATTTCCAAGGCCAATCACTGGCAGAATCCTGGAGTTTACTGGGAAATCGGCTGCGGGAGTTCAGGCAACGTATTTGTTTTCGGCGGTTCCAGCCAGGTCGGTTTGCCGGGATCAACTCTGAAAGTAGGCGAATGGCAGTTCGTAACTTTCTCCTTTGACGGTACCAACGGTTCGCTCTATGTTACCAGTGTCAATGACAGCGGCAACACTCTTATCAGTGATACTGGTTCTTTTGTCCTTGGTGATACTCCGGATGCGGTTGTGTGGATTGGTGCACGCGGTACGTCAGACGCTTCGGTTCCTCCTGTCATTAGTCCGATTGAGGAATTCTCAGGTCTGATTGACGATGTTCAGATCTTAAACTACAGCATTGATGTTCGCGGCGTCGTGGATATGTACAACGCCGTGATTGATCCCGACAAGAATTTCTGCATCGATGAATATGCCTCCGCTGCGGACCTGGTCAATGACTGCAAGATAGATATGGCTGATTTTGTGGAAATGGCCAAAGTATGGCTGGATTGCGGCTTGTATCCGGTTTGCCCGTAAATCCCTGTTGTAATTGATTTGTGTACCTTTTAAGAAAATGTTAATGTCGAGGCGGGCTTCAGCAATAACGGAGCCCGCCTTTTTTTCAAAAAAATAATGAAATTCATGCTTTATTAAGATAGATTGTTTTTTTACGAATGAGCAGCAATATGAGATATACGATAGACCAAGAAAAGTCCAAAACGCCCGATAAAATGCCGAGATATGACAAAGTCATAAGAAAACATGTAGTGAAGCAGGGACTTTCGTCACGTCAGCGCCTTCAAGCGGTCTTGGATCATAAACCCACGGATCGGCTCTGTGTGGATATAGGAGCAGGCGGGCAGACGGGCATGGGATGCTGCGCAGTGCATCGGCTTCGCCAAGCAGTTCTGGGCAGGACAGGCCATAAGGTCAAAGTGACGGAGCCGTATCAGATGCTCGGAGAAATCGACGAGCAACTGCGACAGGCCTTGAAACTGGATGTGGTCGGGGTGCATCCTCCGTGCGATATGTTCGGCATCCGCCAGGATAAATGGAAGCCCTTTACCATGCCGGTAGACGGAACAGAAGTGCTGGTGCCGGGTGATTTTAACTATACCAAAGACGGCAACGGTGATTTGCTGATGTACCCGGAAGGAGATACGTCAGTGCCGCCTTGTGCCAAAATGCCCAAAGGCAGTTATTTCTGGGATGCACTGAATCGTCAGCAGGTGATTGATGAGAGTAAGCTTAATCCGATGGTTAACTGTGAAGAATTCGGCATTATGTCCGATGCGGATGTGAAATATTTCAAAAAAAAAGTCGACTGGTATTATGAGAATACCGATGCGGGAATTTATCTGACGTTCCCAGGGTTGGCCTTTGGCGATATTGCCCTGGTGCCGGCAACCTGGATGAAGCACCCTAAGGGTATTCGCGATGTTGAAGAGTGGTATGTTTCCACTGCGATACGGCGGGATTATGTTTATAAGGTATTTGAAAAACAGTGTGAAATCGGGCTGAAAAATATTGAAAAATTAGCTCCCGTTGTGGGTGATAAAGTGCAGGTGGTTTTTGTCAGTGGGACGGATTTTGGATGCCAGCGGGGACCTTTTATCTCCCCGCAGGTCTACCGGGACCTCTATAAACCGTTTCAAAAAGTCATCAACGATAAAATCCATGAATTAACCCATTGGAAAATCTTTATTCATTCCTGCGGTTCGATTTATCAATTAATTCCGGATATGATTGAGGCTGGCTTTGATGTCCTCAATCCGGTACAGTGCTCTGCCGAAGAGATGAATCCTGTTCGTCTCAAAAAGGAATTTGGTGACCAGTTGGTCTTTTGGGGCGGGGGTGTGGATACCCAGAAAACCCTGCCGTTTGGTACACCTGAAGAAGTCTATAACGAAGTTAGAGAAAGAATTGACCTGTTCGGAGCAAACGGGGGATTTGTTTTTAATAGTATTCATAATATTCAAAGTAATATCCCGACCGAGAATATTTTAGCTCTGATCCAGGCAGTAAATGACGCCAGAAAATAAGCAAGATATACTTGTATTATGCATTCATAAAAGCGCCAGTAATAACCAGAGAAAAGGATGCTCAATCTATGAAGCCGTACATTTTTCTAATCTATATATTTTATGTGATGAGTTCGGTGTTACTTGCGTCGGACGTTATTGACCTGTCGGGAGATTGGCATTTTGCCATGGATGTGTCCGATGCAGGATTGCAGAGGCAATGGTATAAAGCATTGCTGCCAGGCGATGAGGCACTGTGCCTGCCCGGATCTATGCAGTCTCAAGGATTCGGCAGCGACCCCGGTCCTTCGACGCCATGGGTGGGCGATATCCGTGAATCAGAATTGAAAAAGCCGAAGTATGCTCCATACCGTTCGGCGAATAATTATAAAATGCCGTTCTGGCTGCAGCCGGATAGGTATTATAAAGGGGCCGCATGGTATCAAAAAAATGTGAAGATTCCGAGTTCCTGGGTGGGTAAACATATTACGCTGACACTGGAGCGGCCGCACTGGGAAACGCGTGTGTGGGTGGATGACTCCGCGGCCGGCTCGATTAATTATTTGTCTGTGCCGCATACGTATGATTTGAGTGAACTCTTGACCCCCGGTGAGCACACGCTGACAATTCGTGTGGATAATCGGATGATCGTAAATGTCGGGCCTAATTCACACAGCATTTCGGATCATACACAATCCAACTGGAACGGTATTGTTGGTGCGATTACATTAAAAGCTCAACCCGCTACCTATATTGCAGATGTTCAGGTTTATCCGGATCTGGAACAAGGCGCCGTCAAAGTGGTGACGCATATCATGAGTCGGTCGGAAAATAAAAAAACGGGTCAGCTTGAATACCGGATCGACATTGAAGGCACAAAAGAATCGACTTATCTAATAAAGGATGTTCAGCTCACGCCTGCCGGCAAAATTTATGAATGCGTAATTCCAATAAACAAATCCATCCGGATTTGGGATGAGTTTAATCCGAATCTGTATACATTGAAAACAGAACTCAAGGCAGGCGGTTCGAGCGATGAATATGTGACGACGTTTGGAATGCGTCAGATCGCAGTTGAGGGCAGCCGGATTATGCTCAACGGCAGGCGGATCTTTATGCGCGGGACGCTGGAATGCTGTATTTTTCCGAAGACGGGCTATCCGCCGACGGATGTCGCCTCCTGGAAGCGGATCATAAACATCTGTAAATCCCACGGGCTGAACCATATCCGCTTTCATTCATGGTGTCCGCCGGAAGCCGCATTTATTGCAGCCGACGAATTGGGCTTTTACTATCAGGTGGAATGCTCTTCCTGGGCCAACCAGGGGATTGGCTTGGGAAATGGTCAACCCATTGACCCATGGCTTTACGATGAAGCGGACGCTGTTTTGAAGGCCTATGGAAACCACCCGTCTTTTGTGCTGTTTGCTTATGGCAATGAACCGGCCGGACCTGAAAACGGCGGCGTATTTCTTCGGAAATGGGTTTCTCATTACAAGCAAAAAGATGCCCGTCACCTTGTGACCAGCGGTTCGGGGTGGCCGTTAATCGAGCCCAGTCACTACCATGTTGACCCATCGCCCCGCATTCAGCAGTGGGGACAGCAACTCGGCAGCCGCATTAACAGCAAGGCCCCCGAAACAGTGACCGATTATCGTGACCACGTCAAACGGTACCCGATGCAATCGATCATTTCACATGAAATCGGTCAGTGGTGTGTCTATCCCAATTTCGAGGAAATAAAGAAATATACAGGGATTATGAAAGCAAAAAATTTTGAAATATTCCGGGATTTTCTTGAGGGCAAGCACATGCTGGATCAGGCCCATAATTTCCTGATGGCCTCAGGAAAATTGCAGGTACTTTGTTATAAAGAAGATATTGAATCGGCTCTGCGAACCCCGGATTTCGGAGGATTTCAATTGCTGGATCTGCATGATTTCCCTGGTCAGGGGACGGCTTTAGTTGGCGTTCTGGACCCATTTTGGGATTCCAAGCCTTATATCAGCCCGTCCGAGTACAAACGTTTCAGCGGTCCGGTCGTTCCGCTGGCCCGGATGCCGAAGCGTATTTTCACGGCTTCCGATACGCTGACCGCACAGGTGGATGTCAGCCAGTTTGGGCCCAATGACCTGAATGATATCGAATTACAATGGAAACTTATGAATACCGATGGCAAGGCTGTCAAGCAGGGCGCTATGGAAGCCGATAAGCTGCCTGCTGGTGATTTGCATCGAGTTGGTGATTTAAGTATATCACTTTCGGATCTGGAAACCCCAGCAAAGTACACATTGGAACTCATGATCAAAGAGGCTGATGCTCGCAACGACTGGGATATTTGGGTATATCCGAATACTGTCGAGACGGATCCAGTTGACGAGATTACCCTTGCGACGGCGCTTGACAAAAATGTAGTCTCAAAACTGCAAAATGGCGCAAAAGTATTTTTGATGATCCCGCCGGAACAAGTCAAAACAGATGTTAAAATCGGCTTTTCGTCGATTTTCTGGAACACCGCCTGGACAGATGGTCAGGCACCGCATACGCTGGGTATTTTGTGCGACCCGAAGCATCCAGCACTGGCTCTTTTCCCCACAGATTACCACAGCAATTGGCAGTGGTCCGAGCCGATTCAGCATGCCGCTGCGATGATTCTGGACGATCTGCCGAAACAGTTGCGTCCGATTGTACAAGTGGTGCCAGACTGGTTTGAACCCAAACGGCTCGGCCTGTTGTTTGAGGCAAAGGTTGGCGGCGGATCACTGCTGGTATGTAGTGTGAATCTGCGCGACAATCTGCAAAAAAGGCCCGTAGCAAGGCAGTTGAAACATTCACTACTGGCATATATGGCCTCAGAAAATTTCAAGCCAATAATAGAAGTGAATATGGAGGCAATCCAATCGCTTTTCCGGGAACTGTCGCCGATGCAGAAACTCGGTGCGATGGTAATGGGAACAGACAGCTTTGAAACCGGTTTTGATGGCGTCAATGCAATTGATGATATCCCGTCAACGCTATGGCATACACAATGGTTCGGTCAACAGCCCGGACATCCGCATGAAATTCGGATCGATTTGGGTAAAGCGATGCAACTGAAAGCATTGACATATCTGCCTCGTCAAGACGGCAATCAAAACGGTTGGATTAAAGGATATGCCCTTTATCTTACTGAAAACCAGGATCAATGGGGTGAGCCGGTTGCAAAAGGTGAATTTGAAAAAACGTCTGCCTTGAAAACGGTTGAGTTAAGAAAACCGCTTAAGGCGCAATATATTCGCTTTGTGGCAACCAGTGGATTTGGCAACGATGCTCATACATCGGCATCGGAAATAAATGTAATTATAGAATAATTTATTAAGGTTGTTTATGGGTACCGAGAAAGTTCATATTTGGGAAGAAAAAGTTACAATTCCGACTTATCTCATAGGAAAGCCAGACAAAAATCCGATGTTTCTGGAAAAACGTGTTTACCAAGGCAGTAGCGGGGTGGTTTATCCGTTACCGGTCATTGAAACCATCAAAAACGAAAAAAAAGATATCGAGCACGATGTTGTTTTTCTGGAGAATGAATATCTGAAGATTATGGTAATGCCGACTTTAGGTGGCCGCATCCAGATGTTGTATGACAAAACCAACGATTTTCACGTGATTTATTATAATCAGGTGATAAAACCAGCTTTGGTGGGGCTTACCGGACCGTGGATTTCCGGCGGGATTGAGTTTAACTGGCCCCAGCATCATCGCCCCAGTACATATGATCCGGTGGATTATTCGATTGAAGCGCACCCGGACGGGAGCATGACACTGTGGGTTAGCGAAATTGAACGGATGTTCCGAACAAAGGGTATGGCTGGTTTTACGCTATATCCGGGCACGGCCTTTCTGGAGATTAACGTGAAACTATACAACCGGACCGCCGAGCCGCAGACCTTCTTATGGTGGGCCAATCCAGCCATGGCAGTTAATAAAGATTATCAGAGCATTTTTCCGCCGGATGTTCATGCGGTGTTCGACCACGGCAAGCGGGATGTTTCGACTTTTCCGATAGCGACAGGGAAGTATTACAAAATGGACTATTCGGCCGGTGTTGACATCAGTCGATTTAAGAATATTCCGGTTCCTACCTCTTTTATGGCTGCTGGTTCTAAATATGATTTTATGGGCGGTTACGACCACGGCCGACGCGCGGGGATGCTGCATTTTGCTGACCATCATGTCAGTCCAGGCAAAAAACAATGGGTGTGGGGCTGCGGAGATTTTGGTGATGCTTGGCATCGGAATTTGACGGATGAAGACGGGCCATACGTTGAATTAATGACTGGTGTGTATACGGATAATCAGCCGGATTTCAGTTGGCTGATGCCCTATGAGGAGAAAACATTTACACAGTATTTTTTCCCATATAAGTTGATTGGGGCAGTCAAAAATGCCAATCATCAAGTCGCGGTAAATCTTGAAATCTGCGAAAAGCAGGCTGAAATAGGAGTCTATGTCACATCGGCACATAAGAATTTGCGAGTTGAATTATCGTCTTCGATGCAGGTCTACCTGCGGGAAACGATGGATTTAAATCCAGCCGCGGCGTATATAAAATCCATTACATTAAGAGAAGATCAGCAGCCCAAAGACCTGACTTTGCATGTTTTTGATGAAAACGGTCGGCTTCTGATCTCTTATCGGCCTGAACCGACCGGGGGCAAAGCGGTTCCAGACCCGGCGAGTCCAATTCCTGAGCCTGAAAGAATTGCTACGGTAGAAGAACTCTACCTGGCGGGTCTGCATCTGGAGCAATACCGGCATGCGACTTACCGCCCCCAGCGGTATTATGAAGAAGGGATTAGACGTGATCCCGGCGACATCCGCTGCAACAACGCCCTTGGGCTGCTGCTTTATCGAATGGGCCAATTTAAAGAGGCCGAAATTTATTTCCGGGCTTCGATTTTACGTCAGACCAGGCATAATCCAAATCCGTATGACGGTGAGCCGTATTATAATTTGGGTCTCAGTTTATTTATGCAGAATCGGTTAGAAGAGGCCTACGATGCCTTCTTTAAAGCGACCTGGAATGCAGGGATGCAGGACGCGGCCTATTTTGCATTGGCACGAATTGCGGCCATACAGGGCAACTTAAAACAAGCGATCGAACATGTCGAGAAATCACTGATCCGTAATTATCACAATCACAAAGCTCGGCACCTTAAAACCATCTTGCTGCGGATGACCGGCCAATTAGAAGCAGCTGAAAAAGAAGCCAATCTTGCTTTGGAACTGGACCAATTGGATTTTGGCGCGATGTTCGAACTCTGCCTAATCGCCAAGACAAATCAGGAGGAAACTGACGTACAAGGCCGTCTTTCACACTTTAAAATGAAAATGCGAGGCTATGTCCATAACTATATCGAAATTGCATTGGATTACCGATATGCCGGTTTGTCTGCTGAAGCATGTAAGTTATTGAAGATTGTTGTCGATGATACCCCTTCTGAAATGGATGTGTACCCTATAGTCTATTATGCCTTGGGGTGTTGGGGGTATCCGGAGTGTCTTGAGAAAGCCGCCAAAACCAGGCCGGACTATTGTTTTCCGCATCGCCTGGAATCTTTTGTTCTTTTGCAGGAATCGCTTGAACGAAATCCTAAAGATGCCAAGGGGTGGTATTACCTGGGCAATTTCCTGTACAGCAGGCAGCAGTATGATGCTGCGATTCAGGCATGGGAAAAGTCGGCAGACCTGGACGATTCGTTCCCGACCGTTTTTCGAAATCTTGGATTGAGTTATTATAATAAGAAAAGCGATGCGGCCAGAGCACGAAAGGCATATGAAACGGCCTACGCGCTAGATTGTTCAGATGCCCGGATATTGTATGAACTGGACCAGCTTTACAAGAAAATGGCTTGTCCGCTCCAGCAGCGAAAGATCTTTTTGGAGCAGCACTCGGATATGCTGAATCAGCGTGATGATCTTTACATTGAGTACATCTGGGTGCTGAATCAAACTGGGGAATACGAAAAGGCCTTAAAGCATCTTTTAATCCATAATTTTCATCCATGGGAAGGCGGTGAAGGCAAGGTGACCGGTGCATATGTATTTGCACTGACCGCTCTGGCTAAAATAAGTATTCACGAAGGTCGTTATCAGAAAGCTGTAGAATATTTGCAGAGAACTGAAAAATATCCTGAAAATCTCGGAGAAGGCAAGTTACATGGCTGGCTCGAAAATGATATTCATTACTTCATGGGATTAGCCCTTGAGGGACTTTGCGAAACGGAAAAGGCTCTCAGCTATTTTGAAAAGGCAACACGGGGGGGCCAAGAACTGGGGGATGTGATGTATTATAATGACCAGCCGCCCGAGCAGATGTTCTATCAGGGTCTGGCTCTTGAAAAAATTGGACATCCCACTAAGGCCCGTGACTCTTTTAACCGTTTGCTGGCCTATGGTCAGGCTCATTTAAATGACGAAGTGAAGATTGATTATTTTGCCGTATCCCTGCCGGACTTCCTCATTTTCGATGAAGATCTAACTGCGAAAAACCAGTGTCATTGCCGTTATTTAAAGGGTCTGGGCTGGTTGGGATTAAAGAACATGAATAAGGCACGTCAGGAATTCGAAGCGGTGCTCTTGGTGAATCCGGCTCATATTGGAGCCGAAGTGCATTTGAAAAGTATTGATTTGCAGAAAGCATTAAACTGAGAACTTTTAAGGGATTCATGAATGGAACTGAATTTGTTTGATATCCTTGTTTTCCTGGCCTTTTTTGCAGTGGTTATCGGGGTTAGCCTTTTCAAAAGCTTCAGGGAAGCTAACAGTGAAGGCTACTTCCTGGCAGGCCGGGGACTGACTTGGTGGCTGATTGGTATTTCTATTGTTGCTGCCAATATTTCCACTGAACAGTTTGTCGGAATGGCCGGGCAGGGGGCCGGTGGCGTCGGATTGGCGGTCAGCAACTGGCAGCTCTACGGTAGTTTTGGGATTGTGATTATTGCCTTTACCCTGCTGCCGCGTTTTCTCAAAGCTGGTATTTATACCATGCCTGAATACTTGGAATACCGTTATAATTCGACGGCCCGTGGAATTATGGCATTCATGACGGTGGTGATTTATGTGGCGGTTCTTCTGACGGCCGTTCTGTTTTCGGGAGGAATTACATTAAGAACTATTTTCGGGTTAAATATCGAACAGGGTGTATGGCTAATTGGCTTAATTGCCGCAGCGTATACGGTTTGGGGGGGGTTGAAAGCCGTCGCCTGGGCGGACCTTTTTCAAGGTGGGGGGTTACTGACTGGCGGTATTATCATTTTCTTCATTGGATTAAAGGCTTGCGGAGGCTGGAGTGAATTTTCACATATAAACGCTGACAAACTCCATATGGTGTTGCCTACGGATCATGCGGGACTGCCCTGGACCGGTGTCATATCGGGAATGTGGATTGTACTGATTTATTATTGTGGTTTGAATCAGTTCATTGTCCAGCGAAACCTCGCGGCCAAAACACTGCGGGATGGACAACTGGGGGTTATTTTTGCCGGTGCATTGTGGCTGCTGGTGCCATTTGCCATCGTGATGCCGGGCATTATGTCCTATCAACTGTTCAAGGAACAAATGAGTTCGCCGGACGAAGCATTTCCCTTGCTGATCCGCAATCTAGTTCCGAACGGTCTCCGTGGATTCATGTTTGCGGCCATTGCCGGGGCGGTTATCAGTTCTCTGGCCTCCATGCTGAATTCGGCGTCAACCATATTTACATTGGACGTCTATAATCGAATGTTCAACCGAACCGCTTCCCAAAAACAACTGGTCATTTTAGGCCGAATTATGACGCTTATTTTTGTGGTGATCGGATGTTTACTGGCCCCAATGCTTGATAATCCGAGATTCGGCGGCGTGTTTCAATATATTCAGCAGTTTCAGGGATATATATGGCCGGGTGTGGTGGCGGCGTTTCTCTTTGGAATGATGGTTCCAACTGCACCTGCCGCGGCAGGTGTAGCGGCTCTGATTGCCGGTCCGATTATTTACGGGATATTCCAGCGGTTTGCTCCGGGAATTCATTTTCTGATTCAAGTTGTTCTGGCGTTCAATTTAGTCGTCGTACTCATGGGATTAATCACGTTTATTAATCCCATGAAAATGCCCAAAAAATTACCAGTACGCGAAGAAGTGGAAATTAAAACAGCCCCTGAAGTGAAGATTCTTGGCGCTTTAGTCATGGTTACCACAGTGTTGTTTATCATTATTTTCTGGTGATTTTCATTTATTTTCAATTTCTGACTTGTTTTAGAGGATAATGATGAGAAAATTTGTGGATGTTGCGATTGCATTACTTTCCTGTGCTTTGTCAGGAACAATTCATGCTAATCTAATTCCGGCAAACCATGATTTCAGCAATGTACTGACCGGGTGGAGCAGTTGGGTAGATGGCAGTGGCCAGGCGGAACCGGGGGTGGCCTGGATCGGATGGACAGACAACAAGGTTGTTTGGCAGAGAACCGGCCATTTGATTCAGTCTGACAGCATCTATACTCTGACAGCAAGAGTGCGCAGTCAGGATGATTCCGGTGGACAGGTTGAGGGCGCCACGCTTATTCTGCAGCATGGGGATAACGGAAGTTGGCCTGATATCCTGAGAAAGACCTTCTGGTTTCCTTCTGAAGACAATGGGGTTAAGTCCGGACCTTGGCGTGAATTTTCGATTTCATTTAATTCTGCCGATTATCCGGGCATCGTAGGCCATGAAATACTAGTGGCTATTGCAGTCGCTGATGACGGACGATGGGACAATTATGGCAACCTGTATATCGATAATATGGAACTGGTTAAATCTTCTAACCGGAATATTACGCTCAATCCTTCGTCATTGACCGTGACCGAAAATGTCAATCCTGTTGGCAGTTATAATATTCAATTAAGCTGGGACAGCGGACATGCGCCTAACGCCGATGTTCAGATTACTGTAACTTCCGGCACTAACGGACAGTATATATCACTGAATGGTGCTCCGGCTGGGCAGGCAGTGACCTTAACCTTTACATCCGCTCAGGGATACGATACCCCTCAAACCGTCACTGTTACAGCGATTGATGACAGTCAGAAACTTGGACGCCACATGGTATCTGTGATGCATGCCGTCTCCAGCACTGATTCGAATTGGGATTCTTGGCCCGTTTCAACAGTCAAAGTACAAATTATTGATGATGAAATGCTAACGAACACCGCCGCACTGGAGCGGTGGCGCAGTCAGCGGTTCGGCATGTTTATTCACTGGGGACCGGTTGCGCAGACAGGTGGCGAGATCAGTTGGTCGCGCAACTCGTATGGGGCTGCGGCTTACGATCGGCTTTACACCACCTTTAACCCGGTTAATTTCGATGCTCATCAGTGGGTAGCTCTGGCTCAAGCAGCGGGCATGAAGTATCTGGTGCTGACGACCAAGCATCATGACGGATTCTGCCTTTATGATTCTGCTTATACCACCTATGATATGATGTCCACACCGTTCAATCGGGATGTCACGCAGGAACTGGCCGATGAATGCGTGGCACAAGGCATTGAATTTTGTGCGTATTACTCGATTCCCGACTGGAAGTACACGGACAATCCGCTGAGCAATTATGTGCCGTATCAGCGCAGTCAGGTCACCGAGATTATATACAAATACAATCCGTCGATTATGTGGTTTGACAACTGGGAAAATGCGGTAAGCGGATGGGACATCTCTGGCGGCTGGGATTTGTACAACCTGTGCCGCAATGCCAAGGACCCGATGCTGGTCAATGATCGAGTCTATGCCGCGTATTTGCCGACAGATTCACAGTATCCGGGAGACTACAAGACGCCCGAACAGAAGGTTGGGGCGTTTAATGACCAATTTCCCTGGGAAAGCTGCATCACCATCGCCAATCAATGGGCATGGAAGCCCAATGACCCGGTTAAATCACTCAAGCAGTGTATTCAAACGCTGGTCAGTTGTGCCGGTGGTGACGGTAATCTCCTGCTGAATATCGGCCCCAAAGGCGACGGCTCTATTGAACCTCAACAGGTCTGCCGTTTGCAGGAGATTGGTCAGTGGCTCAATTCCAATAACAACAGCAAGGCGATTTACAATACCCGCGGAGGGCCCGTCGCACCTCAGTCGTGGGGCGTGATGACGCATCAGGGTAACAAGCTGTATGCCCATATCTGGGGCCAAAACTGGCTTGCCTCTCACGGGACCGCTGTTCAATCTACAACCTATTCGAGCAATTATCCTGCATCCAAGGCGGTGGATTCTGATACAGCGACGTTTAACCACACCGCCGCCGAGACAACTCCGACATGGCAGATTAAAACCGATGCAAAGTATCATTTTACCAAAATAGAATTAATCAGCCGAATCGGGTTTGAAGACCGAGCGACTGACTATGTCGTCGAGATTATGGACTTTACAGGCAATGTAACATCGCAATTCGCTCTCGGCAGCGGCGGGTCTGTGCGATACCGAACCGAAATACTGAACCCCGGAAATGCGATGAATAATCCAACGATGATTACCGTTGACCTGACCGCACGAACCGGCGGTCCTGTGACGGGCAACCTTATTCGCGTGGCACGAAATGGTGATTATCTCCATCTGGCCGAAGTTCAGGCGTATGCAACCAATCAGCCGGGCACCGGCCAGCAGATCACGATCCCGGGAATGGGTGGGCACCTTGTCCAGAATGCCTACCTGCTGGCAAATCCGGCGGCGAGTGTTCCGTTTACGCAGGTTGGCCAGAATGTGACACTGAACATGATCAGCGTACCGGGCGATCCGATTGATACGATTGTAGCTATGGATGTTGTGTCCGTGACTGAATTTGTAACATTGACCGAACCCGCCAGCCGAGCCGTCTTTCAACGGAACGCTGACAATATGGCCGATGTGCCGGTTGAAGGGACCTGCAGCGGCAGTTTCACACGCATCGAAGCACGCGCGGTTATTATGAATGGTTTCACCGGTACTGCGACAGACTGGGAGATGATTGATGCCGCTCCGTCCGGCGGAAGGTTTTCAGGAGCCCTGCCGGTCGCTTCCGGCGGATGGTATTCGATTGAAGCAAGAGGCTATAATGGGTCGACTTACAGCGGCGTGACTTGCGTGGACAGGATCGGTGTCGGTGAAGTCTTCATTACAGCTGGCCAGTCAAATTCGGCTAATTACGGCAGTCCGGCTATGACACCAACACAGGATATTGTGTCGGCCTGGACCGGCAGCCAGAATGTCTGGCGTCATGCCTGTGACCCGCAGCCTAACGCTGACGGAACCGGTGGGGCGCCCTGGTCACGCCTGGGAGATATTCTGGTTCAGCGATTTGGCTGTCCGGTGGGATTTATGTCCAACGGCGTAGGCTCCACACGAGTCGATCAATGGTTACCCGGGTCCGAATATTATCAAAAAATAGTCTCATCGATCAGAGCCACAGGCCCCAATGGATTCCGAGCCATCTTGTGGCATCAGGGAGAGTCAGATAGCTTGGCAAGTACCTCGGCGTCCACCTATGCCGGCCGTTTAAATTCAATCATCGCACAAACCCGGGTTGACGCCGGCTGGGATGTGCCGTGGGGTGTGGCCTTGGCTTCGTACCATCCTTCCTCATCTGCTGCCCAGGAAATCCAGGTTCGATCCGGGCAACTGCAGGTGATCAAGGAGGACCCGCTGGTCTTTGAAGGTGCCGATACCGATGGATTTCTTGCGATGGGCTATCTGCACGATGGCGTCCACTTCAATGCCGCGGGATTAAACGAGCACGCCTTGGATTGGAAACGGGCCATCCTGAAATACCTGTTCCCGTGTGATTTCGAACCGGACAGCGATATTGATTTTTCGGATACAGTCTTTTTTGCAAGTCATTGGCTCAGCAGTAACTGTATTGACAGTGCTACCTGCGATGAAGCGGATTTACTGGAAGATAATGCTGTCAATCTTGGAGATTTTTCAATCTGTGCTGAGCAATGGCTCAAATAGCAGCTTTCGTCAGTTTTAGTGATGAATAGGGGTGTGATTAGATGAAGATGAAATCAATCTGTCGTACACTGCTGGGGTGCTTTTGGTCTCTGCTGGTCTCAGTTTCCGCAACCGCGGCGGTGGTGTCTATTGATCCGGCGGTTCGCCATCAGATCTTCGAAGGTTTCGGCGAAGGGACCATGGATCAATTTACTCCATATTATTATCGGGAGTATCCTACTGCCTCGCGGACCGACTACCTTGATAAGCTTTTTAAACTGGATAATCACGGGCTTGGATTGACGATTTGTCGGGTTTTAATGCCTGTTGGCGATGCTCCAGGCCATGCCCACATGAACCGATTTTACGGACAAAACAATCTATGTCCTCCTTCGTTCGAACCTGAGGAGGGGGTGTATGACTGGAGCAATCCAAGGCACGATGAGATCTTGTGGAAAATCCGCGGGGCTGCTGCACGCGGTGCCAAAATGTGGGCTCAGTGGTACAGTTACCCCTATTGGATGACGGTTAGCGGCTGTACGGCCGGACATACGGATGGTAACCAAAATAACCTGAGAACAGATATGGAAGGGAGGTTTGTCGAGCATGTCTGCAAAGTGCTGGAGCATTTTCGCGATAAATGGAATGTGGATTTCGAATACCTGAATATCATCAATGAACCAGAAGCCAATTGGTGGGTTTATGGGGGCGGACAGCCGGGAACTCGCGTAACAGAGGATCAGGCCATCAGAATTTATCAGCAGCTTAATGCGCGACTGCCGTTATACAATCTTAGCCCTGGTCTGGTCGCCTACGATGCGGCCTGGACCAATACCACGGCATATTTAAACACGCTGCTGAACTCTTCCATTGTCGATGATTTGGATGTTCTTTCCTGCCATCAGTACACTGCTTCTGAATCTGGCTTGTTTGACTGGAAGATTCAGGCCGTACTGAATCAAAAATCCCTCTGGCAGACCGAATGGGGCGACTGGACCAATGCACAGTACCCTGGCTATACCCCCGGCGGGAATGAACATACCCAGATGATGAATTATGCCCATAAGATTCATGAAGCCCTGTCTATTCTGAAGGCAGGAGCGTGGGTTATGTGGGAGCCGGAATTCATTTTTAATTCACAGACTAAAACCTATCAGCCTCGCAAGGCGTATTGGGCAATTGCGCAGTACAGCCGACATGTCCGCCCTGGTATGCAAATGATTCATGTGGTCAGCAGCCATCCAGATTTAAAAACCACTGCATGGCATAAACAGAGCCAGACAGCCGAGCAGGAATTAGTACTGGTTACTGTTAACAGTGCAGCTTCTGCGATCATGGTTGATTATGATCTAAGCGCATTTTATCTGGCCCGGATTGATCAGGTTTTCAGAACCTCTTCGACCCAGGATTATGAATCGCTAAATATCTCACAACCATCATCGTCAGGTATTTTCAATATCAGCATACCTGCCGAGTCAATTACAACCATTGTCTTAAAATTTCAAAATTGCAATCCCCTCAATGGGGATATTATTGATGACTGCATAGTAGATATACAGGATCTGGAACATCTCGCAACAACTTGGCTCATGAATGATCCATTCGGTACAATCCCCCAATTTGCAGATCTAAACGACGATAGAAAGGTGAATATGGAGGATGCCACAGTGTTTTCGACTCAGTGGCAGGACTTCAAAACGTTTTCGCCAGTACCTGCAAACAGAGCCGGCTCCGTCAATCCGGCAGCCCAGATGTTAAGATGGTCATCCAATCCCCATGCGGTTGCACATCAGGTGTATTTGGGGACAAACATGGCCTCCGTAACCAGTGCCTGCCAGGGTGATGCGGAATATATGGGCCAGGTTGATGGTCTGCTGTTTGTACCGTACCTCCTGCCAAATCAGACCTATTATTGGCGCATCGACGCGGTAAGTGATTCAGGAATGGTTTGCAAAGGGAAGGTCTGGGAATTTATGACAGTCGAATTATCACCCGACCCTGATCTGATCGGCTATTGGACCATGGATGAAACTTCCGGCAGCACCGCAACCGATCATTCTCTTTATGGCCATGATGGCATGCTAACCGGTAATCCTAAATGGAAACCTGCGCAAGGACGAATTGCCGGAGCTATTGAACTGGACGGCTCAGGTGATGTCATCGAGATTCCGGACTTCAATTGGACAACCGAGTATGTCACATTTACAGTGTGGGTTAATTGCTATGAAGTTGTGCCTTGGGCTGGCATTGTTTATTCACGCAACGGTACGGCATGTGGAATTCATTACGAAAATATCAACCGTCTTCGATATACCTGGAACAACAATAATCCAAAAACATGGAATTGGAACAGCGGATTGGTGATTCCCAATAACGAATGGGTTTTTCTTGCAGTAGTGATTCAGCCGGACAGTGCCCATCTGTACATCTATACAGACAGTGCGGGCCTTCGTGAAGCCAAACGTGACCTGCCCCATTGGCCACAAATTCTGAATAATCTGAAAATCGGATGGGATAGCCTTTCAGGGGACCGTTGTTTTCACGGAATGATCGATGAAGTCAGAATCTACAAAAGGGCCTTACCCAAAGAATGGATTCTGGCTTTGATTGATAAAAGCTTGTTCTGTGAAACATAAGTTCTATATTGACAATGTGATAGGCTTGTTTGGAAAGTAAAAAACAAACATATAAAATTATTACCCGAATTGAAATAAACCTTAATTTTTAAAATCTATGTCAGGATTTTCATGCAAGTGTTGTATGTAAGTAAAGTCTTTGGGAAAATAAGGATATGAGCGATTCAAGAGATGAAAAATATGAGTCTTTTTTGAAGCTGTATCGCGCCAATGAAAGTTGCATATCCAGGTATATTTTAGCTTTATGCCCAAACTATTCGGCGGCTGAGGATATTGTCCAAGAAACAATGCTTGTGATGTGGAGAAAGTATGGCCAGTATGAGCCTGGGACAAATTTTATCGCCTGGGGTATGCAAATCGCTCGTTATTGTGTGAATCATTATTACCGCCAGGAAAGGTTGAGAATTGTGTGTTTTGATAATGAAGCATTAGAAAGCATTTCTCGGCATCCAGGTCATGTTCACTTGAATCAAGATGCCTATCTGGATGCTCTGGATGAATGCACTGGGGGGTTGTCAGAGGAGAATAAAAAAATGATTACATGGCGATATGCGGATAATATGAAAGTTATCGATATTGCCTTGAAATTAGAAAAAACACTGAGTGCCACCTATAAAGTTATGTCAAGACTACATCATGCAATTCTAACTTGTATTGAGAAGAAGCTTGCTAAAGGTGAAATACTATAATGAGTGCGTACTCTAACATTGAAATAAATGAGATCATCTTTAAATCTCTCGAAGGAGAAATCTCCGAAGAAGAGAACAGGATATTAAACAACTTTGTTTCAAAGCATGAAAATGCAGATTATTATTATAACAGTTTACGTCTTCATGTGGCCTTAAAAAACAGAGCAGCTCTTTTAGCCGATAAAAATGGTAAGCAAACAGCCTGCCTTGGATTAAAGGAATTAGCCTTTTATGAAAAAATTGCTTCAGCTGCTGAGCTTCCTGAGGAAAAGCTGGAGGCAATTCAAAAGATAGTATATCCGAGGACCGAAGGACGAAAGGTCAGCTCCTTTCAAATTGTCACGTTTATTATAAGCGCTGCAGCGATAATCTTTTTTGTCTTGTTTTTACAGTTTGTCCCAGTGAAGCAATATACAGTGGATGTTGCAACCCTTGTGGATCAGATTGATGTAAAATGGACTGATTTGAATATTAATTTTAAGAACGGTGACCGTTTGTTGACCAATCAAATGCCAGTCGGGATAGACCGGGGGATTATCAAAATAAAATATGATGAGGGTGTGGATGTGCTGATTGAAGGTCCTGCGAAATATGTTGTCGAGCGGACCGGGATATATTTGGAATACGGCAGGTTGTTCAGCCGTGTATCGGACTTCGGGTTAGGATTTTCAGTTGAGACGTCTGCCTCCCGGTTTGTTGATATGGGGACAGAATTCGCCGTGCAGGCGGAACTGGACGGGTCAGCGGAGCTGCATGTGCTCAAAGGTAAAGTTCAATTGTTTGCTGGCTCAGGCGGAAATGCTAAATTCAGCCGAATGCTGACTGAAAAAGAAGCGATGCGGTATGATGCGAATACCGGAAAAACCAAAAACGTGCCGATTCGCACAGGTGTTTTCGTTCAGTCGATCAATTCGACTTTCAATCTTATCTGGCGAGGACAGAAAAGTTTGGATCTGGCTGATATTGTCGGCGGCGGCAATGGTTTTGGGACTGGTAAACAAGATTATGGCATCGTCATTGAGACAGGCAAGCCCTCTTTGGGGCCCTTGACTATCACGGGCTACGGAATCAAATCTGAAAAGACCTGGGATTCATTTTGTCCGATCCCCCAGATTCCCGTCATAGACGGCATTTTCATTCCCGACGGCAAGGCGGGATCATCCATCGTCAGTTCAAGCGGGCATGTATTCCGTGAATGTCCCGATACCAATGGATGCTGGAGCGGTCCCATTACCAATGGCGCCAAAACGATAGATGGGGATTACATTCCCATTGTGGATGAGGTGGCTTATGGAACACCAAGTAATCCGGCTTTATTCATGCATGGCAATATCGGGATTACTTATGATTTAAACAAAATCCGTGCAATTTTGCCTAGCGATCAGTCTATCGGCTGTTTTACTTCAGTGGTACTGACGCCCAAGAGTTCAAAAGATACTACTCTGGATGTATGGGTGTTGGTGGATGGGCAGGTTCGCTTCTCAAAAACATCAATTGACTCGCCTGTACCATTTCATATCAATGTTCCATTGGCTCCGCAAGAGCAATTCCTGTCATTGGTAGTTACGGATGGAATGGATAAGAAAGAAATTGATAAAAACAAAAACGTGTTTAACTGGTGTTTTTTCTGTCGGCCGGAACTGGTTTTCGAAATGAAATGATATTTATTAAACGCTCGTTTCAGAAGGTCTGACTTGAGCATTATTTCGCTATTGCTTTAATTGCAGGAAAGGGAAAAAGATGAGAAAAATACATTGGTTATCAATTCTGTTCGTGGTGTGCCTGAGCTTGCCGGCAATTGCCTTGAAGCCCTCCGTTGTGCTTGGCAATTTTGAAGACACCCTGGATGGATGGGTACTTGAAAACGGAGCCACAGGCACCTTTTCAACATTTGGTGCAACTCTGGATGCCAAATCAATTGAGTTAAATTATCCCGGTGATTGGAAATCCGTTCTGAAAAAGGGAATTGCAGGATTTGCGGCAGATCTTGCGACTTCCGACAAGATTACCCTGGATATTACCTGGAGGAGTGATGGCGGCCAAATCAAGGGCGGATGGTTCCAGGTGTGGATGGTTATCAACAGCGCCGGCACTGGATGGTATCAAAAAGAAGGTACAGGACTGGGTGCCATTCCAACAAGTCCGCGGACTGATACGGTCTCGTTTGAGATTACACAGGCTGTTCGTGATGCTTTTGCAGACGGCGAAGGATGGGCCGACTTGCTGATTATCACCAATTGTGATAAAGCTACGGGCAGCGGTACCGTCTGGATTGATAATATTCAAATTCCGGGCGATCCAATTCCCCTGGATATTGCTCATGAACCAGCCCCCGAAGACCAGGCTGATATCATCCCAATTAACCTGGATCTCAATGGGGATACCGTAGTTGATGGGCTTAGCTGGAAAGGTCCCGAGTCGGAGCCGAATATGACCATCCTCAGCTATAAGGTGTACCTGGATCCCAACCAGACCAAGGTTGCCCAGGGACTGAGCGAAGTCGATGTGACCAGTTTGGATAATGATAACAATGCCGCCAACACGATTTGGATTCCCAAGTCAAACCTGGCATTTAAAACCACCTATTACTGGCGTGTAGACAGTATTGTTAAGTATGATTACAATACAGACCCGAACACAAGAACGGGATCCGTCTGGTCCTTCACCACAATTGGTGCAGCCCCCATGGTGGATGCCGGCAGCAATATTGTCACTTCTTTGGATCTTCTGCCTGCCATGATTGCCGGGACGATTACCGATGCAAACAACGATTTGGAGACAATCGAATGGACCCTGTTGACCGACGATGCTGTTTATCCAGGCACCCCGGCCGTAAAGGAATCCATGCAGATGCTCAATCGGAATGCGTATACTGCAGATCCCACATATACCAACCTGCTGCAGGATTGGACGGGTACAGATACTCGTTCTAAGGGAGACCCGCTGAAACTCACGATCAGTGGTCTGCCGTCCGGCATCTACACGTGGACGTCCTATCACCACGATACTCAGGATCAGACAGGACAATTTGATGTAACCATTACTGATGCAACAGGCACAAAGACTATTTCGAATGTCGATATTAGCAATGGGGCTGCAGTTTCATTCGCTGATATTGCAAAGATAACAGCGACGATTGAATCTGACGGTTCTTCTATATTACTGGTTTTCGATCAGCGTCCCTACAATAATGTCACAGCCAACGCTTTTTTTGTTATGAATGGTTTTGACCTTGTCAAAGATGCGGAATCTCTGAAGGTTGATTTTGGTTCCACTGCCCCAAGTCCCCTGCAAGATGGGTACCAGGCTTATTCGGCGACACATGAAGTGGCTGATACCTTTACGCCCCAGAGTTTCGCCGCTTTTAACACCACCGTCACTGTCAATCTTGACTGGGGTATTGCAACAGCGCTAGCTGCTTCAGTTGCCAACACAACAACAAACCTATACGCACCCGATGCAACTTTTACCACCGACACAATTGGAACGTATAAGGTCAGGCTGACTGGCACCGATAAGGATAAGAGTCCGGGTACCGATCTCATGGAAATCCGAGTATATGTCGACGCCTGTTCCGCAGCCAAAGCCAATCCAAATGGTTACACCAAACCGCAGTTTGATTTTGACAATAACTGTATCGAAAATCTCAATGACTTCTCACTGTTTGCCTCGAAATGGCTGGAAGATGCATCTCTGTCGGGGCAAGCATCATTTACAAGCATAGTAACGTATACACCAATTACTGTTCCTCAGCCGTGATAATGAAGTATTGACATGAGACGCCATTTGTTTACTGATATTAAAAAAGATTAATTTATTTGTGGAGATGAACATGAATAATCGAAATAAATGCAAGACGTTGATGGTTCTGATTGCCCTGGTGATAGCCAGCACGGCTCACGCGGCTGTAATTACCGGTGTGGCAAGGCGAGGCGGCAGTACCAATCCGGCTCCAGCTTTGGGGGGCACTTTAGTAGATGGCAGCTTGGCCTGGGTGGATCGAAATGCTCATGTACTCAAGGCGATCCCGGACATTCTGCTGAACAAAGCCGAGTATGTAAAGACATCGATTGTCGACAGGGATAGAGCAGACTTTCTGCTGGATATTACGCTGTCGGCGGATGCAGATGTGTATTTGATGATCGACTGCCGTGTTGGAGACGGCGTCAATTCTAACCCTCCGTTGCTGACATCCAAGATGACCTGGGTTGCCCAGATGGGCTTTGTGGATACAGGCCTGAAGATTTCTATTGACGAAAACAACAATGGATCTATTGATAACTACTTGCAGCTTTACAAGGCGAGTTTCCCTGCCGGCACCATCACCCTGAAAGAACAAAATGATGGGACTACTCGGGCCATGTACATTGTCGGTGCCGTACTTTCAGTCCCTCTTGCCAAGAATCCCGACCCTGCCAATGGTCAGGAACTTGTGCCGTTAAATAAGATTCTGTCCTGGCAGGCTCCCTCGAATCCGAATGTTGACCCGGATTATGAAATCAAGTATCGTGTTTATATGGATCCCAACCAAACCAAGGTCAACACAGGTACCGGCTGTTTTTATAGCCGTGATTTTGATGCTATCGTATCATTTGATCCATCACCCGATATGAGTTTCAACACAACCTATTACTGGCGTGTCGATTCTCGGCTTCGCTTAATTGGCCAGACGGACCCCAATGATTACAAAGGTGCCATCTGGTCCTTCAAGTCGATTCCCGCCTCTCCTGTTGCGGATGCCGGCAGCAATATTGTCACTTCGTTAGATATTCTGCCTGCCATGATTAACGGGACGATTACCGACGCCGACAATAATTTGGCAAACGCCTCCTGGTTGCTGCTGACTGATGATGCCGCTTATCCGGCTAATCCTGTCAAAGAGGTTATGAATATGCAGAACCGCAGTGCCTACAAGGCCGATCCTAATCAAACTAACCTGCTGCAGGACTGGATTGGATCGGATACACGAGTTCAGGGCGATCCGCTGACACTGACAATCAGCGGTCTACCAGCTGGCATATATGCATGGAAATCCTATCACCATGACACTCAGGATCAGACAGGGCAGTTTGATGTAACTATCCATGATGCAGCAGGAAAACAAACAATTCTAAACATTGATATCACAAACGGTGTTGACGTTGCATTTGCCGATGTGGCAAAAGTGGATACTGTCATTCAATCTGATGGGATAAATCCTGTTAAATTGGTCTTTGATCAGCATCCATATACAGTTAATTCCAATGCATTTTTTGTGATGAACGGCTTTGATCTGGTTCAGGGTGAAAATGCCCTGAAGATAGATTTTAGCACTACCGCACCCAGTCCTTTACAGGAGAATTACGAGGCTTATCGAACAGCCAATGAAGTATGGGCAGACTTTACAGCCAAGTCCTATAGTGCTTTCGGTACAACCGTTACTATCAATCCTGACTGGGGTGCCGATGTGAATGCCAGCGTAGTGAATACAACAATTGATCCAGCCGCACCTACTGCCGCATTTACAACGGATGCTGTGGGAATCTTCAAGGTCAAATTGACGGGGACGGATACACTGAATGGATCTGGCAGCGACATCATGGAAATTCGCGTCTATGCCGACGCCTGTGCAGCAGCGAAAGCCAATCCGAATGGTTATACGGCTCCGCAATATGATTTTGACGGCAATTGCAAGGAAGAACTGAACGATTTTGTTCTGCTGGCAGCGAAATGGCTGGAAGATGCGTCTCTGGATACACAAGCCCTATTTACGGGCGCTGTCACCTATGAGTCCATTATTCAACCATAACCAGTTCTTATATAGCTTGTACACAAATATGAGCTTCTTTCAGAAGTTGGTTGGGATCGGTAAAACGCCGGTCCCAACCAAATATTGCAAGTTCTCTTCTTGGAAGGGAATCTTCTTATCAAATATGAATATCAAATCATCCGGCAAGGTATGACATGAAAATCTGATGAAAATACTTGGCATATCCAATTGGCTCAGATTATGCATGATAAGAACTACAATACTGGCGAACTCAGGAATATTCTTATAGATTGGGCTAAAACCGGCCTTGCGAGCATTGTTCAAAAAGACATCAACGAAGCGACGCCATAACTGCTAAGACAGTAAATCTGATACGCGGGTAACGTGATATAGCTGCACTGGAAACAATTACTGGTATTGTTTTTAAGGCTCGATTCAACATCAACAGTAATTCCTTTTAGGTGTTTCGCTGAATCAACAAAATTGGCCCCGGAAAATCCCGGAAATATGTAACGTTCGTAAAAAAATGTATTGACCAGGATCACACCATGAATATGACACGAAATGAATTCATCCGAAATGTGATATTGTCGTCATCTTTGTCATC
Organism: uncultured Pirellulales bacterium; assembly: GCA_964550565.1. Lineage (GTDB taxonomy): Bacteria > Planctomycetota > Phycisphaerae > Sedimentisphaerales > Anaerohalosphaeraceae > Anaeroglomus. Next base: position 35,261 of record CAZKAI010000035.1, read on the forward strand.
TTTTATTGAAAATAATCCATTAGCCGGAAACACAACTAATACTTCAGAACCAGTGGAAATAACGATGATTGAAAAAAAACTCTGCTGTCCGTTGGCGATTACGATGTGGGATTTCTCTTGGTTGGAACGTCGTTGGCCGGGTGCTGGTTATGAAAACTGGGCTCAAATACTTGACGAACTGGTCGAACGAGGTTACAACGCCGTTCGTATTGATGCCTATCCTCACTTGGTCGCAGACAATCCAACCAAAGAGTGGACGCTTTTGCCTGTCTGGGATCAGCAGGTCTGGGGCAGTCCGGCGGTTAACAAGATTGTCGTTCAGCCCGCCCTAAATCAATTTATCGCCAAGTGCAAAGATCGAAAAATAAAAGTTGGTCTGTCCACCTGGTTTCGTGAAGACACCGATAACACACGCCTGAAAATTACATCACCAGAAATCATGGCTGAAAACTGGATCAAGACATTAGATGTGATTGCCAAGGACGGCCTGATGGACACTATCTTATATGCCGATTTATGCAATGAATGGCCAGGCGACATTTGGGCTCCTTTTTTTCAGAATGAACCGGATAAAATCTGGGGTGCTTGGCATACCGATAAATCAATGATGTGGATGCGTCAGGCAATAACGGCGGTTCGCAAAGCTTACCCGGAAATGCCGCTGTGTGTTTCAATTGACACTGACAAACCAGACTATTACTCCCAGAAAGATCTGTCGTTTATGGATTTGCTGGAACGCCATATCTGGATGACACAGTGTAATGATGGGGAATTTTATAAACTTGTAGGATATCATTATGAGCGATTCTCTCCAGATGGGTATAAAAATCTCGTTGAAAAAGGAGAGAAGACTTACAGGGCACGTCCTGACTATTGGAAGCGGCTGCTGGTTGAAAAAATCAAGACCATTGCCCAAGCTGTTGGCAAAACAGGATTGCCCCTGATCACTACAGAATGCTGGGGTATTGTCGATTACAAGGATTGGCCATTACTAAATTGGGATTGGGTTAAAGAATTATGCGAACTTGGAGCACTAACGGCCGCCGATACCGGCCAGTGGGCTGCCATTGCAACCAGTAATTTCTGCGGACCACAGTTTGTCGGCATGTGGAAGGATGTTCAATGGCACCAGCGTTTGACCGATAAAATCAGAAAATCCAAAATAAACGAATCCCTTTTCATTTGTCCCCAGGCTCAGACATTAATCAAAAGACTCAATTAGATCAGTCGGAAATCGATTAATTTGTTAAGCAATTTGAAGAGCAACCGAAGCGCTAAAATGGATACCAGCCGAAGCAGACAGCCTTGGTCAGAATTTCGTCATTTGTTTGTAGCTTTATTATCGAGGTTGTTCCATGTAACCTGAATCTTGGTTCGATTGAGATAAGCTTACGCTGATAAATAGCCATAGCTGCGACAATCTTCGTAAAATGTGTAATTGCATGAGGTTGCTTATATTCCTCCATGTGCTTAACAAGAAGCCAACGAATAAGTTCCGCGAACTCAATCGGACTTGCTTCTCTCTCTCTATGTTCGAAGGTATATTCACTCTAATCGAATAGTTCAGCAAATTCTTCATCCTGTTCCCAGTCTTCGATTTCCATGAGATAATTGACAAATAAGCTGGATTTGTCGGCCAGCAGACTGATGTCAATACCCGGCCGTAACCGCATGGCATCACGTAATGAATCAGCTACATAGCGGCATTCGGGGGCGAGAAAGTCGGAATCTGTGGCAGGCCATTGTATTTCCCACCAGGTGTCTCTGAGTCTTTCCCGACATTCTTCGGTGATTTGATTATTATCTATCAGTTGTGGGGGCATTGTATCGAATGGTTTTATGTGCATTATGGCATTCAATTTGTCAGAAAAGCCGTTTTGATTCAACAAAGCAACCAATGTATCAAACGGCAGCAGTGAACTGCGATATTTCATGATTATATCTCCCTAATAGTTAATTGTTTTATTTTCATCCTACCGCAAGAGATTAGGATTGTATTAGGGCAAGATGAAAAAACAGCAAATCTTTGAGTGAAGGCACTCCCAAGATGCAGTGCTAACCAATAACTAACACTCCGCTAACTTGTTACGAAAATCCATGTGCTACTATTTTAAGGGAGACATAGATTTGAAAGGAAAACGGTGTCCGTAAAAAATGAGGCATTTCAGGATCGGCATGAGCGTGATATTTTTGTAGTGAGTGATCTGCATATCGGTGACGGTTCTGCAAAAGACAATCTGTTGAAGTCGGGTAATCAGACGCTGCTGTATCGGTTTTTGGATGAAGTGGTCCAGTGCAGGGGGCGTCTGATTATCCTGGGGGATTTGTTTGAATTATGGCGGTACTCACCACAGGCTGTGGTAAATCGCTGGGTACAATTACTGGATCGATTTGCGGAAATGGAAGTCAGCTATGTGCCGGGTAATCATGACTGGCAATTCTGGCAAGAACGAGATTACTGGCAGCGGCAGCATCCTTTTTTTGCCCGGATGAGAAAGCCATTTGTTGTGAGAATCGGTGACAAGTATTTCAAATTTATGCATGGACATGAGGTGGATCCGATGATTTCTGAGGCGATGGGGCGTTTGCGTCCGGCTCTGAAATTGCTGAGCGGGGTTCTGGAATTTCGTTCCGACACATGCCTTGTGACTTCGGATAGTCTGACCGATGTACTGCTGGAAGCCGGCGAACAAATGCTGCATCTCTGGCAGCGGCTAACGCGACAATTCAATCGGACAATTTATGAACCGCTTGGCCTGGATCAAGGATACCGTACTGTGATTCGCCCACTACGAACGCGTAATATGATGGCCCGGTTTTATCATCAACAGCAGCAGGGGGCTTACGATATCACCATTACCGGACATACGCATCAGGCGGGTCGATTCGGCGGGTGGTACTTTAATAGCGGATGCTGGACACAATCTGTGGTCAATTACATGCGTATTCGTCCAGAGGGAGTAATCGAGGTATTTGATCGAAAGGCAGATGGAGAGAACCTCAATCAGACGGTGGTTTTACGTTAATGGATGAAAACGAATAAACATGGCAAGGATTCTTTATGGTGTGGCCGGCGAAGGGTATGGGCACAGCAGCCGTTCTGAAATTATTGGTCGGCATCTGCTGGAGGCAGGTCATGATGTGCGGTTTGCGGCATCAGGAAAATCGCTGTCCTATCTGGGACCGGTTTTTCCGGGGCGGGTCTTTGAAATCTTCGGGCTTAGATTAGTCTATCATTTCGGGATGGTCAGAGCCATGGGAACCCTTTGGCAGAATATCCGCAGATATTGGAATAATAGGGATGTGAACCGGCGGATTTTTGAAATGGCCGAACAATTTGAACCGGACTATGTAATTTCAGATTTTGAACCATTTTGCGGCTGGTGGGCATTTCGTCGAAGAATCCCCTGCATCTATATCGACCATCAGCATATTTTTAACGATGGCAAAACTGGAAGGGGCGGCAGTCGGACCGGGGCGCCTGCAGACCAATTGTGTGGTTCGCGGTTAT
>CAZKAI010000036.1:0-9454 GCA_964550565.1 uncultured Pirellulales bacterium
GCGGAACGGTTTCTTGAAAAGCAGAATAATGCCGAGATTCGCCAGTTGCTGGCAGCCTGCATGATTCAGCAAAAACAGTACGACAAGGCGATAGAGCAACTTAACCAGGTGCTCAAGGATGATCCGACGCTGGTATCGGCCTATGATTTGCTGGCCCAGGTTATGGAACGAAAAGGCGGCGATGCAGCTCAGACGGAAATATATCTGACCCAGGCTATCGAGAAAAATCCGACATCGGCGGTTGCTTATATCCAGCGGGCCAATTATCGGATTCGTACGGGCAAACAGCAGGAAGCGGTAGAGGATTTAACCCAGGCCGGCAAATGCGACCTGGATAAAACGGATGTGAAGATCCTTCTGGCGGAGGCATGGCTCAAGGCAAATCAACCGGAACAGACTCAAACGATTCTGGAAGACGTTCTAAGTAAAGAGCCTGACAATGCATCCGCCTGGCAGCTTCGTGCGAGGATGGTGCTGGCGGCCGGCAAGCCTGAAGACATGGCTGCTGCCGCCGAGGAAGGACTCAAAGCCCTCGGTGAAGACTCGACAGACTTTTTGCCTATTGCTGCGGAATTGTTTATTAAGGGACAGAAGACCGACCGGGCAAAAGAGTGTGTGGACAAGCTGCGTCAGGCCCAGGTCAATGAAGTGGTTCTGGTTTATATCGAAGGGGTGATTGCTGCCCAGGAAAAAAACTGGAGTCTTGCGGCGAAATCGTTCCGCAAAGCCTACGAACTGGGCCGCAAGGATGAAAATACTGCGATTCTTACTGCAGACGCATTGAGGCAAAACGGGGATATTCTGGCTGCCTCTGCAGTGATCAGCGGATTTTTGAATACTCAGAGTGAATCCTTCGGGGGACAACTTTTGGCCGGTAAATTGATGCTCCTCCAGCGGCAATGGACCCTGGCGATGGCCCATTTAAGAAGGGCATTGCTGCTCAATCCCAAAAGCGCTGAGCCGGGGGCGCTGATTCTGCAGACGCGACTGCAGCGGCTGTCTTCCGCTTCTGTGTCGGATGATTCCTGGGATATGCTGATTAAGGATCTGGGGCAGATACTCCAGCAGCAGGATTCGCTGTCCGTGCGTTCGATGCTGTTCCGGGCTGCTTTGCAGTCAGGCAATAAAGAGCTGGCAGGCCAGCAGGCTGCCCATATTAAGCAGCATTTTCCGAATGAACCTCAGGCGACTATGATTGAAGCTGAGTATCTGATTGCGGAAAGTAAAACGGCTGAAGCTGCTGAACTGCTCCGCAAGGCGACCGCAAACAAGCCCAATTGGGAGATGGCCCGGGTGCTGGTGCTGATCCTGATGAGGCAGGGGGATGTCGGCGGAGCCGTGGCAACGCTGGATGATTTTATTGCCAGGACCGATCAGCCCCAGGAAAAACTGGATGCTGCGATGGAAAAAATCAATATCCAGGCCCTGACCGGCAAGCGCGAGCAGGCGTATGAAGCCTTGAAGACCCTGGCAAAGGAGAATCCGGATCAGATTTCGATTCTTCGCAAGCTGCTGGATGCGGGAATGGCGACCGAGAAGCCCGAAACGCTGCAGCAGTGGATTGATCAGATCAAGCAGATTGAAGGCCAACAGGGGCGGCAATGGCGATACGAGCAGGCACGGCTGTGGTTTGCACGATTTGAGAAGCAGAAATATTATACCCAGATTGTGGATATTCTAAGCGAAGTGCTCCGGTCCTATCCGGATGACCGCCAGAGTATTCTTCTGCTGGCGGCAACGCATGAGGCATCCGCCAACCGCCAGCTTGCCCTGAAATCGTATCTGGAAGCGTTAAGCCGAGATCCGGAGGATTTGAATACGGCAGTGGTTGTGATTGGTGCCCTGTACCGCAACAATGAATATCGTCAGGGCTACGAAATCCTGACCGGGCTGACTCGCAAAGGCTATCAGGATACACGCCTGAAACAGCTTGAAATGGAATATTTTATGCGTCAGGGGCAGTTGACCTCGGTATCGGATATTCTGGAAAAAGAACTGGAGAAGTCGCCTCAGGACCAGGATCGTCAGCTCGCTCTGGCGTTAGTCAAAATCCGTGAAGAAGATTTCGTCAAGGCAGAGGAGTTGATTGACCAGATTCTGGCAGGACAGCCGGATTCCATGCCGGCGCTGGCTGCGAAAGTGCAGCTTTATACGGCCCAGGCACAGAACGACAAGGCGATTCAGTTATGCAATGATGTTGTTGCCAAACTGAATACGCCCGCTTCGTATATCATGAGGTGCCAGACACTGATTGGGCTGGAACGGCTTGATGACGCCAAAAAAGATATTGAGTCACTTCGCGTGTCGATGGCGGACCGGGAAAAGGCGCAAACCGAACTGGTTTGTGCTCAGCTTTACAGTTCCGCCGGCGACCAGAAAAAAGCCCTTGAAGGGATTCAGGCTGCTCTTGGTGAAGGGATGGACAAGCCGGAAGTTCAGCGTTCTGCGGCGATGGCGATCAGTGTTGTCTTGCAGCGGATCGACATCAAAAAGGATGCGGCCATAGCCAAACAGGCCGAGCAGATGCTCAATGATTTATTAAACAAAGATGATCAGAATGTACAGGCGGTGTTTACCTTGGCTATGCTGTATCATGGGCAGGATTATATTGACCAGGCGGCCAAGATGTATGAAAGGACGCTGGCTTTGGATCCGGCCCAGGCGATTGCCGCTAATAACCTGGCGTGGATTCTGTGCCAGCATCAGAAAAAACCGGAAAAGGCCCTTGAGCTTGCCAATAAAGTCCTGCAGATTACGCCGAACTATGCGGACCTGGTGGATACGCGCGGTGTGATTTATATGACGCTGGGGGATTTCCAGAAGGCGACCGAGGACTTCCTGCGAAGTACGAAGCTGTACGCCGAAATGACGCAGGTTAAGCCAGAGCTGACCGCCAGCACGTTCCGCCTTGGGAAATGTTATGCCAAATTAAACAAGGCCAAAGAGGCCCGCCAGGAGCTGCTCAAGGCCAAAGAATTGCATCAAAAGCTGGGCGGATTGACCCCGCAGGAACAGGCAGAACTGGACAGCATCCTGTCAGGGCTTCCGCAGTAACCTGCGGCGATGGACTAACATAAGCGGTGGTCTGGGGCAATCGGAATCGATGATGGCCGGGGGGCTTATTGATTATTGCTGAAGACCCAGGGTTCGTCGGTTATCGGATAGCTGAGGATTTCTTCAGGCGTAAAATACAAGCCGATTTCGTAGGCGGCGGATTCCGGGCTGTCTGAGCCGTGAACGAGGTTATAGCCCCGGCTGCAGCCGAAATCACCGCGTATGGTTCCCGGCTCGGCTTCACAACCGAAAGTCTTGCCCATCAGTTTACGGCATATCTGGATTGCCCCGGGACCCGCCCATACCATGACCAGGGAAGGGGAGGAACTGAGGTATCTGGTGACGCCTTCAAAAAACGGCTTGCCTTCATGGACGGCATAGTGACGGCGGGCCAGAGCTTCCGAGATATGCATCAGTTTGGCGGCGGCCAACTGCAGGCCTTTGCGTTCAAACCGGCTTAAAATCAACCCGATGAGGCGCCGCTGCACCCCATCGGGTTTGATGATGATTAATGTTTTTTCCATTTCCGGGCAGTTACCGACTGCTTGGGATAATGAATATTTCGACACGACGGTTGGCCGCATTACCCTGCTTGTTGGGCTTGTTGGGTTCGGCGGGGCGGAATTCGCCATATCCTTTGGCACACATCCGTTCTTCGGAAATCTGATTCTGGGCCAGAATGTTCAGTACGGAAATCGAACGGTGAACCGACAGATGCCAGTTGGTGGGATGTTTCTGTTTGGTATCGGCCCGGCTGATTCGCAGGTCATCGGTGTGACCGACAATGGCCATGTCAAACTGCTTGGCTTCAGGCTGGTTCATAATGCCGGCCAGGGTTTTCAGCGCGTTGACGGCAGCGGCTGCGACTTCATCGCTGCCGGGATTAAACAGCAGGTCGCTCTTGAATTTCAGTGACCCGGTTGCTTCATCAAAGCTGACCAGCTCGGGGTTTCTGCTGGCGAAATCCTTGAGCAGGACATTCATTTCCATCGGCAGGGGGGCGCCGCCCTGAAGGAGCTGCTCCTGCAGCTTGGCAATCATGGCTTTTTTCTGTTCCAGATCAGCTTCGAGAGCTGCGATATAGGCATTCTTGGCCTGCAGGTCGGCTCCGCTTTTGCCGGTCAGCGACTGCAATTCCTTATTTTTCTGATCCAGGGTCTGATTGCAATCGCCCAACTGGCTTTCCAGTTGTGCAATCCGGTCCTGCTGAATGCGATTTTGTGCCTTCAGGTCGTCCAGTTGAGCCTGTGAAACGCAACCGGTCGCCGCTACGGCGACTATCGCTAATGCTGCCAATACCCACATCCTGCTTGTTTTCATGTGTTTTTTTCCTTTCCAGAAAATTCAATCCCTTATGAAAAGCCCGTCAACAGGCTGAAGACCTGTCGATACGGGCTTTTAGATCACGCGTATTTAAGTAATGTCGGCAAAATGAATAGAATTATTTCAATTTTGTGACTATGGTTTTTTCTGATAAACATCGGTTTTGCTCTGGCCTTTTCCTGCTGCCAGCATGGCAAAGACCGAGAAGATGATGACTGTCAGCAGCAGAACAATCGCCACAACAAAGCCCCAATTCAGATTGGCAAGTCCCTGATAGGAGAGGAACTTGACAATAGAAGGAAGGACTCCTCGCAATCCGGCTGCGGTGGCAATTCCGGCCAATATCAGTGCTAATAACGGGAAAAACATCATAATGCCATAGATATTGGAGGCCGGGTCCTGTGGAGCAATCATGACCATTTGAGCTCCCATGGGAGCCGCTGCGCCATTGCTGATTGCGGCAACGGGGGCAGCCATAACAGGGGTTGCGGCCTCTGCGGCCCCGCCGGGTTCGTGCAGCAGACCTTCGGCTTCTTTGGCAAAATCCACGGGAGCAGGTGCGGCTTCCGCCTGGGCGGGGATATCGGGTCCGGTTGGCAGGATGTCATCCAAAACCGCACCCAGCGAAGTGTCATCGGCCTGGAGGGACAGATCCAGCAGACCTGAACCGCTGCCTACGCTTTCCAGATTGGCATCAGCATCCAGGCTTTCGATTTCTTCGAGTTCTGAGGCCTTGGTTTCGGCTTTGGTGTCCGAGGTGACCTTATAATGGTCATCCGTGTCGCCAAGGACATTGATGCCGACGGTGCCGACATTGGTATCGGCCATGGTTAAATCACCCATCTGGCTCAGGCCGAATCCGCCTTCACTGTCAGGCTTTTTGGGTGAATCCGGGCTCATATCCGGTTCAAGTTTGATTTCAGCGGTTTTTTCCAGTTCAAGGCTGATTTCCGAATCGGCAACCAGATCAATGGTGTCAGACTCTTCGGCAAGTTTGTTGATTTCATCCTGCTTGTATAGCACCTTGGTCCCATCCCGATATTCGCGGATTTTCCCCTGTTTGATGAGATCTTTAACCTGTGACTCTGTTTTTCCGAGCTTTTGCGCCGCTTCCTGAAGAGTGTAAAATGTTCCTGCCATGACACAATCTTTCCATAATGAGTCTATAAGTACGTTTTCTGTCCAGTAACTGCTTTGCTCTTAGAATCTTAACTTATTTGCCTTACTTGTGTTAATTATAGCCGACCTGATGCATGATGCAACTTGAATTTTTGCACTTTCCTTGAGTCGGAGGTACTAAAATATAATATAAAAACGGATATGCGAAGGCCTGAAATGTTTTGGTATTCCGGTTATCCACGGGGCTGTTTCGGACGAAAAATAAATGGTACGTCAGGCTATGCAGTTAGTCCTCAAAGCCTGTCAGTATGAATGAATAAAAAAACGATCCAAAGGAACGCGATGAGGACGACAATAAGAATCAGAATGTGCGTCAGTTTGTGTATGCTATTTGCGTTGGTTGTGTTTTCAGGTTGTCCGAATGATTCTGCATCCGAGAAAGAGCCCCCAGTAAGGCTTGTAAATCCAGCTGGCCAAAGCACCTGTTACAAATATCTGATAATACATAGTTATCATCCGGAATATGAATGGGTTCAGGCTGTAACCCGCGGCATTCGGATGGAAGTGAACACGTATAAGGTGAATTTGCAGTGCTTTTACCTGGATACCAAACGCCATCCAACAGAAGCATGGGCGAACCAGAAGGCACAGGAAGCCCTGGATGTTATCGGACAATGGCATCCAGATGTGATAATTGCAGTCGATGATAACGCGATGAAATATGTGGGCATCCCCCTGGTTCAGGCTGGCCAGATTCCTGTCGTTTTTTGCGGCATCAATACCGACCCTGCGCACTATGGGTACCCTGCAGCCAATTTAACCGGTGTTACAGAGAGGCCCCATTTCAAGGAATCCGTCGCATTGTTCCGAAAAATAACATCCAAACAGGATCACCTGCGTCTTGTGGTGTTATCGGATAATTCAGAGACATCTCGATATACATTGGACTATATGAGAACCCAGGTTGAGCCCGGTGTTGAGGTGGCGGATTGGATCATGCCCCAGACCCGACAGCAGTGGCAAAAAGCGGTTCTTGATTCTCAGCAAGCCGATGCGATTGCAATCTATCTGTACCATACCGTGCTTGAATCATCGGATTCCGGGACGGTATGTGAGCCGCGGGACCTGATGAAGTGGACCGTGGAACACAGCCATATTCCGATTATTGGTTTTCTCAACTTTGCGGTTGATGACGGATCGTTGTGCGGAGTGCTTGAGTCCGGAGTCGAGCAGGGCGGTTTGGCCGGGCAGTTTGCCAACAGAATTTTAAGCGGAGATGCGCCTGGTTCCATGGATATTGTCCTCGGACGGAAAGGACAATCGATGCTGAATCTAAATACCGCAAAGACACTCCAATTAAATATTTCGCCCGATATCATGAATACCCTGGATGTTATTGTTGGTCGTGAGTCGCAGCAAAAAATAGCGAGTCGAAAAACAGATGAATAAAAGCAGCAATAAAGGATTCCATAAAGGAACCTTGCTGACCCTGCTGGCAGGGGCAGGGGCCACTGTTTTTATGTTTTTATTTTGTTTCGATGCGGTCAAGAAAAAGACCGTCAGGGATTTTGAGCGGGAAGCCATTTCTTATGATAATATTCTGGCCGGCCGAATCCATCAGGCGATGTATTCGCTCGAATCGGTGTCGCTTTTTTACAAGTATTCAGATTTTATTTCCCGTGATGAATTTTCCGGCTTCATTCAGCCTATGATCTCCAAAGACAAAGGCTTTGCGGCAATGTTCTGGGTGCCGCGTGTGGCGGAACCTGACCGTGATCACTATGAAATGCGTGCCCGGGCGGATGGTGTGGAGCAGTTTCAATTTACAGGTGCCGATGGACAACGCGCCGGGGCGGAGCCGCTATACTGTCCCATTTACTATATTGAACCGTTTGGACTTTATCAGGGAATTGCCGGATATGATTTAAACAACGAAAAGGATGTCGTGCAGGCGATGGATAAAGCGGTTCAATCCGGACAGTCCTGCTCGGTTTTCAAGCCGTTTCCCTTGAACCGGGGTTCAATGAGTGCAGCCCCGATGTACAATGACTGCTGGGTTATTGTGCCCCAGTTTGATCATCTTGGTTTTAATCAGACCGAACAGGCCCGGAAACAAAGCCTGCTGGGATTCGTCGTCGGGATTATCGATATTCATGACGTGGTTGACCATACACGCCAAATACTGTCTCCGGATATTCAAATCTGCATCCAGGAACAGGCGGGGGATTCTGAGAAGAACGTTGTGTACGGACAGGACAGCCGGGAGTTGTTTTCCATGCAGCGGAATCCGGGATTATTCAGCCCTGTGTACAGCTATCGCAATCCACTAAGCTATTCAGACCGGACACTGGAAGTCTGTCTGTCACGGCGGAAAGAAGCTGGTTTTCTGGCGGATATGCAGTTTTTTCCGGTTTGGCTGATTCTTCCCGCCGGCGGTGTCCTGACAGGTTTGATGGTCCTTTATTTGCAGTCTTTATATCGGCGAAACGAGATGGCGGACCGGCTGGTTGCCAGGCGAACCCAGGAATTGAAGGAGCAGAAAGACAAGGCGGACCAGAGTGCCCGGGAAGCACTTCAGGCCAATCAGGCCAAAAGTGCATTTCTGGCGTCCATGAGCCATGATATCCGCACGCCGATGAATGCCATCCTTGGTTTTTGTGAACTGCTGACCGAAGAACAGATGGATCAGGAGCAGCGTTATTATGTCAGCATTATCCATGAAAGCTCTCACAATCTGCTGATGCTCCTGAATGATATCCTGGATTTGTCCAAAATCGAGGCCGGCCGGATGCGTCTTGAAATTACCGACTGCAACGTGCGTGACCTGCTGAAGAATATTGAGTCGATGTTAAAGCCGACTGCCGTCAACCGGGGACTTGAGTTTCGAATATTTATTCCTCCGGCACTGCCGGACATCATTCAAACCGATTCAATCCGCATACGACAGTGTCTGGTCAACCTGGTCAGCAATGCAATCAAATTTACCCATGCCGGCCATGTGCATATCAAGGTGTCGGTGGAGCGTGATTTCCTGCGGTTTGATGTGGAGGACACTGGAATTGGCATTGCCGCCGACCAGTTGGATGGCATCTTTGAGGCATTCAGCCAGGCGGATGGCAGGACAACCAGCCAATACGGAGGCTCCGGGCTGGGGCTGACCATTACACGGCAATTGGCCCGGATGCTGGGGGGGGATATTACGGTGTCCAGTCAGATCGGGCAGGGCTCCATATTCAGTCTGACGATTCAGTTGCACTGCACCGAGAGCTGTGGTGAAGAAGTCGAAGAACAAACGCCGGCGATGGCGGGGCTTAGCGGTTAAACTGACGCCGGCATTTCTTTGCACATCCAAAGATTTGCGAATCATACTTGAGTGCCGATGATGGAAAACTGCCCCGGATTTCCGGAATCAAGAACTCTTATCTGGCATTTCCCGAATCGCTGGGATCATAACGGGACGGGAATTGCTCCGCACAGTGCCATCCGAAAAGGCGACTATAAATTAATCTACTACCATGCAACCCAGACCTTTGAGCTGTTTAATATTGCACAAGACATCGGTGAAGCACACAATCTGTTCGATTCAAGACCGGAAATTGCAAAGCATCTGGCAGAGGAATTGGCGGCCTTTCTTATGGCAGCAAAGGCGCAGATGCCTGTCAATAAAATCACCTCTGAGCCAGTGCCGCTGCCTGATATTCAGTTTTAATCTGCTCTATTTCAGTTTTCCGGGCGGCTCGAATCACAGCCTGTAAGTCCTTATTTTAAAAGTATTTAAATTAAATAAGTTGGAGATAAAATTGTTTTCATAAAAGTGGGTGGTGATGAGGCAAAACAAAAGACGTTTTTTTATCGCAGCGATGTATTACCTGAATGCGAAGCGGGACATAATACAGGCGCATGAAAAAAGGAAAGTTTCGCCGTGGCAGGGAAACTTTCCTTTTCGTTCGCTGTTTGT
>CAZKAI010000036.1:9554-36290 GCA_964550565.1 uncultured Pirellulales bacterium
AAAAAAGGAAAGTTTCGCCGTGGCAGGGAAACTTTCCTTTTCGTTCGCTGTTTGTGCTTTTCTAAAAGCTCAAACTTATTTCTTTTTCGCGACTTTCTTCTTTGCGACTTTTTTCTTCGCAACTTTCTTTACGACTTTTTTCTTTGCAACTTTCTTTTTCGCAACTTTCTTTGCCATAGTCTGTTCACCTCCTTTCGCTAGTTATCTAAGATATACCTGTACAGGTTTTATTTATCTGCTTATACCTATTATTATATAAACATCGTCACAGAGTTCAAATTTTCTTCACGGTTTTTTTGACTTAACCGGCCATTCCAGAAGACTTTGGAGTAAAACTCATGAGATTACAACCATGCTTTCGGCAATTGCGAGGGTGCAATTCAGCAAAAGTGAAAATAAACGAAAATTCTTTCAAACAGGCCAACGAACGCAAAATATCGCAGGGATATATTTTTGTATGTGCGAGTTTGCAGCCGCACAAAGATGAAAATCATGTTGATGTTTCAGGAAAAAAGAAAAAAAACAAAAAATGAAAATATTTTTTGTGTGAATTGATGAAAAAAATGAAATATAACAAGCGATTGTGAGTTTTATCTGTGAGAATTGAGTCTGATTAGCCGCGTATTCGGGATTCAAAAAGATAGCACAAGGATTTGGTTTGATTAGACAAAACCGTGCTGCAAGAGTATAATTTCGCTAAGCAGTCGATTGCTGACTATCTTGTCATCCCAATCGTGATGTCATGATGAACTGTAGTTATGGTTGATTCGAGAACACAAAACAAGATGAATTCGGACGGAATCATTCTTTTTGGCGGGTCTTTTGATCCGGTGCATCGAGGTCATATTCAGATGGCTCAATTTGCCATGAGCTATTTGCATGCTGGCCGCTTGATTATGATACCGGCGGCCCGTTCTCCCCATAAAATCAATCCGCCGGCTGCCGAAGGCCAAGATCGGATGGCGATGATTCGTCTTGCGATTCGGGACATCGCCGGCCTTGAGGTCAGCGATATCGAACTGAAACGACCGCAGCCCAGCTACACCTATGATACTGTTGCGGTCTTCCGCGAGCAGTTTGGCGTGTCTGTTCCGCTTTACTGGCTTATCGGCGCGGACGCTATTGCCGATTTGCCGTATTGGTATCGCATAGGCGAACTGCTGGACAGGTGTCAGTTGTGCATTATGTATCGGGCAGGGTATGAAAGGCCGTCATTAAAGGCTTTGCAGCATCGATTTCGACCAGACCAGATTGAAGCCCTGGAGCAGCATGTAATCCCGACACCGTTGGTTGACATCAGCAGTACGGAGGTCCGCAGATGCATCGCCGCGGGACAGGCCGGGGTGGATATATTGTGTCCTGATGTATTGGAATATATAGTAAAAAATAAACTATATCATTAAATAGGTTATAGATGAGGGTAAAAAGCTGACGGAATTGACCTGCTTTTGTGTTTTTGATTGACAGCCTTTATTTATTCCTTATATATATGAAGTCTTATCTTTAGATGGACTGTATGTTGTTTTCAGGACTCATTTTCGGAGATTATAACGATGGTACTTGGAAAACGGATTCTTGGAGTCGTCTTTCTGTTCGTTTTGGCGACATCAGTGTTGGCCGAAGGGGTAAAAAGTGATTGGAATGACTTTTTGCACTATACCGCAATCGGACGATTTGACCTGGCGCAGGGATACGGCCAAAAGATTGTCGAAGCGAATCCTGACCCGCAGGAATTGCTGGCCTTGAGCGAAGAGAATCCGGACGGGTATAATATTCTGCTGAAAATGAATGCCGAAAGCGAACAGCTTCGGGAAGTCAGCGGCAAAATCCTGGAGATCATCGAGCAGGGACGTTTTGTTCGTCGGACCGATCCCAAAATTATCGTCGAGGAAATTCGTCGCCTGAGCACGACCATTCGGGGCAGAATTGCCGCCGAAGAACGGCTCCGCAACGCCGGCGAATATGCCATTCCCTATATGCTCAGTGTATTGGCCGATGATGGCCGAAAGAGTGAATTTGCCCCGATTACCCAGGCTTTGCCCAAAATCGGCAAAGGTGCGATTCGTCCGCTGACGGCGGCGCTGCAGACTGATAACGCTGCGGTCAAAGCGGAAATCATCCGGGCGCTCGGCAAGATTGGTTATTTTGAGCCGTTGCCTTATTTGAAATTGATCGTGGAACAGGATGCTTCCCCGGAGCTTAAGGCCCTGGCGGAAAAGGCGATCAGTGAAATTGATTCCAGCGCATTGAAAATCCCTGCGGCGGAATTATTCTTCAAGCTGGGAGAAACGTATTACGACCGGGTGGAATCTGTCACGCTCACAGAAGATAGCACCTTTGGGAATCTGTGGTTCTGGGATGCGGCAGGCAAGGGATTGCAGAGACAAGAGGTCGATAAAGCCTATTTTAATGAATTAATGTCCATGCGGAGCTGTGAATGGGCACTGAAGGCCGATCCGGCCATCGGCAAAGCGATCGGGCTTTGGCTGGCCGGTTACTTCCGTGCGGAATCCTATAATGTTGCCATGCCGGAATATTTCGGACAGGGGCACCCGGATGCGATGACCTATGCCACCACGGCCGGGCCGGAGTATCTGCATCAGGCCCTGGATCGGGCATTAAAGAATAAGGAAGCGTTTGTGGCATTGGGTGTAGTCGAAGCCCTGGCCGTTAATGCGGGCACAAAATCGCTGCTGTATCAGTTGGGCACCGAACAGCCGCTGGCCAAGGCACTGACGTTTGATGATTATAAGGTGCGTTACAGTGCTGCAATAGCCATCGCACTGGCTTTGCCGACCAACGGCTTTGTCGGCAGCGACAAGATTGTGGAAAATCTGTCCGAGGCCATCCTCGAACAGGGGGCGGATCAGGTCGGTGCGGAATTGGCCGCCAGTTATGCCCTCCGCTCCATCCGAGCGATGGAAAAGCTGGCACTGACGCATAATTCCATTGTTGATTTATCTAAGGCGCTGGGGGCATTGGTCAAGGTCAGCACCTCGACGAATCCGCAGATGCAGACACTGGCCGCCGAAGTGCTGGCACGGCTGGAAAGCCCTGAAGCACAGCGGGCGATTGCCGTAATGGCCTTGTCCGACAAGAACAGTGCCGAGGTTCGCATTGCGGCATTTGGTTCACTTGCGACCTCCGCCAAATTGAATGCCAATCTGCTGCTGGCCGAACAAATCGATGCGATTTACAGTCTGGTCAGCTCGACCGAAACAGACCCGGCGCTGCGTTCTGCCGCGGCGGGGGCCTATGGAGCCTTGAACCTGCCCAGTGAGAAGGTCAAAACCCTGATTCTGGACCAGGCGAAGTCCTAAGCCCGAGTTTACTACCCCTGTGGGGGCGATACCCGAAATGACCCGCAAATTCAAAGGTCTCAAAGACGAGAAGTTTTACCGCAGCGGGATGCGCTGGATGGGGATCGGCTTTGAATTCTGTATTGTCTGCGGGGGTATGGCCTGGCTGGGCGCTCAGATGGATAAGCTGGAAAATACCAGCCCGGGGTGGCTGATTATTGGTTTTTTTGTGGGTTTTGGGACGATGTTTTATCTGATGGTCAAACGAGCCCAGAAATCCAATGAAGATAGTGACAAGAACTCCGAGGAAAATAACACAGACAGGTAAACAGTTGGATGTGGACGGAAAATGTCAAAAAAGTCTTTAGCTGGTTTATTGCCACGGGACTTTTTCTGGGCGTGATTTTCCTTCTGACGTATCGTTATTGTGAATTAGCCGGCCCCAAGGCCGAAAAAGCCTGCATTTTAGCGATTATAACCGCAACTCTGGGCGGACTATCCGCCTTCTGGCCTCTCAGTAAAGTCTGGCGTCGTGAACCTGAAAAGATGGTTGTCAGCGTTTTTTTAGGCGGGGCAATTCGTATCTTGATTGGTTTTGTTGGAGTTGTTATAATCTTCTTTTTTACCGGTATCAGCCGAAAGTGGTTCCTGGGATGCTACGGTATTTTTTATACCGTCTTCCTGCTGGTGGATTCATGGCTGATTATCCGGCTGCTGCATAATTACGGTCTGAACAAGGACGACTCGAAATATGAATGTGTGTGGAATGATGCTCGCGAGTACCAACGTACTCGAAGAAATTGTCAGCAAAAAATGGATTATTCCAATAGGACCTTATGAGGTCCCCTTTACCAATCACATGCTGATGATTACCCTGGCGTCGCTGACGCTGATGGTGGTGCTTCCGCTGGTGTTCAAAAAGCCCATACTGGTCCGCAGCGGATTTGGCAATCTGATAGAAACGATTTGTGTTTATCTGCGTGAAGATGTTGCCCGGCCGTTTCTCAAGGACCAGACCGACCGTTATATCGGTATCCTCTGGACTCTGTTTTTCTTTATTTTGACCATAAATTTGCTGGGTTTGATGCCGCTTCCGCAATTGATGTTTCTGATAACCAAACAAAAACATATTGGCGGCGCCGCGACAGCGAATGTCTGGGTCACCGGAGCTTTGGCGACGTTTTCATTCCTGCTGTTTCACATCGCCGGGATTCGTGAAAAAGGGGTGTGGCATTATCTCAAAACCTTTACCCCGAAAGTGCCCTGGCCGATGTTTCCGTTCATGTTTGTCATCGAAGTGGTCAGCTCGTTTGTTCGGTTGTTCTCGCTGGCGATTCGTTTGTTTGCAAATATTCTGGCCGGGCATATTTTGCTTGCGGTTATTTTGGGTTTTATTATGATGTTCAAAACTTATCTGGTTGCCGGTTCTGCTTTAACCGCAACAGTCTTATTTAGTCTCTTAGAGGTGTTTGTCGCTTTTCTACAGGCGTATATATTTGTATTCTTGACGACTATATTTATCGGATTTGCGATCGCCGACGAACATTGATTGTATAACCCGCCATTGTGGCGGGTTTTTGTCTAAATAGAAGTGTCTAAAACGTAGTAACTGACGTACAGGAGATGCTGTAACATGTTTGAATTAATGACTTTAGCTCCGATGCTGCTGGCGGAACTGAACATTGACGACAAAGGTTTGGGTATGCTGGGCGGCGTGCTGGGCTGCGGCCTGATTGTGATTGGTTCGGCCAAAGGTATTGGTCAATTGGCCGGCAGTGCTGTAGAAGCTATTGCCCGACAGCCAGAAGCAGCCAACCGAATTTTTACCACGATGATTATTGCCGCGGCTCTGATCGAAGGCGTGACGCTGTTTGCGATGATTATCTGTTTGTTGGCAGTGTTAGGGTAATTAAGAGTAGAACCTATACCAGGGAACTGTAATGCGAATGCTCAGGTTATTACCGGCATTTTGGCTGTATTTTGCTGTGACCGCAGCGACGCTTGCGTCGGAGGCCGTTGCGCCTGCCGAGGCTGAAGGCCATGAACAGGCCCCCAGTGTATTCACGGGTGACTGGGCCGAATCGGCCTGGACACTATTGTGGTTTGCACTCCTGCTGCTGGTGTTGTGGAAGATGGCATGGAAGCCGCTGCTCAAAAGCCTGTCGGATCGTCAGAACCACATCCAAAAGGAAATCGACGATGCCGAGAAGAGCCGTAAACAGGCTCAGCAAGTGCTGGATGATTATCGCAGCAAGCTGGCCGATGCCGAGCGGCAGGGTCGGGAAATCATCAATCAGCGGGTCAAGCAGGCTCAGTCCGAAGCCAAAGAGGTTGAGGTTCAGAGTCGAAAACAGATTGAGCAGATGAAGATTCGCTTTGAGGCGGATATCGAGCGGGAAAAAGGCGACGCCCAGGACCAGCTTTGGACACAGGCCGGCGATATCATTCAAACCATCGGTCAGGAAGTTTTCGGCAAGGCCCTCAACGATGACGATAACAAGCGATTGATTTCTCAGGCGATAGAAAGACTTAAGCAGGCTCATCGAAATCCCGGCGTGCAATAACGAGGTCTGAATCAGGCGAATACTATGGCGGCATCTTCCAAACATATTATTTACGAGATTTACAGCGATGTGCTGTTTCAACTGGCCGAAGAATCCGGCCAGGTGGAGCAGGTGCTGGAAGACATGGCCGCGGTGGGAACTCTGCTGCGGGATGAGCCGGAGTTTTTAAAGCTGATTACTTCGTCCAAGATGAAAGAGGACGAAAAAACCGCAGCTTTGCGGCGGGTGTTCAGCGGTCGCGTCAATCCTCTGACGCTGGATTTCCTGTGTGTGCTGGCCCGCAGAAACCGAATCGGCGGGCTCAACGGCATCTTTGACCGGTACGAAGTTCTGGTGGACAGCCTGAAAAACTGCCGCCTGGTGGAAGTGGTGCTGGCAAAGCAATTACCCGATGCCGAACTCGAAAAGCTGCGTCTGGAAATCAAGGATGCCATTAAGGCCGAAGTGAAACTGAAGGTTCAGATTGACCCGGAGATTCTGGGCGGCATTGTGATTCGACAGGGCGATCTGATGATTGACAATTCCGTCAGGACGATTTTGAATCGGACGGTTGACGGCATCGTGGATCGATCCAGAGAAACGTATTACAAACAAAAGAATAAACCAGGTGAGACGACACCGAATGGCTCTGATTCGGCACAGGGATAATACCCGCGGGTGCCGAACGGATAAAAACATTTGTAAACGAGTAAATACTAATGAAATTCGATGTATCTGAAATTTCGAGTCTGATCAAGCAGGAAGTTCTGCGATATCAAACCCAGCTTGAGGTTTCGCAGGTTGGCACCGTGCTGGAGGTCGGCGACGGCATTGCCCGTATCTACGGCCTTGACAACGCGATGGTTGGCGAAATGCTGGAATTTGAGGGCGGTATCGTCGGCGAAGTGTTTAATCTTGACGAAGACTCAATCGGCGCGGTTATATATGGTGATTTCCAGAAGGTTTGTGAAGGCGGTACGGTCCGTTCCACTGGCAGACTGCTGTCGGTTCCCGTCGGCCCGGAACTGCTGGGCAGGGTGGTCAATTCCCTGTGCGAGCCGATTGACGGAGCCGGTCCCTTCAAAGCGGAGATGCGTCGTTTTATCGAATTCGCTGCTCCCGGCATATCCGACAGACAGCCGGTCAAGGAACCGCTGGCCACCGGCTTGAAGAGTGTGGACTCGATGATTCCCATCGGACGCGGGCAGCGCGAACTGATTATCGGCGACCGCAAAACCGGCAAGACCGCCATTGCCCTGGATACCATCATCAACCAGAAGGGCAAGGGAGTTATTTGTGTTTATGTCGCCATCGGCCAGAAGGAATCCACCGTCGCTGAAGTGGTGTCAACACTGAAAAAACACGGAGCCATGGACCATACTGTGGTGGTTTCTGCCACGGCGGCACAGAGTGCTGCGATGCAGTATATCGCTCCGTATGCGGGCGCGGCCATTGCCGAATATTTCATGTATGAAAAGCAGGGCCATACGCTGTGTGTCTATGATGACCTCAGCAAGCACGCCAT
The DNA here is from genome assembly GCA_964550565.1 of uncultured Pirellulales bacterium. GTDB lineage: Bacteria > Planctomycetota > Phycisphaerae > Sedimentisphaerales > Anaerohalosphaeraceae > Anaeroglomus. Next base: position 16,922 of record CAZKAI010000036.1, read on the forward strand.
TGCCTACCGCGAATTAAGTCTGCTGCTGCGTCGTCCCCCGGGACGCGAGGCCTTCCCGGGTGATATTTTTTATCTGCACAGCCGGCTTCTGGAACGCAGTGCCAAGCTGTCCAATGCACTGGGCGGCGGTTCGATGACGGCGCTTCCGATTGTGGAAACGCTCGAAGGCCAGGTGTCGGCCTATATCCCGACCAACATTATTTCCATCACCGACGGCCAGATTTATCTGCAGCGTGATCTGTTCCTGGCCGGTGTCCGACCTGCCATTGACGTGGGTATCAGCGTCAGTCGTGTCGGCGGCGATGCTCAGCCGCAGGCGATGAAAAAAGTCGCCCCCAAGCTGCGTCTGGATCTTGCGGCGTTCCGTGAATTGCAGGATTTTGCCCGCTTGGGCACCGACCTGGATGAAATGGCCCAGAAACAGCTTGATCGCGGCTATCGTATGGTCGAAGTGCTCAAGCAGAAACAGTTTTCGCCCATGAGTGTGGCTGATGAAGTAATCAGTATTCTGGCCGGTTCCAGTGGTGTATTGGATGATGTGGATGCAACCCGTGTGGGGCATTTTCTGGAAGAACTGATTGCCTGGCTGAAACTGGAAGCCGGTGAGTATCTGGATGAAATCAATAAAACCGGCAAACTGTCGGATGAGCTGTTGTCTGCTATGAACGATGCGGTGGCCGCCTACAAAACCATTTTTAAATTCAGCTTTGGAGCATAGCGGGTTAAGGTTGTAAGAAACAATGGCCAATACACGACAAATTCTGCAGCGGCGCAAAGCAGCGTCCAACATCAGCAAAGTCACCGGCACCATGGAGACGATTGCTGCGGTCCGCTACCGTCAGTACTACAATCAGTGGGCTCAGGGCATCGAATACTTTGATGCACTGGCTCAACTGGCGTACCTGATGGTGATTGCTGAGCAGGGTGTCAATCACCCCCTGATGAAGCCCAACTCCTGCAGAACCAACGCCGTCATTGCCATCGGCAGCAACCGCGGCCTGTGCGGCGGCTATAATGCCGAGGTCTTTCGCCAGATCGATACCCATATCAAGATGGCCCAGCGGTTTAAACGGGATCTGAAGATTTACGCCAAGGGCCGCAAAGTAGTCAACTACCTGGAACACCGCAAAATTGTGCCCGATGGTGTTTATTCTGATTTTGACGAGGTACCCTCGGCCGAACAGGTCCACCAGATTGCCGATCATTTTGTCAAACAATATATGGCCGGGCATATCGGTCGTCTGGGGGTTATCTACAACCGGTTTCATTCCCAGACCTCGCAAAAGGTTCAGACACTGACCATCCTGCCAGTGACCGAATTGATCGATGACCTGACCACACGAGCCACGGTTATCTGGCCGTGGGAACTGGCGTTTGAGGATTTCCTGCTCGGCGATGACCCCTATACGATGTTTGAAACGCTTGCCACGATGCTGATACGATCGGCTTTGGCCGGGTGTTTTCTCGAGGCGGCGACCAGTGAATATCTGGCCCGTGTGGTATCAATGCGAAATGCCAGCGACAACGCCGACCAGATGATTCAGGATTTAACCAAAGACTATAACCGCGCACGACAGGGACAAATTACAGTGGAACTGCTGGATATTATCACCGGTGTCAGCGCTGCCAAAAAATAAAAGTGGGTTTAAACTATAAAAAAGCAGAGTCAATACTATGGTAAATACAGGACGAATCACGCAGGTAGTCGGAAGTACGTTTGAAGCGGAATTTTCCGCCGACCGGATTCCGGCCATTTATAACGCCTTAACCATCAAAGGTGAATTCGAAGGCAAGCCGTTCGAGCTGGTGGGTGAAGTCCAGCAGCATTTGGGCGGCGGCCGGGTACGTGCGGTGGCTCTGGGCAGCACCTTCGGTATGCGTCGAGGGATGGAGATAGTCGATACCGGCGGGCCGCTGGAAGTGCCGGTCGGCAAAGAAACACTCGGCAGGGTATTCAACCTGCTCGGCAAGCCCGTGGATGGCGGACCGGCCATTCATGCCAAACAGAGTTTGCCGATTCACCGCAAACCCCCGAAATTCGTCAATCTGACAGCCAAATCGGAAATGTTCGAGACGGGTATCAAGGTTATGGACTTGCTGTGTCCGTTTGTTAAAGGCGGTAAAACAGGTCTTTTCGGTGGTGCGGGCGTAGGCAAAACGGTTCTGATCCAGGAACTCATCGCTCGTATTGCCACGCAGCATGGCGGTTACTCGGTTTTTGCGGGCGTTGGTGAACGTACCCGTGAGGGCAACGACCTGTGGCTGGAAATGCAGCGAACCAAAATCGGCAACACCGGAGCGTCCGTATTAGATAACACGTGTCTTGTATTTGGACAGATGAATGAACCGCCGGGAGCACGTCTTCGCGTTGCCTTAACGGGGCTGACGATGGCCGAACATTTATGCGAGGCCGGCGGCGGTGAAATTCTGCTGTTTATCGATAATATTTTCCGGTTTTCCCAGGCTGGTTCGGAAGTGTCGGCCCTGCTGGGACGTATTCCCAGTGCGGTAGGCTATCAGCCGACCCTGGCCAGCGAAATGGGCCAGCTTCAGGAGCGTATTGCCTCCACAACATCAGGTGCAATTACCTCGGTTCAGGCCGTTTACGTGCCTGCCGACGACCTGACAGACCCGGCCCCGGCCACGACCTTTACCCACCTCGATTCGTCGGTAGTGCTGTCGCGTAAAATTACCGAAAAAGGCATCTATCCCGCCGTGGACCCGCTGGAAAGCACATCTCGAATTCTGGACCCCAATATTGTGGGCAAAGACCATTATGAAGTGGCCCAGAAGGTCCTGGAATACCTGCAGCGCTACCAGAGCCTCCAGGACATTATCGCCATTCTGGGTATCGACGAATTAAGTCGTGAAGACAAACAGATCGTTGCCCGTGCCCGAAAACTGGAACGGTTCTTCTCGCAGCCGTTTATCGTATCGCAGCACTTCACCGGCCTGGAAGGCAAGTATGTGCCTGCCGCCGAGACGGTTCGAAGCTGCCGTCAGATATGTGAAGGCCAGTGGGATCATCTGCCCGAACAGGCCTTTATGTATATTGGCGCCGTCGAAGAAGCCCAGCAAAAAGTCCAGAAGAAAGCGGTTTAAGGAAATAATCCGTGGTTGGATTGGTGACAAAACCTACATTTCGCGTGGTCCTTCTGACCCCTAGAGCCAAGTTGCTGGATTGCAGGGCGGGCTCGGTGATTATTCCCTGTTCCGATGGACAGCGAGGTATTCTTCGTAATCATTGCCCCCTGTTGACGGGATTAGAGCTTGGGATTATGGAGGTACAGGGTATTCCAGACCGTGAAAGTGCCTATTTTGTGATTGAAGGGGGATTTGCCCGGTTCAGTGAAAACAACCTGACGGTGCTGGCCTACGATGCAGTAACCTTTGAGAATCTGGATGACGATAAGATCAAACAGATTATTTCGCAGGCTCAGGGCGTGGTTGCCGGGCAGGAGTATATCAAAACCCAGCTTCAGAAAGTCAATATGGCCCGCAGCCGCCTGATCCTTCGTATGGCGCAGTTGGCCGGCAAACTGGAGCCGGTAAAGTAACCCTTTCATAACTGGGGACTTACAAAAAAAACTTTGCCTGCTTTTGCCGAAAAAAGTTGCTTTTTTTCTTGTTTGAATGTACGATTTGGCCCGTATTGAGTTTGTCTTATGGCCAAAACTCCTGAAAAAAACCTGGTTGCTGACGGTACTGATGCGAATGCTGACGTTCGGCGATTTATCGACAGTCTTGACGATAAGCATCGGATGCTGGTTGTTTTGAAGTCGCAGCTTTATGGAAACCGCTGGGAGCCAATGCTGGAGGATCTTCGAAATCGTCTTGAAGGCAAGCCGTATATTTTCAAACTGGTCAATCGGATTAAAGATGATATTGACCGAATTGAGCGAATGAAATCCTTTGAAGCTGATTATAAAGTCGATTTAACGGAATATATAGATATAACCTGACCGGAGAAATCGGATGAATTCTATGAAAACGGGTATTGCGATTGTTTTACTGTGCGGGGCGGGAGTATTAGCGGCAGGATTATCCGCGTCCCCGGGGGATTATCTGGTTGCATCGGAACTGCTGGGTAAAGCGGGACTGGAGTCCGGATGGCAGGTCAATCTGCCTATGAAACCCAACGAAAAGATAGATAATCTGTATGTCTATGACAATTATTTGTATGTTTTGACGACGCAGAACTTTTTATTTTCCATCGATCGCACCACCGGCCAGGTCCGTTCCCTGCTGCAGTTGGCCGTTCCCGGCCTGCCGGTTCTGCCGCCCATGCATTTTGACAAGAAAAGCGTTTTTCTGGTTGGTCAGGAGATGAAGGTCTTTGATCCGGCTTTCGGACAGGTTACCGAGACGATCACACTGAAAAATCTGGGCGGCAACTATGGAGGAATCGCTCGGAATCAGAAATTTGCCTATGCATGCGGATCCGATAACCGGCTGTATGCCTATACGGCAGATGAAGGCGTCCGTGTGTTTATGGTGTCGGCGGATAACGATTCCCCGATCTATTCGGTTATCGCATCCGAAATACAGGTCTGGTTCAGTACGCTGGCCGGCAATGTGATTGCCATGGAGGCGGATACGGGGCGCAAAGCCTGGCAGTTCAACCTGTCTGGCCCGATGAGAGCACCGCTGGTGATGGACCAGGGATACATTTATGCGGCGGGCCTGGATACCAAGCTGTATAAATTGAATTCCCTGATAGGCACTCAGGCCTGGGAAAAGCCTTTTTTTGCCGGGGATAAAGTGGAGATGCCATTGACGATGGGCAAGACGTGTGTGTACCTGTACACCGTCAACACCGGTGTCTATGCAGTGGACAAAGAGACAGGCAAAGCTGTCTGGAATCTGCCGCAGGGATATGCGGTGCTTGCCGAACACGGTTCCCGGGTTTATGTGTATGTAAAGCCGGGGATTTTATCGGTGATGGATAACAAGGAGCGCAAAGAGCACATTTCCATCAATACTGCCCGGGTCAATCGTATTGCAGTCAATATGACGGATTCCTGGGTCTATCTGGGCAGCGACAAGGGACAGGTGCAGGCCGCCAAACCGATTGAGCAAAAGCCCCAGACTGTCGAGTCGAAATAACGATTGATTTTGTTGGCATTTGAAACGAAAGTAATGGATCATGGATGTACAAATTAAGCGAGCGTTAATCAGTGTTTCCGATAAAACCGGCGTGGTCGATTTTGCCCGGCAGCTGGCAGCGATGGGAGTCACTCTCATCAGCACCGGCGGGACTTCCAAAGCCCTGTCTGAGGCGGGATTGTCCGTTGTCAGCGTCGATTCAGTGACTGGTTTTCCGGAAATGATGGACGGCCGCGTCAAGACACTGCACCCAAAGATTCATGGCGGACTCCTGGCCCTGCGTGATAAGGCTGATCATGCCGCGGCCATGAAACAGCATCAGATCGAGCCGATCGACCTGGTCTGTGTCAATTTATATCCCTTTGAACAGACGGTGGCCAAAGCGAATTGTTCATTCGAGGATGCCATCGAGAATATCGACATCGGCGGGCCGAGCATGGTTCGTTCTGCGGCCAAGAACCACCTGTATGTCACGATTGTCACCCATGCATCACAGTATCAGAAGGTGCTGGATGAGATGAAATCCAAAAACGGCTGCACCAGCCTTGAATTGCGCAAACAGTGTGCCCGCAAGGCGTTTGCCCTGACGGCTTCGTATGATGCAGCGATATCCAAATATCTCAATGAACAGGCCGGCGAGGTCTTTCCCGACAGGCTCAGCATCTCGCTGCGAAAAGATCAGGAACTTCGTTATGGCGAAAATCCGCATCAGAAGGGGGCGTTCTACCGCCTGTCTGATGCCAAAGAAGTCAGCGTGGGCACTGCCCGGCTGATCGATGGAGCGACTACCCCCATCAGTTTCAATAACCTGATGGATGCCAATGCCGCGTTTGAACTGGTCAAGGAATTTGACGAACCGGCCGCCGTGGTAGTCAAGCACATGAATCCCTGCGGATGTTCTGTGGATGCCGATATTACCAGGGCCTATGAGCGAGCCTATCTGGGGGATGTGGTCAGTGCTTTCGGCGGGATTATCGCCCTGAACCGAAATGTGGATAAGGACATTGCAACGGTGATTATGGAATCCTATGCCCGCTTTGGCAAAGCCAAAGGCGCGGCGGGTTTCTTTGCCGAAGTGATTGTGGCGCCGTCTTATGATGCTGATGCGATTCAAACCATTCGCACGCTCAAGGAATGGGGTCAGCGGGTTCGACTGCTGGAAACCGGTCCGATTGACCGCAAGGTCATTGATGCCCGCCAGTATGATGTCCGCTGCATTGTGGGCGGTCTGCTGGTGCAGGAGCGCGATCTGGTCGGCTGGCAGGCGGAGAAACTGACATTTCCCACCAAAGTCAAGCCCACCCCTGAACAAATGGAAGATTTGCGTATCGCCTGGCTGGTTGCCAAACACGTCAAGAGCAATACGATCACCTTAGTCAATAACAAATGCCTTGTCGGCGTCGGTGCCGGTCAGATGAATCGCGTGGAGTCGGGCATGCTGGCAGTCAAACAGGCTGGCCAGATGGCCAAAGGCGCCGCTATGGGTTCGGATGCCTTTTTCCCCTTCCCGGACAATGTCGAAAATGCGGCCAAGGCGGGAATCGCCTGCGTGATTCAGCCTGGCGGCTCAAAGAAAGACGATGAAGTCATCGCCTGTGCCGACAAACACGGCATTGCGATGGTCTTTACCGGCGTACGGCATTTTTATCATTAACAAGTCTGAATCGCATCCAGTTCGAGCTCAAACAGTAAATCGTCGCGGCAGATATCGCATTCGAGCTTGATATGCGGCAGGGGGGTATTATGCTCCCGGAGCCACTGGTCAAGCAGCGGATAGTCTTTCCTGTATTTGAAATAAGCGATTGCCCTTACCGTATGTGTCCACCCCATGCCGACATTTTGCAGAATCGCCTCGACGACTTTCATGGTATGGTCAATTTGCCCAGGCGTATCGCCGAGGAAAATCGTCTTGCCGTGCGGGTCAATACTGGCTGTTCCGGAAATATACAGTCGTTTTTGCCTGGGGGTTGAAATTTCCATGGCCCGGCTGAAGGAAGAGCGGTACTGTGTGGCCGGGCATTGCAGAGGCGACTCCACCGGCCTGATTTGAGCGGAACCGTTTTTGGGCACAGCCGCCAGCAATTCCGTCTCAATCGCATAATCCAGAGGATTGGATAAGCTCACCCCGGTACTGGCCGGGATGCGACGGTTGAACACATCCTTTTCGCTAAAGAAACGATCCCGTGCCCGATTCAGCTTGTCATACCAGGATAAAATGTCGTGGGCATACAGCCAGGTTCTGGCCGTGGAATGAAAATCAAGCCCCATCGTTTTTAATACGGCATCCATTTTCTGGAATACCGAATAAGTCTGAGTCTGATTGTCCGCCTGCCTGTCGTCCGGAAAAAGACGCAGTTGATAATACCGGACATGGTCATCTTCAAAAATGCATCCTGACGGCGAATTGCCATTTTGAATCACCTCGATTGGGAAGCCAGACAAAGCATGAAGCTGAATAATAAAAGTGGGGCAATTCTCTTGGGGATGCTGGGTAAACCAGGTAATCGGGCACGTCAATTCCGGCACATCGTTTTTGAGGGTATGGGCGATTCTGGCTTGCCTGTCTTTGGGAATTGCAACACGGCAAGTAATACTGCCGGCCTGCTTTGCCTTCAGAAAGTCGGATATCTGCTTTAAAATATCGGCCTGATCTGAATCCGAATAGCCCTGTGAACTGATAAAAAACTCCCGGCCGGAACGATGCGGCACGGTAATCACATCGAGATTGGATACATTCGAAAATTCCATGAATACCCCATACTGTCTATATTCATACATTGCGACTGTTCTTGTCGTTTAATCATATTGACGTATTAAGGCGGCAAATCTCTACATAAAAACAAAAAAAACTGCAATTTAAACAAGGAAAGAATATCAAGATGCGAGGAGTCTTTTATGTTGAATATGGAGAAATGGCCGTAACATGAATCCGGTGAAATATAAATGGGAAATTGGGTATCTAAAATCGAGATGTAAAAAAAATTAAAGTTTTTACGGCAGGTTTTCGATAATTGTGTAGTGGATTTTTACGAAAAGTTAATATATAATACACATAAGCAATTATGAGCTTTTCATCACCCTCCTCCGAAGCCAGATTCCAGTTTGGAGTCTGGCTTTTTTCTTTGGACAGCGAATCAAGCCAATGGCGTATTAAGGATGTGAGCAAACCACACTGTGATCCGATTTGAGAATATAAGTTCCGCCCAGAGGACATTTGGGCGTGCCTGCGGGGAAGAATTCCTTATTATTTAATACATCGGACATCGAAGCAGGGTAGACGCCTTTTTCTGAACTGTACAGTTCCACCGCGGAATTTAACAATTCGATGTTGGATTTGCAGACGGTTTGACGGTCCAGCGTTGCGCTGTGTGACATCCGAGGCATGGAAATGGAAGCCAGGGCGCCAATGATTAAAAGCACGATCAGGATTTCCGCTACGGTCATTCGTTTTGTTTTTAAATCAGACATAAGTTTATCCTGCCAAAAAATCGTAATTCGATATCTATTAAATCGGTCAATTATGCAATCCAGTTAATTAATTCCTGCAGATGGTAAATCAGAGCTGGTATTTTCTGGCCTTTATTATCGGACGGCAGTGTCGCTACAGACACTCCTGTCTGGCCCAATATCGATTTTATTTACTCTTCGATAAAGAAAGCATACAAAATATTCGATATCAGAGGGTGAAAACAGCCATGAAATTACAAGCAAACCATTCAATATAAGGAATTCGCTATGAGCGAGGTAGAATTGCTTGAATCTATCGAACAATCCGCACAGATGGATGAAAAAGACAGGCATTATGCTCAGGCAGGCAAGGCTCTTCGGGAATTGTCTCATGCCCTGAAAAATATTCTTCAGATGGTTGGCGGGGCGGCGGAAGTGATCGACTATGCGTTTCAGGTAAAACAGATGGATAAAGTCGAAAAAGGATGGCCGATTCTGAGTCAGAATGTCAAACGCATGAAAAAGAATCTGATGGACATTCTTGATTATACGAAAAAGCAGAATCTCGAAAAATGTCCCTGCAATCTCAACGAAGAACTCAAGCGGGTACTGAATTCGCTGAAATCTATCGGCCAGGTTAAAAAATTCAAATTGCAGGCTCAATTGGATTCGGCATTGCCCGAGGTCAACATTGATCCGGAACGGATTGGATTGATGACCTTAAATATGCTGCTCAATGCGATTGACCAGGTTCCCGAAGAGGCGGGGGTGGTTACGATTCAAACCCGATATATAGTCTCCGAAAACCAGTTTGAAATCTGTGTCTCTGACAATGGCGAACTGTATACGCCGGAGTTTCAGAAGCAACTGTTTACGCCTCATGAAACCCATAAACAGCGTTTCAGTACCGGTATTGGAATGATGCTGGCACAGCAAATCGCCAACCAGCATGAAGGACAAATCACTGTGCGTTGTGCGGCAGGCCAAAACAGCCTCTCGGCAACTTTTTCTACAAAAGCCTGATCATCAGGGGTAGGAATAAACTTTCACAAGGGATGCTTAGCCATCCCTTTTTTTATTGACATACAGAACTATGAGGAGTATAAAATTCCATATAAGAAAAACAGGTTTCATATATGGAACAATATTTAACTCCCAACTTGGTCAAAGCATTGGATGTGCTTCGGCTTCTTGCCACAAATGAGCAGGGGCTAAGCTCGTCTGCACTGGAAAAGCATCTTTCCATCCCGAGAACCACGGCATTTCGCATTCTTAAAACCTTGTGTCATGCCGATATGGCACAAAAAAGAGGGAATCTCTATTTTGCCGGGCCGGTGCTGTTCGAGATTGGATTGCTTGCCATCAGCAAGCTCAACTTGCGGGAACGGGCTGTTCCGATTCTGCAGGAACTGACGCGGCAGACCAGTCAGACTTCGCATTTAGCCATTCCGAGCGGCTGGCATTCCCTGATTCTGGAGGTCTGCGACAGTCCCAGCCCCATACGCGTCGCGTCGCGTTCGGGGACCCTGGCAGACCTGCATTGTTCCGCGACGGGGAAAATCTTTCTAAGCTATTTATACACGGAACGAATAGATGAATTCTGCGATGCGATCCATCCTGCCAAACGCACACCCCAAACACTTATTACCCCCGAAGAACTCAAGTCCATGACCGACCAGGTTCGTCGGGATGGGTACGCGCTGGATGATGAGGAATATCACAATGGAGTTCGCTGTATGGCCGCCCCGGTGTTTGATATGCAGGGTGAGCTGCTCGCGGCAGTGGGGATTACCGGGCCGGCCGGCAGTATCAATCAGGATAAAGTGGATGTGGTGAAAGCCGCAGCAGAACAATTATCGCGTTCTCTGGGAAAACGTTAACCTATACATTGGAGATCTCTTATGAAAAAAATGGTTGTACTGATGACGCTGGCACTGCTGATAACCGGGTGCATGAAGGCCAATACGAAGGTGGTTTTGCCGTCCGAGGCTCAGCCGCAAGCAATCAAGGATGTGATGACTAAGGTTGCCGACTGGCAGATTGCCAATCCCAGCAAACATCATCCCGCCGACTGGACGCATGGCGCGTTGTATTCAGGATTTACCGCCTGGGCGATGATGGCCGAAGATGCCAAATATATGGAATGGCTCAAGAGCACCGGCCAGAAGCTGGACTGGCAGCCGCATAAGCGCGTTTATCATGCCGACGACCATTGTGTCGGCTGGATGTATCTGGAGTTATACAATCTGTATAAAGACCCGCAGATGCTCAAGGGGATGAAGGACCGGTTTGATCATATCCTGGCCAATCCTTCCGATGTAACGCTCAAAACCGGCCAGCAGAAAGGCAAGGATCGCTGGTGGTGGTGCGATGCCCTGTTTATGGCGCCGCCGGTCTGGACGCAGCTTAGCGCGATTACAGGAGATTCCCGCTATATTGACTTTATGAATAAGGAATGGTGGGCGACGACCGACTATCTTTATGACAAAGAAGAACACCTGTATTTCCGCGACGATAATTATTTTGCCAAACGCGAGGCCAATGGACAGAAGATTTTCTGGTCGCGGGGCAATGGCTGGGTATTTGGCGGTCTGGTTCGCGTGCTGGAATACATGCCGCAGGATTACCCGGACCGGCCCAAATATGTCAAGCTGTATAAAGAGATGGCGGCCCGTCTGATTGCCATTCAGCAGCCGGATGGATTCTGGCATTCCAGCCTGCTGGACCCGGCCAGCTATCCTGTACCTGAAACCAGCGGTACAGGCTTTTATTGCTACGGCCTGGCCTGGGGCATTAACCGCGGCATCCTCGATGAAAAGACCTATCTGCCGCCGGTGCTGAAGGCCTGGCAGGGGCTTGTAAACTGCGTCAAGCCGGATGGAAAACTGGGTTATGTCCAGCAGATTGGTGCCGATCCCCGAAAGACCTCTGCGGACGAGACCGAAGTGTATGGCGTCGGGGCGTTTCTCTATGCCGGCAGCGAAATTTATAAAATTGCGATTCGTAATGGTATCCAGACCGTTGCTCTTGGCGTAACCAATCCCACCGCACAGTTCCGGGATTATGAAACCATCAGCCTGAGCTGGTCGGATGTGCTTAAGAAAAATCGTTCTATTACTGCTGACAATGTATCGGTTCTTGATTTAAAGACCAATCAATTCATTGTGACGCAAACCGTGGACAACAATGCCGATGGCAAGGTGGATGAACTGCTGTTCCAGTCGCATCTGGCCCCCGGCCAGCAGAAGGCATTCTGGGTGATGCCGCTGCCGGCAGGATTCAGCAAGCCGCAGACGCAGGAAGTCACCTATGGCCGGTTTGTGCCGGAACGGTATGGTGATTTCGCCTGGGAAAACGACCGCATTGCATTTCGCATGTACAGCAAGGCCCTCGAATGGGAAACGGTCAGCCCGGGCATTGACGTCTGGGTCAAGAAGGTCCGTACTCCGATGATTGAGCATTTATACAAGGACATCAAGGAAAAGAAATCGTATCATACCGACAATGGCGAGGGTCTGGATTGTTACAAGGTCGGGCCGACACTGGGCTGCGGCGGTCTGGGGATTCTGGCGGGTGACAAACTCATTTTGTCCCGCAATTTTGTTGATTGGAAACAGCCGGCGAATGGCCCCATCCGAACGATATTTGAATTAACCTATAATGCATGGGATGCCGGCGGCGTTACTGTCAGCGAAGTCAAACGCATCAGCCTTGACAGAGGCTCCAATCTGAATCGTATGGAAAGCTGGATGACCTGCAAAGATCAAAAGCCGCTGGCTCTGGCCGCAGGCATCGTCACCCGCGGCGGACAGGACACCAAGACCCTCAAGACCGACGAAAAGTGGATTTCGTACTGGTTTGCACCGGATGACATCAACGGCATGACCGGCTGCGGCATCGTCTTTACGCCTGATACAGCCGTGCAATTGAAAGAACGAAACGACCATTTGATCGGTATGGTCGAACAGTCCTGCGGCAAACCGTTTGTGTACTTCACGGGTGCCTGCTGGGATAAGGGGCTGGATTTCAGGACGGTCGAAGACTGGCAGGCCTATCTGTCAGCTTTTGCCGCCAAACTGGCCAACCCGATACATGTAACATTTGCAAAGTAAGGAAGTGTGATCTATGGAAGTACGTTATAGTCCGGATCCGATTCGTTTTGAACGGATGACAACCCAGGAAACCCGTCATCATTTTCTGGTGGAGTCGCTGTTTGGGCCCGATACGATTGAGATGATATACGTCGATATTGACCGCGTGATTGTCGGCTCGGCAGTCCCGATGGAGCAGCCCCTGCCCCTGACCAGTGCCGGCGAACTGCGGGCGGAGTATTTCTGCCAGCGCCGCGAACTGGGCGTCCTGAATATCGGGCAGACCGGAACGGTTACGGTGGACGGCAAACGCTATGAGATGGCCAATCGCGATGGTTTATATATTGGCCGCGGTTCACAGAGCACTGTTTTTGAGAGTCAGGATCCTAAACGGCCCGCCCAGTTCTATCTGGTCAGTTATCCCGCCCATGCCGCTTATCCCACGACCCATATCGTTAAGGCTCAGGCCGCCGCGGTGCCGCTGGGCAGCATCCCGCAGGCCAACAAGCGGACCATTTACAAATATATCCATCCCGAGGGCGTCAAAAGCTGTCAACTGGTGATGGGCTTCACCGAACTGGCCGAAGGCTGCGTCTGGAACACCATGCCGCCGCATACGCATGAACGGCGTATGGAAGTGTATATGTATTTTGATTTTCCCGATACGGCCCGCGTCTTCCACCTGATGGGCAAGCCCGACCAGACACGTCATATTGTTGTCGCTGCCAGACAGGTGGTTATTTCGCCGAGCTGGTCGATTCATTCCGGCGTCGGTACCCAGGCCTATACGTTCTGCTGGGCCATGGGCGGCGAAAATCAGACATTTGATGATATGGATGGCATTTCAATTGCAGATATTAGATAGCGAGGTGAGAATATGATTCTGGATCAATTTAAGCTTGATGGCAAAACAGCAATTGTGACCGGTGCCGCCCGCGGCCTCGGGCAGGCGATGGCCCTGGCCATGGCCGAAGCGGGGGCCGATGTCGCTGCGGTGGACGTGCTCAATATGAGCGATACGAAGGAACAGATTGAAAAACTGGGACGCCGCTGCGTTACTATTACCGCGGATTTGACCAAAAAAGACTGTGTTGATATGATCGTTAAAGTGACTGTCGAAAAGCTGGGCGGCATCGATATTCTGTTCAACAATGCCGGCATCATCCGCAGGGCGCCGTTTACGGAATTTACCGAAAAAGACTGGGATGATGTGATGAATCTCAACATCCGCGGCGTATTTTTTCTCAGTCAGGCCGTGGTCAAACAGATGATTCAGCAGGGCCGCGGCGGCAAAATCATCAACACCGCCTCGATGCTCAGCTTTCAGGGCGGAATCCTCGTGCCGTCTTATACGTCGTCCAAAAGCGCTATTATGGGCCTGACTCGCCTGATGGCGTGCGAACTGGCCAAGCATAAGATTAACACCAATGCCATTGCCCCGGGCTACATGGCCACCGATAACACCAAGGCCCTGCGCGACGACGAGGCCCGCAACAAGGCGATTCTGGACCGTATTCCGGCAGGGCGGTGGGGAACCCCCGACGACCTGAAAGGCATTGCGGTCTTTCTTGCCTCGGCGGCGTCGGATTATATGAATGGTTATACGGTTGCCGTCGATGGCGGCTGGCTGGCACGATAATTTTTATACCCAACGGGTATTATTCCGCTAGCAAAAGAAGCACGTGGTTTAAGCTGCTGTACTTGGCTGGGACGAACCGGGAAATATTAAGTAGGATCAGTATAAATCAAGAGAGGATTGCGACCTATGAAGAAAAAAACTTTACTGCTCACCATCGTAGCGCTCATGACGGCTTCATGTGCGACAAATACGAAATCTCACCCAAGCAGTCAGTGCGACCTGCGTCAGACCGGCACTCGCGTGGTCGAAAATCTGCTGGGGCGTTCCTACATGCTTTACGGCAATAAGGACAATCGCAAAGGATTGCATTATGCCGAGGCCTGTGCCGCCGTGGGGGGCCTTCGTTTTGCTCAAACAGTCGGCGATCAGGAGATGCTCAATCGGCTCATCGCCCGCTATGAAGGTTTTCTCGACGAGAAAGAGGATAAGGTCCTGTTTTCCCGTACCCCTCACGTGGACCATAATGTGATGGGGATTGTTCCGCTGCAGATTTATCTTGTCAGCGGGGATAAACGGTATCTTGAAGCGGGTTTGAGTTTTGCCGACAGGCAATGGGAAAATCCGCTGCCCGATGGTCTGACTTCCCAGACGCGGTGGTGGATTGATGACATGTATATGGTGGGGATGCTGCAAATTCAGGCCTATCGCGCCACACAGGATATCAAATATGCCGATCGCGCCGCGCTGCAGCTTGTATCCTATCTGCGCAAGCTTCAGCAGTCCAACGGATTGTTTTACCATGGACCGAAATATCCCTATCACTGGGGTCGGGGCAACGGCTGGGTCGCATCCTCGATGGCCGAAGTGCTGTCCTCGCTGCCCAGCGATAATCCGTATCGGCAGGAAATCATGGCTAGTTATAAGAAAATGATGGGCCAATTGCTTGCGTGCCAGTCGGATAACGGCATGTGGCGGCAATTGATTGACTATCCCTACGCCTGGACGGAAAGCTCCTGTACGGCGATGTTTGCGTATGCCATGTCGGTTGGAATTCATCACGGCTGGCTGGGACGTGAATACAAGGCCGCTGTGGACAAGGCGGCGGATGCCCTGTGTGCCCACGTGGATCGCAAAGGCAACGTGCGGGATGTGTGTGCCGGCACGGGACAGGAAGATGATATTGAATTTTATCTGAACCGGCCGCGTCTGCTGGGCGATTTTCACGGGCAAGCGCCGGTGTTATGGCTGATTAATGAAAATCTTCAGAATCAAGATAAGAGGTAATTATGAACGACTTGAAGCTCAGGCAGCAATCGGAATGCAAATATGACATCCTGTCTCTGGGCGAGATCATGCTTCGACTGGACCCGGGCTCGGAACGGATTCATACCGCGCGGATGTTTCGTGTCTGGGAAGGCGGCGGCGAATACAATGTCGCTCGCGGCATGAAGCGATGCTTCGGCAAGCGGGCCGCAGTGGCCACGGCGATTGTCGATAATCCCATCGGCAGGCTGCTGGAGGATTTTATCTTTCAGGGGGGCGTCAGCACCGAATACATCCGCTGGGTGCCGTTTGACGGCATCGGCAGGAAGTCCCGCGTAGGGCTCAACTTTACCGAACGCGGCTTTGGTGTTCGTGCCGCGGTGGGCTGTTCCGACCGGGCCAATAGTGCCGCCTCGCAGATAAAAAAAGGCGATTTCGACTGGGAAAAAATATTCGGTCAGGATGGTATTCGCTGGCTGCACACTGGCGGTATCTTCGCGGCACTTTCAGCAACCACGCCCGATGCCATTATCGAAGCCGTCACAATTGCCAAAAAATACGGCACAATGGTCTCGTATGATCTGAACTATCGCGCCTCCCTCTGGAAAGACATCGGCGGCCAGGACAAGGCCCGTCAGGTCAACCGGGAAATCGCAAAATATGTCGATGTGATGATCGGCAATGAAGAAGATTTCACCGCGGCCTTGGGTTTTGAAGTGGAGGGACTGGATGAACATTGTTCCAATCTCGACCCAACCAATTTTAAGAAAATGATTCAGAAGGCTGTTGCCCAGTTTCCAAACTTCAAAGCGGTTGCTACGACCCTGCGCAATGCTAAAACCGCCGGCCGGAACGACTGGGGCGCGATTTTATATTTTGACGGCAAATTTTATGAAGCCGTGCTGCGGCCGGACCTGGAAATCTACGACCGGGTCGGCGGGGGAGACAGCTTTGCCTCCGGCCTGATTTACGGCCTCATGGAAGGCAAGTCCCCCGAACAGGCCGTCAATTACGGTGCCGCTCATGGCGCACTGGCAATGACCACACCCGGCGACACCTCCACGGCCAGTTTAAAAGAAGTTGAAGCGGTGATGAAAGGCGCAACCGCCAGAATCGCCCGCTGAGGCGGGAATAACCAACCGGACATGCATCGGGAAGACAGGATTGGATGGGTACCTTAATACATGCTTTGATGCGGAAAGGGTATAACATGAATTCAGTCAAGACATATTATCTGATTGTGCTGGGATGGATCAGTATCGTGATGGCCGGATGTGCTTCTACGGCTTCTAAAGCTTCGCCCGAGCCGTGGTCTGTCAAAATGACCCAGACAGTCATGAAACGCAATACCGATATCTGGTCGCTGGACTTTGCCTCCAAGCCCAAGTGGAGCTATACCTATGGGACGGTCTATAAGGCGATGTGGCAGAGCTATCTGAATACCAAAGACCCGGCGATTCCGGCCTATATCGAACGGTTTTATGATGCCCTCATTCAGGACGACGGGACGATCCAGACCTATTCGATGAAAGATTATAATATCGATCAGATTAATCCCGGCATGGCATTGTTCGATGTGTACAAATACACCGGCAAAGAAAAGTACCGTCAGGCAATCCAGACCCTGCGAGACCAGATGAAAGTCCACCCGCGTACGACCCAGGGCGGCTTCTGGCACAAGCAGCGATATCCCCACCAGATGTGGCTGGATGGTCTTTATATGGGCTCGCCTTTCCTGGCCCGATATGCGGTCGAATACAAAGAATCACAATTACTGGACGATGTTGCCAATCAGTTTGTCCTGATGGAAAAACACGCCCGCGATGCCAAAACCGGCCTGCTGTATCACGCCTGGGACGAAGGACGTGCCCAGCGCTGGGCCAATCCCGAGACGGGGCAGTCCCCCAATTTCTGGGGACGGGCGATGGGCTGGTATGCGATGGCGTTAGTGGATGTGCTGGATTACATGCCCGCATCCTATCCGCGCCGGCCGGAACTGACAGCGATTCTGGACCGGCTGTTTACAGCATTGTCGGCATATCAGGATCCGCAGACCGGACTGTGGTATCAGGTGGTGGACCAGGGCGGCCGACAGGGCAACTATCTGGAAGCCTCGGCTTCGTCGATGTTTGTCTATGCAATGACCAAGGCGGTGCGGTTGAATGCCGTCGATAAAAAATATCTTGCCGTTGCTCGCAAGGGATACGATGGTATCCTGAAGCATCTGATTACCGAAGACTCGGACGGTCTGGTCAGTATCCATCAGTGCTGTGCGGTTGCCGGCCTGGGCGGGACTCCCTACCGCGACGGGTCGTATGAATATTATATCGGCGAACCGATACGCGATAACGACCCCAAGGCGATAGGCCCCTTTATCCTGGCTGCCCTCGAATGGGAACGGCTTGAATCCGGCAAGAGTAAGAAGTAAGATAATCCAATTGGCAGATGAATTAAGACTATTTGAGGAGATTCTAAATGGCTCGTCATAACCGTTTGAAGGTATTGTGTGCAATGAAGGAAATCGGCCTGGTGCCGGTGTTTTATAATCCCGATGCGGACACCGCCTGGAAGATTACCTGTGCCTGTGCCGACGGTGGGGCGATGCTCGTGGAATTCACCAACCGCGGCGACAGGGCCGTCAATGTCTTCAATAAACTGACCGAACTCCGCGACACACAGCGTCCTGAGATTATTCTCGGTGTCGGCTCGATCTGCGATGCCCCGACGGCGGCGATGTATATCAACTCCGGCGCGGACTTTGTCGTTGGGCCGCTTCTGGATGAAGATACCGCCAAAGTGTGCAACTGCCGCAAAGTGCCGTATCTGCCCGGCTGTGCCTCTGCAACCGAGATTCACCGGGCCGAGATGCTCGGCGTGGAAATCTGCAAGGTCTTCCCCGGCAAGGAAGTCGGCGGCCCGGCCTTCGTCAAGGCCGTCAAGGGACCTTCCCCGTGGACGGAAATCATGCCCACCGGCGGCGTGGACCCCACCCAGGAAAACCTCGCCGCCTGGTTTAAGGCCGGCGTGGCCTGCGTTGGTGTGGGCTCTAACCTGATTACCAGCCAGATTGTGGCCGCAGGCGATTTTGCCCAACTGACCAAAAAAGTCCAGGACACCCTGTCCCTGGTCCGCCAAATCCGCCAGGCAAAATAATTGGCTTTGCCTTGCCGTTAATTTAGAGGCAGAGTGTCAGGATTTCGCGTATCTGGTCGGCTCGAATGGCCTGATGTTCACCGAGCGTCGTGCCGCGCTGCCGGAAACGCTCAACCACTTTCTCAATATCGGTCTTGCTGATAGTGTAATCACTCAGGCGGGTCGGCATATTGACTGAATGGAAAAAGGCCACCGTCTTTTCGATGGCGGCCCGGGCTTGGGTATCCACATTGCCATCCACGACATGCCATATCCGCCGGGCCAGTTGGGCCAGCTTGGCCTTTTTATTCTCAAATTGATGCTGCCACATGCCCGGCAGGACAATCGCCAGCGACTCGGCATGAGCGACACCGAAAAAGGCCGTCAATTCATGGCCGATCATGTGCGTGGACCAGTCCTCAACAACACCGCATGAGATAATACCGTTCAGGGCATGGGTCGCGGCCCACATGAAATTAGCCCGGCTGTCATAATCTTTTTTAGTCAGCACATCGGGCGCGACATCGATAAGTGTTCGTACCACCGCTTCAGCCTGCCGATCCTGCAGGGGCGTATTAATCGAATATGTCGCATACTGTTCCATCACATGCACAAATGCATCCACGATACCGTTGCGCAGTTGATTCTGCGGCAGCGAATAGGTAATCTCCGGGTCCAGAATCGAAAAGGCCGGATAGACTTTGGGATTGCCGAAAGCCAGTTTCTCCTGCGTGCTGTCGCGGGATACGAC
>CAZKAI010000036.1:36390-37730 GCA_964550565.1 uncultured Pirellulales bacterium
AAATCCGCCAGTTTGGCAATGGTGTTTTTGCCGAATACGACGCGTACCGGATTGCAGTATTCGAAATTATTCATAGTAAACCTCCGATTTTAAGGATATTTGTTTCGATTATAACATTTTTGCCGCCAAAATTCCACCCACCGCAATACAGGCAATCGGCCCGATTAGCAGCAGGATAATCCGTCCCAGCGGCGCCTCAAAGTAACTGGCCGACAGACTCAGGCATAAATGCACCGGCGTCAGATACAGCCCGCACAGCAGACCCGAAAACGCCAGCGTCTGCAAGCCGATATCGACGCCAGCCCCTGTCACGATATACGGCATCAGCAGGGGAAACGTAATCGCCACCGTCGGCATCGTCAGCCCCGTCAGCGCCGCCACCAGCATCGGCAGCACAAACAGCAGAATTATCCCCGGCATGTGAATGTCTGCAAAGAACTGGACTACCGCCGAAATACTGTCCGCCGCCTGCAGATTCAGCTTGAACAGCAGCGCCCCAAGGATCAGCAGAATCAGGTCGATTTCAAAACCCTCACGACATAAATGCCCGCATCGCCCAAAGGGAACGCGATACACCAGCATAAACAGCGTTATTGAAATCAGGATACCGATTGCAGGATTGACATTCAATGCAGCATGAAGCCCCGCCACAAGCCCTATCGGCCAGAACGCCTGCATAAAGACATGCAGACTGTGCAGCCATTTAGCCTTGTCCCGCTGCTCTTTTTTGGGTGGGATGCCCGACAGCAGCAGAAAGAGTATTCCGCCGGTGATGCCGCAAATCGAAATTACAATATTATGCTTAATTAAGGCAATTGCTGAAATCCCCAGCATCCCCTGGATCAGCGGTATCGACGGAAACAGCGGCCAGACCATCTCCCACTGATGTCGGAAAAAAAATTAATCGCCGCCGAACGGCTGCGCGTCACACCGATACTATCGGCCAGGTCCCGCACCATCGGCGCCGACAGCATAATCCCGCCCGGCGTCGGCAAAAGGCCCATCAGCATCGGGATGCCCACCATCGCGCCGCGACGGCTTTTAAACAACACTAAAAGCGCCTCCGTCAGCTTGCCGGACACCCCCGTCTCTTTCATCGCAAGGCCCAGAATATTCACAAACGTCAGCATCGACGCCAGCGTGACAAACAGATACCCCGTCGTCTGGCTCAATGGCTTATCCCGCCACTCCTGAACAAACTCTCCCCACAGTCTGAACGGACTGACACCCAGCAGCAGTTCCAGTACACACGCCGCCAGAATCATCGACAGTCCAATCTTTAGTTTCAGTCGCAGCAGGACTACAAATAGACCCAGTGCGACACCCATCACAATCAGTTC